>PMOY01000285.1 GCA_003165655.1 Solirubrobacterales bacterium
GTCGGGAAGTTGTCGACGTCGGTGAGGATCTCGGTGCGCCCGGGGCGGGCGTCCAGCGCCGCGACCGCGAGCTTGTAGAGGCAGACCGTCGTCGAGTCGCCGACGAGCACCTGGCCGGGCGCGGCGCCGAGGGCCACCGAACCGACGCTGTCGCCGACGCCACCCGGCAAGTCCATCCAGCCGTCGCGCCATGACCCGATCAGCCCCGCGCCCCACTCGGACCCAACCACCCGCTCCAGCCGCAACACGGTTGCTCGCGGAAGGCGCCCGAGCGAATTCCCATCGAGATAGATCGACTCGTCGGCGAACACGAACCGGTCTCGGAACGAGCCCAGCGGGTCGGCAGTGTCAAGCTGGAAGGCACGCTCCCTGCTCGGGCGTTCTTGACTTTTGATCATTGATTCCGATACTAGAGCGACGATGGAATCGTCACTCGACGTGCTCGCGGCCGGTGATGCGGGTACTGGGCCCCGGACGCTGGCGGAGAAGGCGTTCGAGACGTTGCACAAGGCGATCGTCACGGGACGCCTCCGGCCGGGCGAGCGGCTGCCAATCGAGGAGCTCGCCGCTGCGCTGAAGATGAGCGCGATGCCGATCCGCGAGGCCGTCCGGCGCCTCGACTCGGCCGGCCTGGTCGAGAACATCCCGCATCGCGGGGCGCGGGTCACCGAGCTGTCAATCGCCGACCTCGCCGAGGTCTACGAGGTGCGACTCGCGCTCGAGGTGCTCGCGATCCGCCGCGCGGCCGTGCGATTCGACGATCGGCGCGAGGACCTGGCACGGCTGCGCCTGGCCGCGCTCGAGCAGATGCCCGACGACAATTCGGCCGCGACATCGGCCGCGCACACCGCGTTCCATTATGCGCTCTACCAGGCCGCCGACTCCGCCTGGCTACAGCGCCTGATCCGCCCCGTCTGGGAGACGAGCGAGCGCTATTGCCTCGCGGTTCCGGAGAGCCGCCGGCTCGCGGAGCGCGGCTACGAGCACGAGGCGATTCTCGCCGCCTGCGCCGCGCACGAACCGGACACGGCGGCGCTGGCCCTCCACGATCACCTCGCGACGACCGCCAACAGCGTGTCGGTCGCGATGGGCGGCGAGCCACTGTACGAGCTAGGCGCTCCCGCCGTTGGGTAGGCCCCGGCTCACGCCGCTTTCCGCAGGTTCGACAGTGCGGCGGCGACCGCCTCGACGTCAGCTTCGGTGAACCTAGGGTCACCGGTCAGCTCGAGCGTGATCACGTCCCCGGCCATCGAGAGGTAGGCGACGCAGCGCGGTGGTTTGGGTTCGTCGGCGAGGAACTCCTGGATCTCGGGCTTGAGCTCGCGGGGGCTGATGGCAGCGCTGGAGGTATCGGCGGTGCCGCGGTCGGGGGCTGTGGCGCCGGCGAGTCGCAGGCACTGCGAGCAGACCTGTTCGCCGGTGGCTTTCGGGCGCTTGCACCCATCCTCGGTGCAGTAGTCGTCGGGGTCAATCCTGTACGTCATGGAGCCTCCTCTCCGTTGGACCGCTCAACAGCCTCCCAGCCGCAAAGCCATATCGCCGCCTCGCGCGACGCCCGCTCGTCCTCGTCGTCGTGCCGGAGCGCAACCCATAGTCGATCTGAGCATACGACGGCTCCCGGCCGTTCTCGCCACGGTGAGTCCCATCAGCAGGGTCGCTCGGCCAATGCACGGCGACGATCGTGTCCAGCGGGCCCATCCAGCCCGCTCACACGGTCGCGATCATCGCCTCGGGGCAGCGTGGTCATCGCGCAAGCGTCCACAGCACAATGATGGCCAAGAGCTCGCCAACTGGCCTTAGCCCCTTGGCTAGAGATCCTCACCACCTCTTGTACGCGGAGCACGCTGCCGATGCTCACGGGATTGCGCTGTCAGAGCCCACGACGAAATGACTGACGGCTTCTCCGGCCGCCCCTTACGAGCCCAGATACGCCCGCTTGAGGTCCTCGCTCGCGAGCAGGTCCTTGGCGGCGCCCGAGAGGACGATCTCGCCGGTCGAGAGCACGTAGCCGCGGTCGGCGATCGAGAGCGCCATCGCGGCGTTCTGCTCGACCATGAGGATCGCGACCCCCGATTGGTGCACCTCCTTGATGATTCTGAAGTTCTGCTGCACGAGCGCGGGCGAGAGGCCCATCGAGGGCTCGTCCATGAGCAGCAACCGCGGTCGTGACATCAGTGCGCGCCCCATCGCGACCATCTGCTGCTCACCGCCGGAGAGCGTCCCGGCGAGCTGATCGCGGCGCTCGTGCAGCCTCGGAAACAGCGTGTGGACGCGTTCGAAATCCTCGTCGAGGTTCGCGCCACGTCGCAGCACCGCACCGAGCTCGAGGTTCTCGCGGACGGTCATCTGCCCAAACAGCCTGCGGTTCTCGGGAACGATCGCCAGGCCGCGGGAGATGCGAGTCGGCACATCGCAGCCGTTGACCTCCTCGCCGTCGAGCAGGACACGCCCCGACCGCGCGCGCACGATCCCGAGCACGGTCTTCAGCGTCGTCGACTTTCCCGACGCGTTGCCGCCCAGCAGGGAGACGAGCTCCCCCGCGTCGACCTGGAGCGAGATCCCCTCGAGGATCCGCATCTGGCCGTAGTACGTGGTGACATTCTCGAGGCTCAGCAGCATCGTCAGGCCTCGGCGAGCGCCTCGGGGTCGCGGCCCAGGTACGCCTCGATCACGGCCGGATGCTTTGCCACCAGCTCGTAGCTTCCCTCGGCGATCTTGACACCATGGTCGAGTGCGATGACGCGGTCCGAGATGCCCTCGACGACGTGCAT
>PMOY01000209.1 GCA_003165655.1 Solirubrobacterales bacterium
CACGCGCCCCGCGCACGCGCCCCGCCGCGCCCCGCCGCGCCCACGCGCCCCGCCGCGCCCACGCGCCACGCGCCATCATCTCCTCCATGCTTCGCCACGCCCTACCGGCCCTCGCCACGGTCCTGCCAGGCGCTGCGCGGCGTCTGCGACTCCCGCTCACCGTGCCCGACGAGGGCGGCGTTGCGCTGACGTTCGATGACGGGCCCCATCCCGAGGGCACGCCCGCGATCCTCGCCGTCCTCGAGCAGGTGGGCGTGAAGGCGACGTTCTTCCTCGTCGGCGAGCAAGTGCAGCGCCGCCCCGCGCTCGCCGCTGAGATCGTCGCGGCGGGACACGTGATCGGTCTGCACGGGCATCGTCACCGCTGCCAGCTGCGGCTGTCCGACGAGGAGATCGTCGAGGACTACCGGCGCGGCGCGGCCGCGATCGAAGACGCGACGGGGCGCTCGCCTGAGCTCCACCGACCGCCGTACGGCGTTTACAGCGAAGCTGGCTTGCGCGCGGCGCGGGCTGACGGGCTGCGTCCACTGCTGTGGTCCAAGTGGGGAAGGGACTGGCGGAGGTTTACGACCCCCGAGCGGATCGCGGCGCGGGCCACCGACGAAATCGGCGCGGGCGACGTGATCCTCCTGCACGACGCCGACTTCTATAGCTCGCGGAACTCGTATCGGCGGACCGCGAAGGCCCTGCCGCTGGTGATCGCAGAGCTCAACCGGCGCGAACTCGGTACCGTCCTAACCGTCTGAGAGCCTCTGCTGCGACGATTGTTGCGCGCGCGGCTGGGTGCCGGCCGGCCTGTCGACTCCGTCGACCGGACAAAGGTGCATCCAGCGGACCTCGAGGCCGCCAGACCAACATGACCATCGCTTCCAACACAGGCGTACCCGACTTCGCGCGCTTCGCGATCGGGTTCGACGACCGTGATCGCGCGCGCGTGCACGAGCTGATCGACGGCGTTTTCGACTCAGGCCGCTGGTCTGAGGGCGAGCTCGTGCAGCGGTTCGAAGGAGCATGGGAGCAGTGGAACCAGATCCCCGCCCTCGCAGCCTCGAGCTGGGCCGGCGGAGCCGTCGCCGCGCTCGAATTCGCCGGTGTCCGGGGGGAAACGGTCCTGTGCCCGTCGAACACCTTCATGGCCACGCCGCTCGCCGCGCTCCACGCGGGTGCGCGCGTGGAGTTCGTCGACTGTAACCGCGAGGACCTCTGCATGTCCTTCAACGACTTCGAGGCCCAGGCCGAACGGCACAAGCCGCGGGCGGCGATGCTCGTCCATATCGGCGGGCACATCGCATTTGACTCGGAGAAGATCGCCGCCTACTGCGCCGAGCACGGGATCTTTCTGCTCGAGGACTGCGCGCACGCCCACGGCGCGAGCTGGAACGGCGCTCGCCCGGGGAGCTTCGGCGATGCGGGCGTCTACTCGCTCTACGCGACTAAGACGATCACGACCGGCGAGGGCGGCGTGCTCGTGTCGAGCCGTCCCGAGGTACTCCAGCACGCCCGCTCGTTTCGCAACTATGGCAAGCCCGACTACTCGATCCCCGGCCTGAACTTCCGCATGAACGAGTTCACGGCGGCGCTCGGGCTGGTCGGAATCGAGCGGCTCGAGGAGATCGTGGCGTGGAAGAACGAGGTCGCGCGCGAGCACCTCGACCCGATTCATCAGGGCCGCGTCGAGCTCCCGGAGGGCATGATCTCGGGGCTGTACAAGTACATCGTCTTCGACTGGCTCGAGCGGTCGACGGGCCGGGTCTACGACGAGCCGTGCCATCGCATCATGGGCCACGACGTCGAGCTGCCCAATACCGACTGGGTGGCGCAGAACCATTCTTGTGTGCCGTTGTACTACCGGCCGGGTACTCACTGACATGAGAGTGCTCGTAACCGGCGGCTCTGGCTTCATCGGCTCGCATGTGGTCGACAAGCTCCGCCTGCGCGGACATCAACCGATCATCTACGACCTCCGTCCTTCGCCGTGGCACGAGGCAGGCAGCGTCCAGGCCGTGCTCGGCTCGATCACCGATCGCGAGGCGCTGGAGCGGGCCCTCCAGGGCTGCGACGCGGTCGCCCACCTGGCCGCGGTCGCAGACGTCAACGACGTCCACGCCGAGCCCGAGGACGCCGAGCGCGTCAACGCGCGCGGCACCGTCACGGTGCTCGAAGCCGCCCGTCGCTCGGGCGTCAAGCGGATCCTCTACGCGAGCACGATCTGGGTCTATTCCGACTGCGCCGACGACGACGTCGACGAGGACACGCTGCTGCCGCCGCCGAGCCATCTCTACACGAGCACGAAGCTGGCCGGCGAGCTCTACTGCAAGGCCTATCAGGAGCTCTACGGGATCGACTACACGATCCTGCGCTTCGGCATCCCCTACGGCCCGCGGGCCCGCGAGGCCGCGGTCATCCCGGCGTTCGTCAACAAGGCGCTCAAGGGCGACCCCTTGACGCTCGCCGGCGACGGCAGCCAGTCACGGAGGTTCGTGTACGTCGAGGATCTCGCCGAGGGCGTCGCGCTGGGGCTGAACGAGCTCGCGGCGAACCGCGTCTATAACCTCGCGAGCGACGAGACGGTGACGATCAAGCAGATCGCCGAGACGGTCAAGGACCTGATCGGCGACGTCGAGATCGTCTACACCCCCGCCCGGCCCGGCGACTTCGGCGGCAAGGTCGTCTCCAGCGAGCGCGCCGAGCGCGAGCTGTCCTGGACTGCTGCGACGCCCTTCCATGAAGGCGTGCGGCGCTACGTCGCCTGGCGCCATGAGCAGGCAGCTGCGGCGGAGCACGAGGTGGCCCAGGCGGTGATCCCGGCGGGCGAGCCCGACACCGAGGCGCGGGCGCGCCAGATCCTCATCATCTCGGCCGACATCGGCGAGGGTCACGACCTCCCGGCCCGGGCCGTGGCGAGGGAGTTTGCCGACGAGGATCCGGACGCGCGCGTATCGATCGTCAACGGCCTACCCGCGATGGGTCCACTCCTGACCAAGGTGCTGCGCGAGAACTCGGCCTTCATGTTCCGCTGGCTCCCGTGGCTCTTCGATATCCAGTACTGGCTGTTCATGTACTTCCCGCCGACCCGGTGGCTCGCGCAGCGACTGCTGACGGCGTTCGGTCGGCGCGGGCTGATGCGCCTGATCCGCGCGCACAACCCGGATCTGATCGTTTCCACCTATCCGGGGGTCACCGCGATTCTCGGCGAGCTGCGACGACGGGGCACGCTCAAGGTTCCGGTCTACTCGTCGATCACCGACCTCGCAGGGCTGCGCTTCTGGGCGCACCCCTATGTCGATCTGCACTTCATCACTCACCCCGAGTCGCTCGAGGAGGCGGAACGGATCGCCGGGCCCGGCAGCGTGCGCTGGGCGAAGCCGCCGACATTGCCTTCGTTCCTGGCGCCGCGCGCCCGCTCTGAGGCGCGCCTCGCCCTCGGGCTGCCCGCCGCCGCGACCGTGATCGCCGTCTCGGGAGGTGGCTGGGGGGTCGGCGATCTCGCGAGTGCGGTAGCGGCTTCGCTCGAGGTCCCCGACGCGATCGTGCTCGCGCTATGCGGACGCAACGACAAGCTCCGTGCGCGCCTGGCCAAGCGCTTCCCGAACGAGGCCAGGCTGCGGCTGATGGGCTTCACCGATCGGATGGGCGACGTGCTCGCGGCATCGAACGCGCTCGTTCACTCGAGCGCCGGGCTGACTGTGCTGGAGGCGATCATCCGCGGCTGCCCAGTGGTCTCGTTCGGCTTCGGCTATGGCCACGTGCGCGCGAGCAACGGCGCGCTCGAGCGCTTCGGGCTCGCCGAGGTCGTCCGTAAGCCTGCCGACCTCGGTCCGGCGATCGAGCGCGCGCTCGCCAAGCATCCCGAGCCCGACGGCTCGTTCGCCCGGCGTCCTTCGACGGCATCGCTGATCTTCACCGACGAGCGCCGGATCAAGCCGGCGCCGGCGTGGCGGCTGCGCACCGCGCAGCTTGTGACAACGATGGCGGCCGTGCTCGCGATCGGCGGCTGGGTCTTCACCACCACCGATTCCTATTCGCTGCTCTCGCACGCCTTCGGCGGGATGCGACCGGTCAAGGTCGTCCAGACGAGCTACCGCGAGGTGGGCGTGCTTATCGACGCTCCCGGGGCTCAGGTGCCGGCGCTCGCGACCGCGGCCGCGGACCAGGGCTACCAGGTCACCTTCTCGCTCGAGCAGGCGCCGTCGGAGAGCGAGCTTGACGCCCTCCACGCCGATGAGGAGCAGGCAGTGCCGCGACTGCCATCCAGCGGGCTCGTTGGCTGGCTGGGAACCCGGGGTTACCTGCGGCGGATGATCCATGCGTTCGGCTACGGGCACCACTTCCTCTACACATCGCGGGGCTTCAGCATCGGCCAATACCTGATCGCCCACGGCGCCGGTGGCCGACCGATCGCCGGGGCCGTCGAGCTCAACGCCGACGACGCAATCGGAAAGCTCCACGCCGGCGAGGTGGTCGAGCTCAGCGTGCACAACGAGGCGAGCCTGCTCCCACTGCTGATCGCGCTGCATCGTCGGCTCCACGACGAGGGCCTCCACGCAGTGCCCGTCGCCGAGCTCATGCGCGACGCCGGGGCGCAGGCCTAGATCGCGACTTCTTCAGCGGTCTCCTAGCGCCGAGCCCGACGCTCGTGGGCCAGGCCCGAGCGCCAAACCCCGACGGACGTGGGCGGCACCAGGCCGTAGGCGGCACCGGCCGCCCCGCCGAGCTGGTCGACAGGGCGGCCGGGGTGCATCCCAGGTCGAATCCGCGCTTCAGACCGCGGACAGGTCGCGAACCTGGGTGAGTCGCAGGCTGTTCCCGGACGGGTCACGGAACCCGCAGTCGATCCCGTACGGGCGCTCCTCGGGTTGCTCGGAGAACTCGAGGCCGCGGGCCTTGAGCTCCTCGTAGGAGGCTCGGCAGTCGTCGGTCGTGAGGAAGACCGTGCCGGCGAAGCCCTTCGCCATCAGCTCGCGCACCTGCTCCGCCGTCTCGGCATCCATCACCGGCGGACCCGGGATCGCCATCAGCACGATGTCGATGTCGGGCTGGCCGACCGGGCCGACCGTGAGCCAGCGGAAGTTGCCCATCTCGGCGAGGGTCACGTCGATGCGCACCTCCATGCCCAGCTTCTGCGTGTAGAACGCGAGCGCCTCCTCCTGGTCGTGCACCCACAGCTGCGAGGTCGAGATCTTGAACATGTTGTCCTCCTTGGCGCCGCGGCGCCGTCGACTGAATGGTCGTCCGTGACCCTAGTCTCGCTTCGCGGCGCTGTCTTCTCGAAACGTGCTGCGTTGCGGGCGCCCATATGCACGCAGGATGCACGTTGGGACCCTCGCGTGGTGGGCCGGCGGCGGGAACGTCGCTCGGTATGCCGTGGGCGACACGGCATACGTGCGCGTGAAGCTCGTAGTAAACGAGCCAACGCTCTGCAGGCCCACCGAGAAGCAGATGTCGGCGACGGAGCGGTCGGTCATGCGCAGCAGCGCTGCGGCGCGCTCCAAGCGCCGGGTCAGCAGGTAGGAATGCGGCGACTCGCCGAACGCGCGGCGGAACTCACGGCTGAAGTGAGCGCGCGAGAGCCTGGCGGCGCGGGCCAGGTCCTCGACACCCAGCGGCTCGAAATACCGGGCGTCGGCGAGATCCTTGGCGCGCAGCAGATGGCGGGCGGGCGGTACGTATGCCATTGCCCCGCCAGTATCGCGCGAGGTGCAACCCACTGAGGATTATTCACTACCAGTCGCCTCTCGCGCGGGGGATCGCCCAGGCGCGGGGCATCGCCCAGACCCCGGGGGATCGCCGCAGCGTCCGGGGGCTCTCGCGCGGGGGATCGCCCAGACCCCGGGGGATCGCCTCTCGCGCGGGGGATCGCCCAGGCGCGGGGCATCGCCCAGACCCCGGGGGATCGCCGCAGCGTCCGGGGGCTCGCCCCGCCCGGCGGATCGCCTCCGCCGCCCACGCGCCGCCGCCGAAGCGCCCCGCCCCTACTCCGTCCCGCTAGACCCCGCGACTTCCGCGGCCGCCGCCTCGGCTGCCCTGAGCTGCTCCTCGACGAGCGCGAGGCCGGAGTCCCAGAAACCCGGATCGGCGAGATCGATGCCGACGATCGCGCCGAGCTCCTCCGGGCTGCGCGACCCGCCCGCGGACAGCAGCTCGAGGTAGCGAGGGACGAACGAGTCGCCCTCCTCGACGTAACGACGGTACACGGAGAGCGCAAGCAGCTGCCCATAGGCGTAGGCGTAGACGTAACCCGGCGAGTTGATGAAGTGGGGAACGTATGACCACCACATCCGGTAGCCGTCGGTCACCTCCACCGAGTCGCCGAGCAGCTCGACCTGCGTCTCGGTCCAGAGCTCGTTGATGCGGTCCACCGACAGCTCGCCTTCGGCCCGGCGCCGGGTGTGCACGAGATGCTCGAAGCGGTTCATCGCCATCTGCCTGAACACCGTCGCGATCGCGCCCTCGAGGCTCTCGGCAAGCAGGCTGAGGCGCGCCTGCGGCGTGGCAGCGGCGTCGAGCAGGCGCCCGAACACAAGTGCCTCTCCGAACACCGACGCGGTCTCCGCCAGGGTCAACGGCGTCGACTGGTGAAAGACACCCCGGGGCTGGGCAAGAGCGGCGTGAAGCCCGTGGCCGAGCTCGTGCGCCATCGTCAGGACGTCTCTGCGCCGCGCCGTGAAGTTGAGCATCACGTACGGATGGACGCTCGGGACGGTGTAGGCGCAGAATGCTCCGCCGCGCTTGCTGGGACGGACGGGCGCGTCGATCCAGCGCTCGTCGAAGAACTGTCGCGTGACTTCCCCGGCGACCGGTGAGAACGACGCGTACGTGTCGAGGACGAGCTCGCGCGCCTCGCCGAACCCGACGGTGACGTCCTCGGCGGTCACGGGCGCCGAACGGTCGTAGTCCGCGAGCCGTGGCAGTCCGAGCAGCCGAGCCTTCAGCGAATACCAGCGCTGGGGGATGTCGTAACGGCGGCGCACCGCCTCGATCAGCGCCATCACGGATTCGTCGGATGCCTCGTTTGACAGGTTGCGGCTCGCGAGCCAATTCGGGTAGCCGCGGAGGCGGTCCTCGACCGCCTTGTCGTGGACGAGCGTGTTGTAGATGAAGGAGCGCGTCCGGATACCCGGCTCGAGCGCCGCCGAGACGGCCTCCGCCGCCTCGCGTCGCACGTCGCGGTCGGGTGACTGCAGGCGGCTGAGCGCGAGCTCGAGCTTGACCTGACCGTCGTCGAGCGGGACGGTCAGCGCCGACGTGAGCTCGCCGAACAGGCGTCCCCATGCGGCCTGACTCGAGATCGCCTTCTCCGCCAGGATCTTCTCCTCGGGCTCTGTGAGCAGGTGCGGGCGGTAACGTCGCGCGCTGCGCAGGTGGTGAGCGCAGAACGCGAGCTCGTCCGCCTGCAGCAGGTCGTCGGCGTGGCCGTCGTCGATCGCTGCCCATTCGAGCTCGAAGAACAGCAGCTTCGTCTCGATCTGCGTTCCGCGCTCCTGCACGCGCTGGAGCAACGCCCCACGCTCGGGATCGGCGGTGTCGGTGGAGAAGCGCAGCGCGGCGTAGGAGCCGGCGCGTCCGGCCAGTTCGTGGAGCGTCTCGAGCTGGCGCATCGCGGCCGCCAGGTCGGCGGAATCGAGCTCGGCCACCCGGCCGGCATACGTTCTCGCGAACTCCTCGGCGAGCTCGGTGGCACGGTCGAGCTGACGCTCGACCCCGGCGGAGCCCTCGCCGTCCACGAGTGGCTCGAGATCCCATTCGGTGCGCTGGAGCTCGGGCTCGGCGAGTAGGGCGGTAGTTGCGGACATCCAGGGGAGGTTATTAGCGGCGGCTCGCGCCAGCAGGGGAGATTATTAGGGCTGCCTATTAAGGGCGATTATGAGGGGCGGCCTCCGGCCGCTTGTGTACCGGCGATCCGCCGGGGTCGAGCTCTCTCCTGACACCCACTGGGGTCCAGCGGTCCCGTAAGCTCGAACACCGAGATCGGCTGTCCGTGCTCAACCTGGCGCAAGACGAGCCGGGCGGCGGGGTCGGAGCTCGTCCAGTCGCCCTCGGGCGAGAACCCGAGCGCGTGGGGGTTCCACGGGCTCCGGGCCGGTGTGGTGACGACGTAGCGGTAATGCCCCGCGTCGACCGTTTTGCGCCAGGCGCGGCAGGTGGTGATCGGGGTGAACGAGCCGTGCGACCCGCGGTGGGCGACGTACAGCACGTGGTTGGAGTCGTCGAGCCCGAACAGCGGGTAGGAGAAGAAGCCGCCCAACGTGCCCACGAGCCCGATGCGCGCGTGGTGGACGCTGCGCGCCCACACCCACACCGTGGACAGCGAGGAGACGCCCGGCTGGAACGTGTAGCGCCCCCGAAGGTAGTGGCGCTCTCCGGCGTAGCCGCCCGCGGCGAGAACGATCAGCGCGCCGACGGCGCCGCCGATCAGCGTCCGGCGGGCCGGTGGACGGCGGACGAGGACGATCCCGGCACCGACCAGGGCTAGCGCGGTGGCGCCGACGACGAGCGCGCCGGCGGCGTAGCCGGGGTTCCAGAGCCGGTCCTCGGCGAGCGTGACCGCAAGCAGCGCGGCGAGCACGGCAAGCGTCGCCGCCCGTGCTCGAGCGCCATCGAGCCAGGGCGCGAGCGGGGTCACCGCGAGCGCGAGCGTCAGCCCCGGGGCTGCGTACCGGAGGTTGAATGCGAACCCGGACGGGTCGCCCGCGGGACCGGCCGCGGTCTCGGGCGTGATCAGATAGGCGGCGAGCGA
>PMOY01000189.1 GCA_003165655.1 Solirubrobacterales bacterium
GTAGCTGTCTCCGTCGGGTGCGGCTGGCACGCTCGCAAAAGTGTGCTGTGTGGCGGTGTCGGGCGATAGGCGGATGATCTGTTGCGGCTCATTCAGGCTTGATTCGTACGCGGCACTGGTGACGTAGTAGATCCCGATCGTGGAGTTGCCCGCGTGGGTTGGTGGTGACTCCCCGATGTCCGCGCTCTCATCGGCGTTCGCTGGGTAGTGGCCGAGGAGCGTCGGACGTGCGTTCTCTCCTTGGAGCCGCCAGAGCTTGTACGGGTTCGGGCCGTGGTTTGCGTAACCGGTTTCAAGCCAGACCGTGTCACCAGCGGCGACAAGCCAGCGTGCGGCACCGCCTGTGTTGAACACCGGCACTGGTGCCCGAGCGCGCGGTGTGATGCGATACAGCGACTGGTAGCGAGCGATCTGCGATCGCGATGCGTGGAGTGGCCCGCCGCTCTCGATCGACGGTGCAAGCCAGACCCCCTCGCTGTTCACCGCGAGCAGCGCCCGGGTCATTCCCGGTATCGCCCAGCGCTGAGCGACGCCGCCTGTGCTTGAGATGCGCAACAGCTCACCGTGAGTGGCCGTGGTGTTCGCGCCGTCGAACGAGTCGTACAGCCACACCGAGCCGTCGCCGTAGATCCACTGCGCACTGCAGTCCGAGCACTGCGGGTAGGTCATCACGACCGGACCGAGTGTGTACCCGTCGAGCGCACCGGGATCGACGTGCGCGATCCGGACCGCGAACTCGCCGACCCCACGGGTTCCTGACACAGGGTGCACCAGGTAGCTGACTGCCAGGACCTGCTCGCCGTACAGCGCCGGATCACCGCAGTTGGCGTGCGCGACATGGCCGAGCTTGAGCGTGCCGGGCTCAACCGTTGCCGCATCGCACGTCCCGACGACGCGCCCGTCTGAAAGTAACGTTGTGCTCCCGGAAGGGAACAGCGACCCATCGGGTCCGCCCGACAGGATGATGTGGTCGCCGACGGTCGCGAGAGCGAAGTAGTCGCCCGCCTTCGGAAGCGCGAGCGAGGAGACGAGCGGGAGCGCCGGATGGTCTCCTGGGCCAGTTGAAGACTCGCCGTGATTGGCGATGAGAAAGCCGCCACCGGAGGCGATCCCGCACGCCAGCACGATTCCGCTCGCATAGCGAAGGCGGCGCCGGCGTTCGAGGCGTCGCGCTTCGCGAAACAGCGTGCCGAGCCACCGTCGCACTCGCCTACGAACAGAAGACTTGAGTAGCGTCGCCATTGAAGCTAGTCTCGTTAGTCCCATGACGAATGTCAACCGACCGAGTGGCGCCGATGGACCGGAACTCGCGTTCGATGCCGTAGATCGCGAAGACCCGACCCCGCTTCACGAACAGGTCGCCGCTGAGATCCGCCGCGCGATCAACGAGGGCGAGGCGGGACAAGGAGACCGCATCCCACAAGCACGCGACCTAGCGACCGTCCTCGGCGTCAACAACAACACCGTCCTGCGCGCCCTACGACTACTCCGCGACGAGGGCCTCATAGAGATGGGACGCGGCCGCGCGATCCGAGTCACAGGCAACCCCGAACGCGGCGCCGTCATCGCAAGAACGAAAGCACTGATCGACTTCGCCCGCCACCACGGCTACCGCCGCGACGAACTCATCGCCCTGATGTACCGACTGCCATAGCGCCGGAGAACAAAACCCGGAACGGGAGGAACCCCATGCTCCTGCTCGATCTAAGCGGAAGACTATGGCCAGACCGTTGACCCTGAGCTGGGTCAGCCGTTCCAGGCGGCCTGGTCGCCGCTGGCGATCCGCGTCGGCCGTCCGCCACCGAACGGGACTGTCTCGAGGACACCCTTGTCGGTGGGGAACGCATCGCGGTCGACCAGCACGGTCCGGCGTCCGCCGAGATTCCGGCGCCCTGTATCTCAGTGCCGCCGGTGGCGAGTACGCGGACCCGGCGCGGCGACAGCTGAACCGCTAACGGGACGGCGACGCCTGGCCCCTCGTACTCGGTGATCAGCCGGTTGCCGTTAGCCGACGCCGCCAGCGGCACGAGCGCCGCGACGAGCGCCGGGGGTGTCAGGTGCGTCAGCTGCGTGCTGTGGCCGCCGTGCAGCAGCCAGAGCTGATACGCGGGCGCGGGGCCGACGCCCCGACGCGTCTCGCGGTCGTAGACGATCCCCCTGGCGGTCCACAGCGGCCGGAGGCTGTCGCCGTCGGCGCTCAGCTGCCTGCGATCGGAGCCGTCGGGGTTGCCCGTGCACAGGTTCACCGCGTCCTCGATCTGCTGTGAGCGCGCCTCGTCCCCGTACACGAGCCGGTCGGGTCCGGACGGGGCGAAGCTCGCGCCCCTGATGACCCCGGTGGCGACCGTCCTCGCCGTCATCGTCGTCGGGTCGATCACCGCTAGCGCGGTGCTGATTAACGGCCTCTCGTCCGTCTGCAGCAGCACGGCCAGATACCGGGAGTCGGGCGACCAGGCCAGAGGGCTAGCGATCACGCGGTCGTTGAAGAACGAGTGCGAGCGCCTCGCGGCCGTCGCGGGCGACGTACTCCCAACGCGAACAGGCGCTGATGCCATTGGCACGCCGCGCCCCACGCGCTTGTCCTCGTCGTCCGGCAGGCCAAGCGTGGCGGCGGGAGGACGTACCACTCGGGCGGGCCGTCCATCCGTCTCAGCTCGCCCTCGTGGCAGATTGGGCAGGTCACGCTCACGCGTTTGTCTTTATCCGTTCGCGCAGTCTCCTCCATCGGCGGATCGTGGCGTCGCTGGTCCGAGCTCGCGGCCGAATTTGGCGCCGCCGGAAGCAGTCTTCTTCTTGCACGCGTCGATGACCGGGAGGTCAGATCGAGCTGATGGCGCCGCCATCGACCGGGATCATGGCGCCCGTGATGTAGGAGGCGGCCGGTGAGAGCAGGAACGCGGCCGCTCGCCCGAACTCTTCGGGCTCGCCATATCTGCGAAGTGGGATTTGCTCAGACTGGCGGGCGCGCACCTCATCGGGATCGCCGCTGAGGGCATCAAATTCACGGACCCGGTCGGTAGCGACTGACGGGCAGCAGACCGTTGATCCGGGCCCCAGCTGGGCCGAGTTCATTGGCAAGCGTCTTCACCACGCCGGCGAGGCCTGGGAACAGGCCATTGGAGATCGGCAGTTGCGCCAGCGGCACGCGCACCGAGGAGGCCAGCACGAA
>PMOY01000091.1 GCA_003165655.1 Solirubrobacterales bacterium
CCGGTCACCTGGTCGCTGGCGACAACCCAGTGGCGTTCGAGCTAGCGATACGAGGTTTCCTCCAAGAGCTTGAGGAGCGGAACCCGATCAGATGAGAAGAAGTAGGCTTTCACGTGCGGCGTCGCCTCAAAAAGTTCACCACACCAGATTGCGCGTCAGCAAGCATCTTGGTACGATTTGCGAGCTGCCGATGCCGGGCATGGTGAGCAGTCACTGCCGCGCACCGGGGCAAGT
Organism: Solirubrobacterales bacterium; assembly: GCA_003165655.1. Lineage (GTDB taxonomy): Bacteria > Actinomycetota > Thermoleophilia > Solirubrobacterales > Solirubrobacteraceae > Palsa-465. The sequence goes on from PMOY01000091.1 coordinate 235, forward strand.
CGACTCGTGCCCATTGGCTGAGATGCCGCGGGTGCTGAGCTCCTAGTTGCCACGCGGGCCGGGGTCCATGGGCTTCTCCTCTCCGAGGCCCCGGCCTGCGGCGGTCGTCGGCGTCCCTCATGCCCGTCAGTACCGTCATCGCGCTAAGGAGGACTCTGGTCAGTGCCCGCTTTCAGATAAGAACAGGCGCTGACTCAGTCATCGACAATCGTAATCGCGGCTGACGGGCACAGCTCCGCCGCTCGTCGAGCCGCGTCGGCGCGATCTTCAGCCGGACTCTGTTCGAGAAGGACAACGACCCCATCATCTTCGCGCTGATCAAAGATGTCCGACGCCTCGATCACGCACTGACCGGCGGCGACACATTTCTCGGTGTCAACGACTACGCGCATGAATGCTCCTCAAGCTTTGCTGTCCTCGACGTCGCCAGGCGACGGGCTCGCTAATCTCAGACACAGTACCGGCTAGTTGACGGGCCCGCAAGCAGGTACGGCGGCGCGACGGATCCCTCTGAACCGGGCATCGACACTGCGGCAGTCGATGCTCCCCGCGAGCCGCGCGTAGCGTGGGGCGGGGTATCATGGCGTCGCCGCCGGACCTGGATGCTACGAGCAGCGCACTTGGTGTGGTCGCTGGTTGTTGCCCGATGCGGTGTCGGCAAGAGGAGCGGATTCGGATGGCTGCGGTGCAAGCGTGAGTCGTGGACAACTTCGGTTCGGCTTTGCCGCGCTGGGCAACCGGCCGGAGGACGTCGTGGAGTTGGCCCGGCAGGGCGAGCTCCTCGGTTTTGACCGCGTCGTATACGGAGATCACCTGTTGCTGCCGACAGCCCTCGATGCCGGCGCATATCCGTATGCCGCTACCTCGCCGCTCCCCGCGACGATCGAGTACGGCGATCCGATCGTCGTGGCTGGAGCGGTGCTCACGGCCGCACCCAGGCTTGAGTTCTTGACCGGCGTGTATCTGCTTCCCATGCATCATCCTCTGGTGGCGGCGCGAGCAGCCATCACTGTTCAGAAGATCAGCAATGGCAGACTATTGCTTGGGACCGGTTCCGGGTGGATGCGAGAGGAATACGACGCGATCAACCTAGAGTTCGAGCGGCGAGGCGAGCGCTTCGATGAGGCGCTCCAGGTCGTCCGCGCTGCGTGTCAGGGCGGACGCTTCTCCCACGATGGGGCCCACTTCAGCTTTCCCGAGATCACGATCACGAGCCGGCCTACGTTCGTACCGCTCGTCGTCGGTGGAGGTTCGCGGCGCGCCCTTCGCCGCGCCGCGGAATACGGCGACGGCTGGTATTCGACGCCGGATATGGATCTGCGCGCATGCGTCGCCGCGCGCGAGCAGATCGAAGTACAACGCCAGGCCCTCGGTACGGACGGACGTGCGTTCGCCTATTACATCCGGCTTCCGCGCCCGCACGCCGGCGAGCTGGACCAGTTCACGGACGAGGGCTTTACCGAGTTCAGTGTGGGCCGCGCTCAGCTGTTTCCCAACCTCAACGCCGATTTGGAAGAAAAGGTTGGGAGTCTGGCCGCCATTGCGGAAACGTTCGGACTCGAGCCACGCGGACCATAACGCGGCGTTCGGGACCCCAGTCGTGGCTCAAAGGTCCGGGTCCCTACACGTTCCCACCGAAACCCAGCGACACCGGGAGTGAGGCGACGCGGCGTAGCGACGCAGGCCCGGTCCAGCTCACCTCTTCGACGGCGAGCTGCATGTCAGGAAACGCCGTCGTCAGGGCGCGAAAAGTCACGTCCGCTTCTAGCCGCGCCAGTGACGCTCCCAGGCAGTAGTGGGGACCAAATCCGAGCGCCAGATGGTGGCGGGCGTTCTCCCGCCGGACGTCGATCCGATCTGGATCGTCGAAGATGTCGGGGTCCCTGTTAGCGGCGCCCCGTATCGTCACGACCGTCTGTTCCGGCTCGATCTCGAGCCCGGCGATCTCGGTTCGAACGATGGCTCTGCGGCTACCGAGCTGGGAGGGCGTGACGAATCGTAGGAGCTCTTCGATCGCGGTCGGGATCAGCGACTGGTCGCCAACCAGCTCCTGCCACTGGTCGCGCTGCTTCAACAGGCCGAGAAGTCCGGTTCCGATGAGGTTCGAGGTGGTCTCGTGCCCGCCGAGGAGCATCATCACGAATTCGGCGGCGACCTCGTCTTTATCGAGCACCCCACCTTCTGTGGCCTCCAGCATCGCGGCCACGAATGGTCCTCCGGCGCCAGGAGCGCGTCGATGCTCGGCGATCAGCTGCCTGATGTAATCGTCGAAAGCGAGCCATGCCTCATGAGCTGCGAGCAGCGCTCTGCCGTCGATACCATCGCGATTTGACACCAGCGCGTTTCCCCACCGGAGTATCTGGAATCGGTCTGAAAGCGGAACACCGAGCATGTCGCAGATCACCTGCAGCGGCAGCTCGTACGCAAACTGTGCCATGTCTATAATCTCGTCGCGCCTCGCATCGAGGGCAGCGATCAGGCGGTCGCAATATGCGATGACGGACCGCTTCAGCTCGGCTATCCGGCGCGGCGTGAACGCGCGATGGGCAGCACCACGGAGTCTCGTGTGATGGTCGCCGTCACTTCGATTCAGGAAGTTCGATTCGAAGGCCATCACTTCGTCGTAGGCCTGCCGCTCCCGATCCGAGATCAGGCGCGCGCGAACTGCCGCCGCCCGCGTGCCCTTGCGGCTGTAGTCGCTGCTGAAGCGCGTGGCATCAGTCGCGATTGCCTTGACGTCCTCGTAGCGCGGCACCAAGACCAGCGGCCCACAGCGATACGTAGGCCCCTGTTCCCTCAGCTCATGGTAGAGCGGGTACGGATCCGAAATCGCGATCGGATCGCCCGAGAGAAACAACTGTAGACGGCATTCGAGCGACGTTTCGACGCCCAGCTTCATATCGGAGGCAGCCGAGTTGCCCCTCATTGGTAGGTGCTTAGTCTGATAGAGGGACGACTGCGCATGCTCACAAGGGTATGGCCCTACGGAGTCAGGGCGAATCGCCAAGGGCGTAGTCTAGCGAAGGACTCGTCGGGAAGTCGCTTGACTTGCCCTCGCGCAAGTGAGACGATCTCGGATTCCCGCGGCCGACCGAGCGGCCAGTCTCTCCGTCGATGAGGACTTGCTCGTGAACAGGACTTGCGGGGAGGAAAGGGCCCTGATCTTGGGCACCAAAGCTCGGCGGTTTCGGAGCGAGCTGCACAGACAGCTACTTGCCTGTGAGCAAGCGAGCGACTACAATCACGATCGGAGAAGCGTTCGTGGTCGTCCGATTGGTTTTCCCTGTCCGAACATCCTGTGGGATCTTGGCGTGACAAGGCAGCGATGATGGGAGCGAACGCCCGGTGTATCTCCAGCCGCTTCCCGGAGGCCTGAGCGATGTCGACTGCGACCGTCCCATGCAGGGCTTCGGGATGAGCGGATTGGCCGCAGAAGACCTTCGGGCCGCGGAGGAGGAGGTGCATGAGGCAGCTAGGTCAGCGACTGGCTTCGACGACTTCGGTGATCCAATGTATCTCGAAGGGCTGCGTATGATCCTGCGGGCGCTGCGCGAGGATCAAGGACTACAAGGCATGCAGCTGCGCGACGCGGTGATACGAGGACCTGTCGTCACAGGGCTCATCGGACGCCTCTACGCTTACGAGGGCTTCCGGAAACACCCAGAGTACCGGCGCAATCAGATCAAGCGTCCGCTGATCGTTGTCGGCGTGCCGCGAACGGGAACAACCGCGCTCCATCAGTTGCTCTCGCAAGACCGGAGATTTCAGGGGACCGAGAGTTGGCTTGCACACACGCCGATGGTGCGGCCGCCACGAGACCGGTGGGACAACTACGCCGAGTACCGATCTGCACGCGACCGAGCGGAGGCCGACCGTGAGCGACTACAAGCGCTGCACTGGGTGGCTGCCGACGAGATGGACGAGACGAACGTTGTGCTCCGTCAGACGTTCTCGGGGAACTTCTCCTTGCGGGGACCGCTGCCCACGTACGACAAGTTCTTCTTTGGTCGCAATGTGCGGCCCGCGTACCAGTACATCCGTGACGTTGTTGCGCTAATCGGTCTATCCGCTCCTGAGACTCCATGGCTGCTGAAGAATCCAGGCGACATACTCGCCCCTGAGGCCCTACTTGCTGCCTTTCCCGATGCCTGCGTCGTCTGCACTCACCGCGATCCGGTCTTCGCGATTCCGTCGATTGCAAACCTGCTCGTCGCGCTTCGGACCGGCACCCAGCGGTACGGCGTCGATCCGGGTCCGATCGACCGAGCGGCGATGGGTAGGCGCGAGTTCGGTTATTGGAAGATTGCGCTGGACAGGTATGAATCCGAGAAACTCAGACATCCCGACCGCTTCCATGACGTGTGGCAGCGAGATCTCCTCCGAGATCCACTCGGTGTCGTCAGGAGTATCTATGAACGCTTTGGTTTGGAGCTGACTGCGGACACGGAGGAACGGATGCGACGCTGGGCGGCCGAGAGTGCCGCTCAGACACGCAGCCAGCACAGCTATGAACCCGAAGAGTTCGGGCTGACGAGAAAGCAAATTTGTGACCATTACGCCGACTATCGCGCGGCGTACGGATTCAAGTGAGCCGAGGCGTCCTCGATGAACATGGTGCCAGGACGTAGCCGCGTAGCATCTAAGCAACTTGCGCGGCGGCAAGCCGACTAACTAAGCTCTAGTCGAAGCGAAAGGACGACTTCAGATGATCGCAGATCAAGCAGCTCGAGCTCATGTTTATGAAGTGGTGGTCGACCAGTTGGCCGAACGGGGCACTAGAACTACGTTCGGCCTCATGGGGGAGGACACGGCCGCGCTAATCACTGACCTCGACCGCCGGAGCATCGGCTACTACCACGGGTGGCACGAGAACGCGGCCACGGCGATGGCTGAGGGCTACTCCTGGGCGACCGGCGAAGTCGGTGTGGCGATCATCAGTCGTGGGCCCGGACTCACCAATGGACTCACGGCCGCAACGACTGCTGCCAAGGCCGGTCATCGCCTCCTGATCATTACGGCCGAGTCATCACCAGGCCGCGAGTCAGATCTCAAGATAATTGGTCAACGGAACATGCTCGAGGCCGTCGGCGTCGCTTACTTCAATGTCACAGAGCCAGTGGCGCTCCTCGACGCATTCAACGCTGCCTGGGACGCAGCCGTGAGTGGCGCAGCGTCGATGCTGGCGATTCCCCAGAGCGTGCTGCATGCTCCGTGGGCGGGCATAGCTGATCGGCGAAAGGGCTCCGCCGGCTCGTGTGAGACCGCGCCCACCGCTCGCCATGGAGACCTTAGACCAGCACTCGAGCTCCTGGAACAAAGCTCCACTCCATTGATCGTAGTTGGCCGCGGTGGCCTTGGTGAACGCGCAATCTATGAAGGGCTCGCCGAACGGATCGGCGCCCTGCTCGGCACGACCTTTCTCGCCAAGGGTCTGTTCGCCGGAAGCCCGCTTGACGTCGGGGTCGTAGGGGGCTTCTCAGATTTCTCCGTCCGCCCCGTCTTACGGCAAGTGGATTGCGTACTAGCGTTCGGGGCAAGCATGAATGGATTCACCCGCGGACACGGGACGGCAACGCCAAACGCGAGGATCGCGCAATTCGACATCGATCCGGCTGCCTTCGGACGGTATGGACCCACTGACGTGGCTGTGACAGGCGACGCCCTGATGTGCGCCCAGCTCTTACTAGAGGGAGCATCGGCTCCCGACGAGCGCCGATTGCACAAGCCTGAAATCCTGCGGGCTGTGGCGGATCGTGATGTGTTCGGTCCGGTGGATGAAAGCAACGCGGAGGGCATCGATCCGCGGGTTCTCACGGTGGCTCTCGATCGATTGCTGCCAGCGGACCGGCTCGTCATCACCGACGGTGGTCATCATCTGGGTTTCGGCGCCACGGCGATGCGGGTTTCTGAGCCCGGGCGGGCTCGGCTAACCACCGATTTCGCCGCGGTAGGAATGGGCTTGGGAACGGCTTGCGGAGCCGCCATCGGACGTCCTGAACTTGCAACGATTCTGTTCATCGGTGATGGCGGTCTTGCGATGACGCTTGGTGATCTGGAAACGGCCGTCCGCTTCCAGCTGCCGCTCGTGGCCGTGGTGATGAACGATCGAGCTTACGGCGCGGAACGGCACTTCCTGGACCTCGAGGGCCTCCCACACCACCACTCGCAGTTCAACGACATTGACTTTGCTGCAGTCGCCGGCGGACTGGGAATGGAGGCCGTCACGATCCGCTCAACCGCGGATGTGCAAGCGTGCGCTCCGCGCCTCACGCAGCCGGAGACACCTCTGTTGCTCGACTGCAAGATCAACGGGGCCGTGCGTGCCCAGTGGTTGGTCGATCTCGACGCCGCTCGCCGGTCGGCGGAGGAGAGAAGCATGTCGCCCGCATGAGCGGGCGCGAGCGGTCTCGCCGTACACCTCCAGCCTTGGCACGGCGGGCGTGCCGCCGGCCATTGCGCGGAGCAGGCGGGTTGCTCGAGACGAGGTCCGTTCCTACAGTCCGGTCTCCAGCGGGAGCTCCACGAGTCGTCGAAGCTGCCACGGACCTTGGAAGCGAACATCAGTGGTGGCGAGCTGCAGCTTCGGGAACCGCTCCGTGAGCTTCCTCAGCGCAATCGTCGTCTCTGCTCGAGCGAGCGAGGCACCAAGACAGAAGTGTGGACCGAAACCGAGGGCGATATGTCGCTTCGCCTCCGGCCGCCGAACGTCGAAGCGATCCGGATCGGGGAACATCGATGGATCGCGATTTGCCGCTCCTAACAGCGCAAGGACGGTGTCTTCGGGCTCGATCTCCACACCTCCAATCTCAACTGGCGCGACGCACCGACGACTTGCCGTCTGGGCCGGAGAGACGACCCGCAGCATCTCTTCCACGGCGTTCGGGATCAATGACGGATCGTCGACGAGAGCAGGCCACTGGTCGGGTACCTGCAGCAATTCGTAGAGCCCGATCGAAAGCAGGTTGGAGGTGGTCTCATGACCCCCCTGGAGCATCATGACGAAAAGCGACACCACTTCATCGGGAGTTAGGCGATCCGCTCCGTGCGCCGCCATGAGAAGCGTCACCAACTGGTCTGAGCCTTCGACTGAGCCGCGGTAACGCTCGACCAAGACCTCTACATAGGCTCGAAACTCCAGCCACGCGTGGTAGGCGGGGACTAGAGCATCGGGATCGGTCCCGTGCCGGTTGCCGCTTAGTGCGGTGGCCCAGTCGCGAATCTTGGAACGGTCTTCTTCTGGCACACCAATGAGATCACAGATGATTCGGAGAGGAAGCTCGGTGCTGAAGAGCTTGAAGTCGACGACCGGTTCGTCCGGCAGCAGCGCGAGGGACGCATCGGCGTGCTCATCGATCGCTGACATAACCTGCTGGATCCTGCGTGGAGTCATGGCGGCGGCAGCCGCTCCTCGCAAACGACGGTGCTCATCGCCGTCGTTGCGGTTCATGAAATGGGACTCGAACTGCATCACCCGTCGAAACGCTTCGCGTTGCTCGTCCGTGGTCAGTCGAGCGAAGGCCGCGTCTGCACGACTGCCTCTGCGGCTGTGGTCATTGCTCAGATGCTCGTCGTCATAGACGATGTCCTTGACCATGTCGTAGGGCGATACGACCGTCATCGAGCCGTATACGTAGATGGGTGCGGCCTCGCGCAGGTCGCGCCATAGCAAGTGGCTGCTGGCGATAGCGTCCGAGTCACCGGCAAACCATGCGTCTAGCCGTTCGTCGAACGGGCCTACGGCGTTTGTCGTCGCCTGGTGCATGCTTGACCTCGGTGATCTGATTACAAGTCCGGTTGAACTGCTTGCGCTCGAGCAGGTAAGTATGGACCATCTGGCCCTGGTCGTCAACGGTGCGCGGGGGCCCTCCAATCCGCTAGCTGATCGGCCGAGGATAGGGCTAAGTGATCGACCGCTTCGCCGCGGCGTCTAGAAGCAGCCCCCGAGACTATGAAGGAAACGAGAGTGAGCGTTGCCTCGGAGACGAATAAATGAGGCAGTTGGGGTGGGACTTACCGGCGAGGCGATGAACGCTGATGCACTTTTCCTCAGGTGAAGAACTGGGGATCCCGGTTCAAGGGGCCAATGAGCTAGACTACTGCGCAAGTAAGATCGAGGAAGGACGGGTGTGCACCAGGCGACGGTGACCCTCCCTGGTCGGCAATGAACCGCCAGTTGGATCGTGGCGCTGCCGGGTTCGTGGGCTCGGCCTCGAACCGATCTTCCGCGTTCGAGGCCATGAGCGCGTCCCATGCCCTGCATCAGGATCGGACCCAACAACATTAGCTACGACTGGCCGGTCGATCTTACCTACGCGCAGCACGCCGGCCGCCGGTGTGTGCGCACGGAACCGGAGTACCCGAGATGAACCCGTCGCCTGCGTCGGAAGCCACCCCCACGAGCGCCGCCGGAGTTTGGCAAATTGCACTCCCCACAGGCATGCGAGCGGGTCCAGTCAACTCTTATCTGATCGAGGATGAGACGCTGACCCTTGTTGACGCCGGGCTCAACACGCCGGAGAGCCTCTCGGCGCTGACCGCCGGCATCCGATCAACAGGGCGTCGGCTTGAGGATATAGAGCTCTTGCTACTGACCCATGGGCACCCCGACCACATTGGAGCAGCCGCTCGCATCTCGATGATCAGTGGTGCCCGCGTAGCTGCCCACGCACTTCTGGCGCCTGTGCTGGAGAATCTCGGTGAATCCGCGCGTGCTGAGAACGCCTACCGCGTGCGGCTCATGGAAATTCACGGCGTTGAGGCGGACGCGATCGAGGCGTTTCTACGCCATCGTCGTCGCCTGCACGATCGGGAAGCTCCGGTGCACGTCGATCAGCGGCTCGTAGACGGTGACCGAGTGAGCCTCGGCACACGATCGCTTCGGGTCATGTTCCGGCCGGGTCACAGCTGGGTGGATACCGTATTCGTCGACGAGATCCAGCAGGCGATGTGGGTTGGCGACCATGTTCTGCCGGGGATTACAACCACTGCCGTTGCGGCCCGGCCATTGGATGGCAACCATGACGTTCGCACCCGGCCGTCCGCGCTGCGGGCGTACGTAGAGTCGCTCAAAGCCACCGCGGCGCAACCGCTCGACTGGGTGTTCCCCGGCCACGGCGACCCCTTTCAAGGGCATCGCGACGTGATCGAGCGCCGGCTCGAAGCTCTCGAGCCACGAACGCAATCGGTCCTGGGTCATCTCAGGAAGGGCGGACCGCTGACGGCGCGCCAGATTGCCAAAGCGATTTGGCCGCGACGGGATGATGCCGTTTATCTGACCCTGTCAGTCGTCCTAGGTCATCTTGATCTGTTGAAGGACAGAGGACTTGCCACCGAGGTCGGCCGCAGGGATCTTATCCGCTTCGCGACCGTGGACCTCGCTGGCGCGGCTCGACGCTCGTGACGCTCTAAGGATCTGATGAAGCTGGTCGCGTCGCAGCTTCGCCGCGGCGAGTCGGCCCGAACGAGGGTGTGCGATGGTCGTGGCGGGTGAGGGAGAGGGTTGTCACAGCACTGGTGCATCAGGCGCTCAGCCACGATGAATGGATTGTGGTAGCTGACACTGACGACACCCGTAACCAACCGAATCCGCTTCGTCCGCTCAGCAGCCCCGGCGATGAACAAATCCGGAGACGTGATCATCTCCCACCCGCCAGAGTGATGCTCCCCGACCCAGACCTCCGCGAACCCAAGCTCGTCAAGAAGGGATGCTTGCCCGGCCAATGTCGCGGTGGTCTCGGCGGGCGTATCGACTACGTCGAGATCGGTTGCGCCGGCGGTCGTCCCGTCGTCCGAATGCGCTCGCGCAGCGCGCGGCGAGCGATCGCCCACTTGTGCGTCTCGGTCGGACCGTCGTAGATACGGAATGGGCGAACCTCTTGGAAGATCCGGGCCAGCGGGAGGTCACCGCTCGTGCCGAGGCTGCCGCAGATCTGCACGGAGCGATCGACGATGCGGCCCACGGCCTCGCCAACATGCGCCTTGGCGTTCGACGATTCAGAACCGCCAGACCTGCCTTGGTCCAGCACCCATGCACACCGCTGGATCAGTCCCCGGCTGGTCTCGAGGTCGATGACCGAGTCGGCGATCATGCCCTGGACCATGCCGAGCTCCCCGAGTTTGACGCCGAAGGCCTCACGCTCGTTGGCCCGGTCCAGCGCTATGTCGTGGGCGCGGCGGGCGAGGCCGAGCCATCGCATGCAATGAGTCAGGCGGGCCGGGGCCAGGCGCACCTGGGCGTACTTGTAGCCTTCGCCGACCTGGCCGAGCACTGCGTTTTCGGACACAACGCAGTCGTCGAACGTGACAGCGGCGTGGCCGCCGGGGAAGCTACGATCGATCGCGTCGACGATTCGCTCCACCCGCCAGCCGGGATTCGCGGCGTCAACCAGGAACATCGTCGCGCCCCGCCCACCAGTTATTGCTGGATCCGTGCGCGCCATGCAGATCACGAAATCCGCGCCTTCGGCTCCAGTGATAAACCATTTGGCGCCGCTGATCGACCAGCCGCCGTCGACCTTCGTCGCGGTCGTCGAAAGCATCGACGGGTCGGACCCTGCGCCCGGCGCGGGCTCGGTCATGGCGAAGCACGACCGCACCTCGCCGGCTGCAAGGGGAGCGAGGTAGCGCTCGCGCTGTTCCTCGGTACCGATCACCGAGAGCATGTGCATGTTCCCCTCGTCGGGTGCGGCGCAGTTCAGCGCCTGGGGCCCCAGGATGCTGTAACCAGCCTCTTCGAATACTGCGCTCTGGTCACGGACGTCAAGCCCCAGTCCGCCGTAGGTCTCTGGCATGTGCGGGGCGAACACACCCGCCTGGCGTGCGGCTGCCTGAAGTTCGGCTCGCAGCGCGGCGTCCAGCCCATGACCCGGGAGGTCGCGCGACTCGGCAGGGATCACAACCTCGCGCACAAACGCGGCCGTGCGCTCCCGCAGGCGGGCCACTGCGGGCGTCAGCTCGAAATCGATCAACTCGGCTGCCCTTTCACGGTCTCGGGCAAAACGAAACCGACCGCGCGGTCGGTTCTCTATCAAGTCTAGATGGTCAACGCTTAGGTGGCACGGTGGGGCTCGAGCCCACGGCAACCTGCGCCGGGAGTTGGCCCGCTGAGAACGAGGCGAGTGCCGGCGGCGAGAGATCAGACGCCGCGCCGCAGAGCACGCCTGACGATCGCGCCTCTCACGCCTGACCATCGCGCACGCCTGAGCACCAGCCGCCCCTCACCCGAGCTGACGGTTCGGACGTGCCGCAGGCTTGCCGCGCGCAAGCGCCTCGACGAGATCGGCCGCGCGCTCGGCGCCGTCGTGCTCGGCGGCCCAGTCAGCCAGCTCGCGGGCGCGCTTGGTCAGCGCCGGCTCTGAGAGCGCCCGGCGGACCGCGAGGCGCAGCGTGGCCGGGGTCAGCAGCCGCCACGGGAGCCGGACGCCTGCGCCCGCCCAGTCGAGTCGTGCCGCGTTCTCGTTCATGTCTCCCGCCGCGGGCACCGCGACCACTGGGCACCCCGACGCCAGCGCGCGCGCCATCGTTCCGTGGCCCGCGTGGCAGATCACGAGACTGCACCGCGGCATCGTCCGAGCGTAGGAGAGCCAGTCCAGGAGACGGGCGTTCGCGGGGACGGCCAGGGGACGGGAGATCGGCCGGCGGTTCCACGCCGCGAGGACGCGGACCGGCTCGCGCGCGAGCCCGGCGATCGCGGCGCACAGCAGCCGGTGCTCGTGGTCTTGCGCCGTCGACGGGGCGACCAGCACCAGCGGCTCGCCTCCGGGCGGCGGCTCTGCTTCGGCGGCCGGCGGTTCCCAGAGGAGCGGCCCGACCACGTGCGTGTTCTCCGGGTGCGGTCGTGGGTATTCGAGCTGAGGAAACGTCCCGACCAGGCACAGCTGCGTGCTGATCCCACCGTGCAGCCGCCGCACGGGAGCCAGTCCGAGCTTGGCTCGAGTGTCGTTGAGCTCGTCGCGTCCTCGCATCAGGCCGCGTTCCACCGGGCGCTCCAGTCGGTGCCAGAGCGCTCGCCCGGCTGCGGTCCGCGGTGGGCGAGCGCCGAAAGCGTATGGCGGGAAGCCGGGTGCTCCGACCGGGTGGACGTGGGGGATGAGCGTGGCGACCGGGAGTCCCTCGAGCTCTGCCGCCATCGCGGGCGCGAGCGTGAGAATGTCGTGGATCACGGCGTCCGGCCGTGCCGCCGCGATCGCCCGGCGCGTGGACGCGGTCCCGAGCACGACAGCCTCGTAGGGCTTCACCGGATGCTCGCGGGTGGGGAACACCGGGTGCTCGGGAGCCGCCACGAATCGCATGCCGGCCGCCTCCGTGTACTCGCGCCAGCGCGACCAGGTCTCGAGCGTGACGACGTGTCCACGCGCGGCCAGGCGCGAGCCGAGCGCCAGCATCGGGAAGGCGTGACCGGGGTCGCCGAACGCGCCGAGGAAGAGGGCGAGCGGGTCCGTGGACGTCA
>PMOY01000290.1 GCA_003165655.1 Solirubrobacterales bacterium
CTACGAAGGGCGAGTTCGCGCAGCTGCTAAGGCAGCAGCGTGCGTCGCATTCTCGGTCGCGGCGGCGTTCGACTGGATCTGGCAGGTCCCTGTGCTGCCGGTCGCGTTCCTGCTCCTCGCCGCGAGCCTGCTGACTCCGACCAAGCGCGCTTCCTCATCCCCCCCACGCCGCGTCGCCGCGGTCGCGGTGCGCGCCGGCATCGTCGTCGTGGCGATCGCCTGCATCGTGGCGATCGGCGTGCCGCTCGCCGCCACCAGCGCCGTCCGCAAGAGCCAGGCCGCGGCCAGCGCGGGGAACACGTCGGCGGCGCTCGCCGACGCCCGTGATGCGATCCGACTCGAGCCCGGGGCCGCCTCGCCCGAGATCCAAACCGCCCTCGTGCTCGAGCTCCAGCACGACATCACCGGCGCCGCCGCGGCAGCCCGCCAGGCGACCCTCGACGAGCCGGCGAACTGGCAGACGTGGCTCGTGTACTCGCGCCTGGAGGCCGAAGCCGGGCAGCCCAGCGCCTCCGTCGCCGCATATCGCCGCGCCCGCTCCCTCAACCCGCGCTCGCCGCTCTTCAACCAATGNNAGCGCCTGTCCGGCCAGCGGCCCGTCCCCGCGGCTGGCTTTCGCGGCGCCCTTGGCCGGCATCTGGCCGCGATCGACCCAGGATACGGTCCGCGTCCCGAGCACCTGCGTGTCATGGTCTCGGCTTACATCAGCGCCGGTACGCTGCTGATCGCGCTAGGCGCGCTGCAGGCTACTGGCGTGCTTTAGCGCCCACCGGCGTCGAACCCGCGCGCCCAGTTGCCACCCCCCTTAGCGTGCGCTACCGCCGCCTCTCAGCATGCATTATCGCCGCCTCGCAACGACCGTCCCGGCGGACCTTGCCGCGATCTCCACCGTAAACGCGTTAGCGATCACACAGATCGCGTCCTGCCGCGTTCTAGAGCTCTTCGCGCGTCGCCGATAAGCGAACGACGGATCAGATCGAAAAGGCTCCACGCGTTCCGCCACGATCGATCAACGCGGCCGAGAATCATGTCCCTCGTCTTCAGCGCCAGCCACCGGCGCCGCCAGGCCGGAAGCGCCGATAGCCTCACGCTGTTACTCGCCGTGTCGATAACGTCTTGTGCAATCAACGGCCGGTCTAGCCACTGGTTGCCCGCTCGATCATTAGCCGCGGATAGCATCCCTGCATGGACACGACGCGTCGACAATATCTCTCTGACGTACACGGCGTCCCAGCGGCACAGAATCCGAAGCCAAAGATCAACGTCAAAATTCTGTTTCACAGCCGCATTGAAGCAACCAACATCACGAAGCGCGTCCTCTCGCAGTAGCACCGACGACGGCTCGCCGAACCAATTGCCTCGAAAGCCCTTGCAGATGTAAAGTGACAGAACTTCCGGTCCGGAAAGCAGCAGCTTTTGCGGCCGAGTCTCTATCGGTCCAACAAGCGGCTCACAGCAATCACCATACTGCTCGATCCACCGACCAAAACGGTCTTCGAGACCGTTACCTTCCAGAACTACATTGCGACTGGCAAACGCAAAGCCAGCCGACGGATTCTCGGCAAGCACCTCCGATAGGCTGGCAACACATTCAGGCTCGAGTAGATCGTCTCCGTGCAACATCTGAACGAAACGACCTTTCGCCGCCCTAATGCATCGATTGTGATTGGCCACGGCACCGACGTTGTGCGCATTGCAATACACTCGTAATCGCGGGTCGGAGACCGCGTGCACCCGCTCCAGTGTCGAGTCTGGAGAGCAGTCATCAATCACGACAACCTCGATATCATCCATGCTCTGAGCGAGCGCGGACTCAACACAAGCCTCGATGGTCCGCTCGTGGCAATAGGTTGGAATGCAAATCGATACGCCAACGTGCACGGTGCTCCCCCAGGGGGATGACTCGATAGTTACCGTCGATATCGTACCCTGATGCGCCGCTCCGGTCGCGCCAATGTCGGTTCGCAGACTGTAGCGCTCGCGGCCGGCTACGCCGGCAGCTTCATCATCGCTCCAATTCTAATTGCACGGGTAGGCCTGACGCAATTTGGGTTCTGGGCCGTCACGGGAGCATTCGCACAGTATGCCGCCGTCCTTGACTTTGGCATCACCAGGGCACTTGCTCGGTTCGTTGCTCTTTATCACGGACAGAGAGACGATGTTGTTGCGGAGGTCATGGGACTAGGTTTATTGTGCTCGCTCATCCTGACCGCGATCATGGTTGTCGGCGCCCTGATCACGGCCTCGCTATTCGCTAGCACATTCCACACGGGCCTCCACGTATCTGCGATAAGAATCGTCCTCGTGAGCAGCGCCTTACTGTTTGGCGCCAGCATTCTTCAGCGAGTCATCGCCGCCTATCCCACTGGCAAGCAGGACTTTGTGACCCCTAGCCTCGGACAGATTGGCGCCGTCGTTGTCAATCTCGTCCTGAGCATTGTGGTGCTGAGTTTGAGTCGGAGGCTGGCTGCATACGCCGAGGTTAGTGCGGTTGCCGCTGGTCTCGGGGTCCTGTGCATATTCGGTCTGGTCCGAGTGCGTGCTGGACGGATTCCATTCGCGCTACCGAGTCGTCGTCTTGCGCGAGAGGTACTGGCTTATGGCGCTAAGGGCCAAGTACCGTGGATACTTGATCTGGCCAATTTTCAGACCGACAAGGTCGTCATTGCTGCGCTGGTAGACCTGAAGGCGGCCGCGGGGTACGAACTGGTGAACCGGATCAGCGGCGCCGCTCGCCAGATTGCCGTACTAGGCTCTACGACGATGCTACCTCGCGGGGTAGCCCTCATTCGCCAATCAGGCCGTCAGGTCGTCGGATCTATCGCTGCTCCGTATTCGATTCTCCTCGCCGACCTCATCGGACCACTCTTTGTGCTCGTCAGCGTTTGTGGAATTTCGACGATGGGCCTCTGGCTCGGAACTGTTCCTCCTGATGGTCTCGTCATTCTGCTGGGGCTGAATGCAGCCTATGTGCTCAATTGCCTATCTGGCGCGATCTCGAGCTTAGCCGCCGCTGACGCCACACAGGCGATTTTGGTTATTCCTGCGATCGTGGCGACGGCTACGAACCTGGTCTTGACCGTTACTCTCGGCCCACTCTTTGGCCTTGTTGGAGTATTGACAGGGACGACCGTTGCGCTCGGCCTTGGCAGCTTCGTCGGCATCCGGATGTTTGCTCGAAGATATGGCGTCGGCGTCGCGACTCTCATGAGTGCAATGGCGAAAGAGGTCGCGATCAGCGCGTGTGTCGCGCTTCCGGTGATTCCCATCGCTATCGCGACGGGAAGTCCCCACGCCCGGACTACAGCCGTCGTAGATCTGGCGCTGGTCGGTGTGCCAATGCTCGTCCTGATGACGGCGGTCATGCGTCAGCGGTTTTTGCGGGCCCTACGAGTGGCTCGCTCTGCCGGGGCGGCGGTGACGCGAACTCCCGCCTCCGCTCGTCAGCGGAGCGCCGAAGCCGCCACACCTCTCGAGTCGGATGAGCAAATTGCCGATCCAACCTAGGCGATGAGGTTCACTAGTCAGCTGCAACCAGCCAGTAACCTGGGCGTCTACGACCCACGAACGGCTCGACACTCGTGCGACCCCACAGGGCGCGCTTGCCAAAGCGCAGTACATGTGGGCGTAGCCAGGCCCGGCCGTACAGCCGCCAAGCTAACCAATGCAATGTTTTGGGCGCAGGGAAGGTCTGCTGCGCAATATCCCTGATCTCGAATCCCCCTCCCTCCCTGAGGGTGGCGATCAAGCCAGCCAATGTGTACTCGCGGGCGTGCCAAGCATTTATCGGGACCCCGTCAGGAGCTGATACCTCCTCGTTCGGAGTCGATATCAGGAGCGAACCTCCGGGACGAAGCACTCGCCTAATTTCGCGAACGAATCCGACATCGTCGTCAACGTGCTCGATCGTTTCAAAAGAGACCACGAAGTCAAAGGTTTCGTCGGGAAACGGAATGATGGGTAGCTCGGAGACGAGAAAATCGCCCTCCACGCGTGAGGCCGTCGTCCCCACGGCCTGTGGATCTCTGTCGACGCCGCTCACCGCCGCACGCCGGGCGAGGATTCGCGCGCCATATCCGGTCCCACACGCGACATCGAGAACCGCCCCTCGAACCAACGACGCTGCCCACTCATAGCGTTCGAGGTGTTCAGACTCCTCCTTCGTTGTCGGCCCAGTTGCCGACACATCGAGCCGCTCCGGCACGCCACACACTCCGTGAAGGTATCAAGCGCCGCCGGCGAGTCCGGGCGGGCGGCCTAGACATGGAGCAGCTGGACCGTGGTTCGGCGGCCCGTGGTACCGCCACGCTCCTCTGGCGCCTGCGCATCACCGTCTCGGCCGGGAGCACCGCCGGGTCCCTGCTGATCGCGTTAGGCATGCCGCACGCGACGGTGTGCCTTAGCCCGAAGACCGAATGTCGTCAGGATCGGCGCCGCGAGCGCAGGCGTCCCAGCGCGCCACCTCCCTCTCTATCGACTGGCGGCGGATTCGGCAGGGCAACACCGGCAAGAATCGCCGCGGGAGTGACGCAGACCATCCATTGGGCTCGGATCGGCCCGACAATCTCGGACGCAACGCCGACTGCATCGGCGAGCGCCGTGACTGGACGCCAACTGGCGGCCCGATGCCCATCCGAGGCGATCACATGAGCGAGCCCGTCTCGACAGAGTCTGGTCGCGAGGCGACGCGCTGGCGAGCGCCGCGGCGCGAGGAGCGCGGTCGCGTCTATCTGCAACAGAATGCCCTGACGCACGAGCTCCTCGAGCTGCGACGGATCGCGTTGGAACTCCGGGCTGCGCTCGGGATGGGCGAGTGTGACTCGGAGTCCTCTCGATCGCGGGCGATATAGCAGCTGTCCCAGGCCGGCGACGGCGCTGGCTGGGGTTTCGATCAGAAGGTCCTTGCCGCGCTGGCCATAACTTGCCAGCACGAGCTCGTCATCGCTTGCCTCGACCGCCCAGACAAGCGAGACCTCGGCGCCCCCAACGATCCGCACTCCGATCGACTCGCGTTCGGCCTCCTCCCGGAGCGCCTGGACACGAGCGGCCAGCTCCTCGAGACGGACCTCCGGGAAGTCGGAGCGCACGTGGGGTGTCGCTGCGAGCGTCGTGATGCCGCAGCCAGCAGCCGCTCTCAGGAGCGCCAGCGCGTCCCCCAGGTTTTTCGGCCCATCGTCGATTCCTGGAAGCACGTGGGCATGAATATCGACGAACACGTTCTGCGGCACGTCGGCATTCTCCCGCGGCCGCGTCTATGCCGGCGGTCCGCTGCCATCAGAGCTGCGCAACCGGGCGAGACCCCTCAAGATTTCGGGGCGCCCCCTGCTGCTGGGACGCCCCGCTAAATCAGGCCCGATGCTGTCGTCGCAATACCCTGCCCGTGCTGTTCGGGAAGACTTGCTTTAGGGGCTTGCACCAGGGGTATCGGCGCGGGGCAGTTCGGTCGATATCAGGTCAAGACCCCATTCTCGGCAACCAATGAAGTCGCGCTCGCTCCTCGCCCAAGTCCTGGCCGTCAATCTCCTGCTCGTGGCGGGCGCGGTGCTCGTCGCCACGGTTGCTGTCGGCCTGCACCACGAGGAGCCCATCCGCAGCCGCGAAGTGCTCGTCCTCGTGCTCGCTATCGTCGCGACGTTACTGGGGAACTGGCTGCTGCTCAGGCGACGCTTCGCGCCGCTCGACCGGATGATCTCCGCAATGGAGACGGTTGACCTGGCCGCGCCGCACGAGGCGGCGATCGAGACGTTGTCCGAGAGCGTGGAGGAGAAGCGCCTGAACGCCGCCTTCCAGCGCATGATCGCGCGCCTGGAGACCGAGCGCCGGGAGGCGGGGAGAGCCGCGATCCGCGCCCAGGAGCGTGAACGCCGGCGGATCGCTCAGGACCTTCATGACGAGGTCAACCAGGCGCTGACCGCGGTCTCGATGCGACTCCAGGCGTCGATCGAGCACGCCCCGCCCGGCTTGCGGGGGGAGTTGACGGAGACCAAGCGCCTGTCGGCGCAGGCGATGGAGGAACTGCTCGCGCTCGCGCATCGGCTCCGTCCGTCGGTGCTCGACGACCACGGGCTGCTGCCTGCGCTACGGAGCCAGATCCGGGACTTCTCCGATCAGACCGGGATCCGCGCAAGCTTAAAGGCGCGCGGGATGATGCCGCAGCTGACCCCCGAGCAGCAGCTCGTGATCTACCGNNCGCGTGAGCGACGATGGCCGCGGCTTCGTCGACTCGCGCAACGGCGGGCTCGGTCTGTCGGGGATGCGCGAACGGGCCCTGCTCGCGGGCGGTCAGCTGGCGATTTGGTCGGGCCAGAGCCAGGGAACGCGAGTGGAGCTCACGATCAAGGCATGACTATGCAAATCCTCGTCGCCGATGACCACGGCATCGTTAGGGCTGGAATCAAGCTTCTGCTCGAGAGGCAGCCGGACCTCGATGTCGTTGCCGAAGCCGCCGATGGCGTCGAAGCGACCGAGCAGGCACTGGCCACCCGGCCGGATCTGTGCATCCTCGACGTCGCAATGCCGCGCCGGACGGGGCTCCAGGCGGCGCGCGAGATTCGCTCCCAGCTGCCCGACGTCCGGGTCCTCATGCTCTCCATGCATGATGACGAGCGCTACCTGTTCGAAGCTCTTAAGGCCGGCGCCTCGGGCTATGTCCTCAAGCGCGAGGCGGATCAGGACCTCGTCGGCGCCGTGCGCGCGGTCGGACGGGGCGAGGCATTCCTCACCAACGCGGCCGAGCGGTCGATCATCCGCGAGTGGATGGCCGACGACTCCAGCGGGCCTGCCGTGCCGCTCACCAACCGCGAGGAGGAGGTCGTCAAGCTGATCGCCGAAGCCCACACCAACGCCCAGATCGCCGAGATCCTCCATGTCTCCCAGAAAACCGTGGAATCGCACCGCGCGAATGTGCTGCGAAAGCTCGGGATGCACGATCGTGTTCAGCTGGTGCGGTATGCGATACGGAGGGGGCTCGTCGAGCCTTAGGCAGGTGGTGATGCCGAGCCACTGCCCTGAACGGGTTCGCGCATCCGCGCGACTTGGCTACGTTCTTCAATCTCTCCCTTAACGGCCTGAGCCCGGCCCAGTCCGAGACCTCGACTCCCAGAGCGCCCAGCCCGTGACCAGCGGCGACCGCGGTCCTTCGAGAATCCCAACCCAGCTTCGAGCCGATGCGAAGATCGGCCGGCGAAGCCAGTGTCCTACGAATGAGCTACATTCATGACAATGACACCGGTCGCCAGGTGGGCGGACGAGGCACAGTGGTCGCGCTCGCCGTGATGAAACGGACGCCCGTCTCCGAGGGGTCGACGACAGACTACAGACCCAATGTGCAGGCTTCAAAAGGCCGCTATCGTGCTCGTCGCCTGTGGCCAGCGAGAGATTGCGCATCGCCGTGAGTGAGCAGCAGCACACAGCATCGTCCGCGTTCAGCCAATATCTCGCAATTGCGCGGCGACGCGGCTGGGTTGTGGTGTTATGCCTGATTGTTCTGCCGACTCTCGCCTACTTCTACGAGCGACATCAGCCCGCCCTCTATCAGGGATCAGCGGTCGTTCTTCTCAATCCCCAAAACCTAGCTGACGCGCTGACCGGCGTACCGAACTCCAGCCTCTACACAAGCCAGCCTTCGCGGATTCCAGACGACGACGCACAAATAGCTCGATCTCCCTCGGTCGCGACGAAGGTGTTGGCAGCCGTACCCGCGTACCGTGGCGGCACCGGGTCGTTCCTAGGTGCCAGCGCCGTGGTAACCAATTCGAACACCGACACGCTTATTTTCCAAGTGTCGAGTCGGAATACGGGTCTCGCCGTTCAGTTAACCAACGCGTACGCGAATGGTTTCATCGCCTTTCGGCGCTACCTCGACACCGAAGCTGTGCGAGCGGCTGAAGCAGATGTGCGCGCCCGACTTACTCAGTCATCACCCCACACTAGCCTTTATGGCTCGCTCGTTTCGCGCCTCGACCAGCTTCAGACCCTCGACGCACTTCAGACCTCAAACGCTGAACTGGTCGCAAGTGCTACCTCTGCGCCTAAGATCAGGCCGCGACCCACGCGTGACGCCATCATCGGAGCAATTCTTGGCCTCGGTCTGGGGCTCGCCTTAGCGCTCTTGTTCGACGCA
>PMOY01000426.1 GCA_003165655.1 Solirubrobacterales bacterium
GGCCGACGGCGGCCATCGCCCGGGCGTAGACGCCCCAAGTGGCGCGCGCCGCGTCCTGCCAGCTCCACGACGGCGGTGGCGGAGCCGGTCGCTGTGCGGCCCGGGCGGCGGCGATCAGGCCGTCCATGTCCGCGGGTGCCACGAACGTCGCGCGCTCGCCCAGCACCTCGCGCAGCGCCGGCGAGTCGCACGCCACCACCGGTGTGCCGCACGCCAGCGCCTCGACCGCGGGCAGGCCAAAGCCCTCGTCCTTGGAGGACAGCAGCAGCGCGTGCGCGCCGCTGTAGATCGCAGCCAGCTGCTCGTCGGAGACCCGGCCGGTGAGGATCACGTTGGGAAGCTCGTGCGCCCACTGACGGGTGGAGCCGACCAGCACCAGCGGTAGATCGCGGGGGGCGGCCGCGAGCTTGGCGATGTGCTTGCCCGGATCGGGGTGCTGCAGGTCGCCGACCCACACGAGAAAGCGCTCGGGCAGCGAGAAGCGCGCTCGCACGGCAGCGACAGTCTCCATGCTTCGCGGATACATCGACGCGTCGGCCGCCTCGGGGATCACCACGACCTGCTCGCGGTGCAGTCGCAGGTGCGCGACCGCATCGCGTGCCACCGCCTCGGTCGGCACGATCACCCTGACCGCGCGCTCGACCGCGAGGTGGCGCAGGCGCAGACGCAAACCGCCCCGCAGGTGCTCGCTGCGGCGCTTGAGCGCCGCGAGGTCGTGAATCGTCACGACCATCGGGCACGGGCTGTGCAGCATCGCCCCGTCCATCCACGGCGAGTGGAACACGTCGGTGCCGCGCGTGCGGGCGAGAGCGGAGGGGCGGGCGGCCTCGACGATCTGATCGCGTGCGCCGACGGTGTCGTGCAGGGCGGCCAGCAGGCATCGCGAGTAGCGCCCGACGCCGTCCGGGTCCGACACGGCGCGGCTGTCGAACGCGACTCTCATGCCTCGCCGCGTGCCTTCATCCGATCCCCAGAGCGTGCATCGCGCGCCAACACTAATCGCTTTGCCTGCGGAACGGCAGAGATGAGAGCCTTACTGCACCTATGCCCTCCCGCAGGTACCACGAAGCCCTTTGGCAAGGCCTGCCGGAGGGATTCGAGCCATCCGACTTGCCCGTGCGCAGGCGCTTTCTGCTCGATCGCGTGGGCGCCGGCGAGCGCGTGCTCGACGTCGGCTGTGGCGAAGGACGGTTCGCCGCCGAGCTGGCGGATGCGGGCGCGCGGGTGGTGGGGGTCGACGTCGCCGAGGAGCCGCTGCGCCGCGCGCGGGCGCGCCACCCTCAGCTGGATCTGCGCCTGGTCCCCGCCGAGGGAGCATGGGATCTGCAGGACGCGAGCTTCGACGTCGTGTGGGCGGGGGAGGTGATCGAGCACGTCGCCGACACAGCGGCGTGGCTGTCGGAGGTCCGTCGCGTGCTGCGCTCCGGTGGAAGCCTGCTGCTGAGCACGCCCGCCCACGCACCGCTCACGCTCATGCGCCTGGCCTGCTCCAGGCATGCGTTCGCGAGCCACTTCGACCCGCTCGGCGATCACCTGCGCTTCTACAGCCGCCACACCCTCGCCGGCCTGCTGGCCGACTTCGGCTTCACGGCGATCGAGGTGCGGAGCGCCGGCGGCCCGCCGTGGGTGCGGCGCGTTTTGCTCGCGCGAGCGATCCGCCGGCGCTATTGCCCCCGCCGGCGCTATTGACCCCGCCGGCGCCCGGGGCGGATTCCTGCTGCGCCACTGTTCGCAGCGCCTGGATGTAGTCGTTGTGGATTTCGATCGCTTCGCGGTCGCCCGCGGCGATCGCTTCCGGGGAGATCGACTCGGGGTTCAGGTAGATGGCCGCCCGCAGCTCCTTGACCGCTGCCCGGGGGTCGCTGGGGCTGCTCTGCAGGTCATAGCGCCCGAGCACCAGCCATGCCTGCGGATTGGACGGCTGCAGGCGCACGGCTCGCTCGAGCGTCGCGCGGGCTCGCGCGGGCTCGCCCGAGACCCGCTCGACGCTGGCGAGCGTGAACAGCGCTTCGATCGACAGCGGGTCGCGTGCGACGGCCGCGTCGGCGTCGGCGAGCGCCGCGCGCGAATCGTGGGCTTCCAGGCGCGAGTCGGCTTGCAGGCTCGCCTCTTCGGAGCGCTGCGGCTGCCACTGCGACCACGCCGCGAGCAGCGCCGCGAGGATCGCCGCGGTCGCGAGCGCGATGCGCGTGTAGCTGGGCCGCGCCCTTAGGCGTGGCCGCCACCACGAGCCGGCGGTGGCGGCGCTCGGTGGCGCGAGCTTCTCCGCGGTCGGGGCGGGCACGCCGGCACTCGCCAGCAGCGGCCCGCGCCCGGCGAGCCAGCCCGCGCACAACAACGCCACGCACGCGTCGCCCGGCACGTACCACGTCCAGTCGATCGTCGAATGGGCGCCGAACACCACCACCAGGCTCAGCATGCTCAGCATCGCGACCCGCTCGGGCGTGTAGCGCCTCGGAGATCGGCACGTCCGCCACGCGGCCGCGATCCACGTCAACAGCAGCGCGAGCGCCACCAGCAGGCCGAGCAGGCCGAGGTCGGCGAGCGTCTGCACGATGAAGCTGTGCGCGTGGCGTACTTCCAGCGTCCCGGTTTCGTAGCGCAGGTGCGCGGTCGCGTAGCCTTCGGCGCCGGCACCGACCAGCGGATGCGCGTCGAACACCTGCAGGCCCTCCTTCCAGTAGCGGGCGCGCACGCTCGCGACGGCCGTCAGGCGCCCGGGAGTGTTGGGCGGCGGTTTGGCGTTGGGGTTGGTCAGAGCGCTGATCGTGTGCGAGATGCTGCCGAGGAGGCCGCGGTGGCTGTGCGCGAGCGCGCCGGCGAAGGCGATGATCACGAGCAGGATCGCCGCCAGCAGGGCCGCTCCCGCCCGCCGGCGGGCGAGCAGCGACGGCGCGCGGCGGGCGGTGAAGAAGCCGATCGCGATTCCGAGGATCGCGAGCATCGCCAGCATCGCCACGATCACCGCCCCCAGCTGGTGGCCGGCGGCGTCGCGCTGTGCCAGCGCGACGCCTTCGGAGCTGAGCGCGTGCCTGGAGAAGTCCCACGCGGCCACCGCGCCGGCTCCGAGCGCGCCGACGATCAGCAGCGCGGCCCCGCGCAGGCGCAGCGGCACCGTGCAGAACCACAGCGCCAACCCGACGGCGAGCGCGGCGAGCGCGCCGCGCGAGTAGGCGAGCACGAGCGTCAGCAGCAGCAGGCCCATCGCTGGGTAGGCGAGCGCGCGCGCCAACGCGTGCCCGGTGCGGCGCGCGCCCAGCCACAGGCAGCAGATCGCGCCCATCGCCGCGGTCAGGCCGACGGCGTTCCAGTAGCCGAACGGAGCGCTCAGCCGCGCGACCGTCTGGTCGGGATTGAGCGTCGCCGGAAACACCTTCGCCAGCAACGCGTAGCCGCTCACGACGACGGTGAGCAGCACAACAGCGCCGATGATCGCCGCCCAACGCTCGGGTGCGATCCGCGCGAGCGCGAGTCCACCGGCGAATGCCGCCAGGTAGGACAGCGTCAGGTTCGTGTCCAGCCACGAGTTGGCCGGCTGCACCGACCACGAGATCGAGAGCAATGTGAGCGCCGCGAGCGCCGCGAACAGTCCCAGAGATGTGGCACCCCACGCCCGCCCCGACGCGCACACGCGCACCGCCGCGATCCCCAGGCCCGCGGCGATCAGGACCAGCGCAATCTGGGCCCAGGTGTTGGGGCCGAGGTTGGTGCCGTCTGTCGTGCCGCCGGTCGTGAGGAACGCTAACGCGCACAGGGCCCCGCCGAGCGTCAGTCCGAGCCCGAAGTCGGGGCCGATACGACGCGCTGCTTCTCCGACACGCGCAGCCGGGCTGCGAGGACGGAGTCGCGGCCTGCTAGGTGCCGTGGCGAGCGACGACACGGCGCCGGATCGCAACCGCTCCGCCGCTGACGGCGGCGAGCGCGAGCAGGATCAGTACGACGAGGAGTGCTGCGGGAAGCGAGCGCGCTGAGACGCTCGTGCCTGTCGAGCCGGGACGGATATTGGCGCCGGCGAGTGTGATTCCGCTCGCCCGTCCCTTTCCGGCCGCGGCTGCCTTTGGCGCCGAGTTGACACCCGTCCGCGTGGATCCACGCTTCCCGTGACCTCCGGTCTTGCCTCCGGGCTTGCCGCCGGGAGTCTTACCGGAGCCGGAGCCGGAGCCGGAGCCGCCCCCGCCGCCGCCGCCGCCGGTGGTCGTGGAGCCGGTGCGGCGCCCGGTTGGCGTCGACGCGGCCAATAGCGCCCGCTGGATGACATCCTGGCAGTCGCTGTACTCAGCCATGACGGACGGCATGCCGTTAAGCGCGGCCTGGAGCTCGCCGCTGGAGTAGTGGCCGGTGAGGTGGCCGTTCGTCTCGCAATCCTTGTACACCGCGCCGACGTTGTAAGCAATCGCCGGCGCCGCAGCCATGAGCCCGGTGATCGGAATAATCACGGACGCGAGAAGCGCGATGAAGACGTGGTGCCTACGCATAGTGTGGTGGGCGTTGACGCCCCATCGGAGCCCCTCGCAGCCGAGGTTAGCAGTCCAAGCGCTCAGTAACCGGTACAACGGAAGTGTGGGAGGGAAGTTTCGGCATTGTCACGTTTTTCCCTCCATTGCTGGCCTTTTGGGCAGCCGCAGCGGCGGAGGGTGGACCGGAGGAGCCTCCGCCATCTGCGACTGCTGTGCGCGCTGGAGGCCGGAGCCCGGGACCGGGGAGAGGCAGCCCGCCGACCAGACCAGCGCAGCAAGGTGTCAAGGCCCGAGGCGCACAGGCCACCTTTGAACACCTCGGGGCAGTTGTTCCCGCTTCGGGAGGGTCTAAACCAGAAACGTGGGCCCGCGCGTTGCGTGGGACCGCGCGTTGTGGCGCTCCGCGCGCCGGGGGATCGTTCGAGTGACAACGGCGGCCGCTCTACCGTCCAACCATGAGCACGGCGTCGCGGTAAGCGGCCAGCGTCTCCGTCCCGCAGCGCTCCCACGTGAACGCGCGACGCACGGTCGCGGCGGCTTCGCGCCCGAGCGCTGAACGCCGGTTCGGATCGGTGAGGAGCGCGTCGATCTGCGCCGCCAGCGCATCGACGTCGCCGGGGGGCACGAGCACGATGCCCCCGCCGGCCGCAGCAATCTCCTCAGGGCCGTCCTCGCCTCGGCACCCGATCGCCGGGACGCCACCTGCCATCGCCTCGACGTATGCCACGCCGAACGCTTCATTGACGCTGGGCAGGACGAAGACGCTCGCCGAGCGCCCGCAGGCCGCCGCCTCCTCGGGTGGCAACTGTCCGCGAAGGTCGACGCGATCGGCCACGCCGAAGGCCCCGGCGAGCCTGCGCAGCCGCCCACGCTCCGGGCCGTCGCCGACGATGACGTAGCGCAGATCGGGGTGGCGCGTCCGCAGCCGAGCGAGCGCCGCGATCACGTCGGCGTGTCGCTTTCGCGGGATCAGGTGCCCAACGGTGATGAGCGTTGCTCCGGCGAGGCTAAGCGGCGCGACCGCGGCGGCGGGCGGGACCTCAGCGGCGGGCGGGAGCTCAGCCCCGGGCGCGACCGCGGCGGCGGGGGGGACCTCAGCGGCGGGCGGGAGCTCAGCCCCCAGATGCACGACCCGGGTCGTGCGGGCGCCGTGCTCAGCGCAACGGCGGGCCGTCCCGGCGCTGTTGGCGAGCGCCAAGCGCGCGTGTGCGAGTGTCGCGCGGACCGCTCGGGCGCCGATGCGCGCCGCGCTCGTCGCGTACACGTCTCCGCCATGAACCGACACGACCAGCGGCACGCGGGGAGCGGCTCTGCGAACGGCGTCGCCGGCGGGCACGGCGTTGTGTGCATGCACGAGCTCGAACGCGAACTCGTTCCGCAGACGACGTAGCGCGAGCGCGAGCGCCGGCGCCGCCCACATGCCCCATGAACCGTAGCTCCACGGTCGCGGCGGAGATAGGTAGCGCACGTAGTGGACGTCGATCCCATCGATCACCGCCCGCGCGGGCTGGCGCAGGGCTCGTGCGAGCGCGGACACGTCGAGCGATCGGGCCGCGGCGATTGGCGGCAGCGGGCGGTGCAGGACGAGCACTCGGACCTCGGCGCCGAGCTCCTGGACGGCCATTGCCTGCCGATGGGCCCAGATGCCGAGCACGGGGTCGTCCGCCCGCGGGTAGTACTCGGCGACCACGGCGACCTTCATCACGCCGGACCCGTCCCGTCGAGAACCGCCACGCTTCGCGCAGGCTGGAATCGACTCGGCGGCGAGCCGGCGCGGAGCAGGCATGACGGCGTAACGGGGTTCACGCGGTGACGCTTGCCGTCGCGGCGGCACGATTCACGCTGGGAAGGGAACCTGGTCGAGTTACGCGACTGTGAGTAGCGTAACTCGACCAGGTCCGGCGGTGGCACCTCCGCCACGCCCAGAACTGCTCCGCACCGAGGCGCCACCCCGCCCGCGCCCGCCACACCGCACACGCCCCCCACCACGCCCAGAACTGCCCCACACCGAGGCGCCACCCCGCCCGCGCCCCCCACCCCGCACACGCCCGCCACCTTCACCGCCAGGACCGGTGGACGGCGAGCGTCTGGCGAGCCTCCTCGGACCGCGTGTACGGGCGCTCGGCGAGGAACGCTCGCGCCTCGGTGAGCGCGTCCTCGCGGTTGTACGCACCGGCGATCGGGCGCAGGCCGTGACGGACGGGCGTGGCGTCGACCACTCCGATCCGCCATCCGTGCTGGCGCGCGATTGCTGACCAGTGCGCGTCGAGACCCCAGCCGATGCGTAGCGGCGGGAACGGCAGCAGGGAATCGAAGGTGATCGCATGAAACGCGACCACGGGGCCGATCTCCACGAACGCCGTCTCGCGCACGACGCTCGCGGCTTGTCGTCGCGTGACGTCCCACGCCGCGTGCGAGCGGCGGCGGTGGGCCGGCTGTGCGAGGGCCAGTCCGAAGCGCTCGACGAGAAAGAGGAAGACGTCGAGAAATCCCGGCGGCAGGACGACGTCATCGTCGATCGCGAGCAGCCAATCGTGACCGGCCGCCGGGTGCTCGGCCAGCAACGCATCGAGATTCTCGAACTTCCCCCGATCATCGACGGGGATGCTTGCGAAGTCGACCTCGTGGCGCGAGCGACGAAGCTCATCGCGCGCCGCCGCCAGGACGTTGTGTCGGTCGGTTCGCTCGACTCCGAGCGCGAGCACACGCCGGCGCGGCGACCTTTGCGCGGCCCGCCTCAGCCGCCACGGCTCGCCGCGCGCGAGCGCGACGGCGTCCAGCGCGGCGTCGGTGACGACGGCGCGCGTCGTCGCCCGAACCCCCGCGACGTGCCCACTCACGCCGGAGACGAAGTCATCCGAGGCCGGCGCCACCGCACCCACCCCACCGGCACCGGCCGCACCCACCCCACCGGCACCGCCCGCACCCACCCCGCGGGCGCCTCCTGCCCGCCACCCCGCCAGCACGCCACCGGCCGGCGCCTCGCGCAGAACGCCACCAGCGAGCGCCTCGCTCAGCCGGCCCGCCGCGTGGGCGCCCATCACCAAGCCGTTCGCGCAGCGGCGACGGACAAAGTGCCAGGCGCAGCCGGCGAGCGTGCGCAGCTCGCCTGCGATGCCGGGCGCGCCGCCCTTCGAGACGTCGTAGCGGCGTGCCGAACGCCCCCGGTCGTATGCGGCGCGCGCGAGCGAGCGCACGGTGGCGTCGGCGCCCACGCGCCGGTGGTCGATGCCCGCCCGCGCGAGGTAGCGCACCCGCCCGCCCCGCGCTCGGTACCGGTGCTGCCACTCCTCCTCCTCCCCAATGCCGGCGAGCATCGGGTCGAACGGTCCGACCAGCTCGAGAGCCCGTCGCCGGACGGCCATGTTGGCGCTCCACACAAGGGCCGCGTCGCGGTCCTCCGTCCCGAGGTCGAGCGTGGTGATCGGAGCGCTCTCCCGGCCACACGCGCGCGGTCCCCCACCCTCCAGCCGCGCGCGAATGGGCCCGCCGAGCACGTCGTGCTCTGGCGCGCCGACGGAGCCGGCGAGCAGGGCCGCGAGCCAGCCCGACGGCGCCTCCACGTCATCGTCGATGAAGACGATCAGCTCGCTGCGCGCTTCGGCGGCTCCGGTGTTCCGTTTCGCGTTGGCGCCGGCACCATCAGGGACCCTGACCAGCCGCGCACCGTGGCGCGCGGCCACTGCGGCCGTCGCCGGATCCTCGTCATCGGTCACCACGAGTACCTCGGCGCCCTCACTCGCGGCCTGCGGCTCCACGGACGCAA
The DNA here is from genome assembly GCA_003165655.1 of Solirubrobacterales bacterium. Classification (GTDB taxonomy): domain Bacteria; phylum Actinomycetota; class Thermoleophilia; order Solirubrobacterales; family Solirubrobacteraceae; genus Palsa-465. The sequence goes on from PMOY01000426.1 coordinate 8,224, forward strand.
GCGCCACGTCGAGATAGGCCGCCCGCCCGCGTGTAGGGATGACGATCGATGCGACTGGGATCTCGATCACAAGGCCGCAGTGTGCAGGACGCGCGCTCAGCCTGCGCGCAATTCGCGGCGGTGCTCGGCGAGCTGCCGCGCGAAGCTCCCGACAAAGCGCGGGTTGTAGCGCATGTAGCGCCGCCACAGGCGCCGTGGATCGCGCCCCAGTCGGTAGGCCCACTCGAGACCGGCCGCCTGCATCCAGTTGGGTGCCTGGGAAACTCGCCCGGCGTGGAAGTCGAACGCGGCGCCGACACCGACGAGCACGGGAGCTTCGATGCTCGATCGCATCTTTGCCATCCACTTCTCCTGCTTGGGCACGCCGATCCCCACCCAGACCAAGTCGGCGCCCGAACCGTTGATCTCCTCCACGACCCTGGCGCGCTCATCGTCCTCGAGCTCCCGGTGCGGAGGCGAGTAGCCGCCGACGATCTGGACGCCCGGATAGCGCCGGCGCAGGTTGAGCGCCAGCTCGACAAGAGCCCCCTGGTCGTGGCCGCCGTAGAGATAGAAGCGCTGGCCGGTGCTCGCCGCGCGAGCGCAGGCGCGGAGCATCAGGTCGGGGCCGTAGACGCGGTCGCCGAGCTCGTGTCCGAGCGCGTTCATCGCCCACACGAGCGGCTGACCGTCGGGCAGGTTCAGCGACGAGCCGAGCACGGCGGCGCGCAGGTCCGGATCTTCGGAGCAGGCCATCACGGTGTGCACATTGGCGACGCAGACGTATCCGCGCTCACGCCGGGCGACCATCTCCTCGATCCACGTGAGCACGCGGTCGTAATCGGTCAGCGCCAGCGGAACACCGAGAACGGCCACCGTCTCGGGCTGCGAAATTGGCTCCAGGGTGGCGTGAGGCGTGGGATCGGGAAGCAAGGGACGGTCCTGCGGGCGACGGGGCGAAAACTGACTTCGCCGACGTTACGCCCTAGAACGTGGCAACGCGGCCCGGAGTTGCGGTCTTGCACGCGTCGTTGCGCCCGGGATGTCGATCGTGAACGTCGATCCTTCCACCGTCACGCGACCCCCGTGACGCTCAGCGATCGCCGCCACGATCGCCAGACCAAGCCCCGATCCGGGCTGCTCGGTGGCCCTCGCTCCCCGCCAGAAGCGCTCGAACAGGTGGCCGTGATCGGCGGGGTCCGGTCCGCTCCCCTCGTCGCTGACGCGCAGGAGCGCCCGGCCGTCGCTCGCGGTCACGCTGACTGTGACCGTACCTCCGTGGGGCCCGTGCGCGAGCCCATTGTCGATCAGGTTCGCCAGCGCTCGGCTCAGCGCCTCCTGCTCGCCGAGGATCGTGACCGGGTCGACCGTCCCGAGCTGAGCTCGTCCGGAGACCGCGACGGCGCTACGCGTGAGCTCATCGAGTTGCACGAGCTTCTCGCGCGGAGAGGCCTCGCCGGCTCGTTCCAGTGCCAGCAGGTCGTCGACCAGCCGAGCGAGCCTGGTGGCGTCGCGTTCGAGCTCGGCGAGGATCTCCGGATCAGCGCCGTACCGGACGGCATAGTCGACGTTCCCGCGTAACGTCGTCACGGGCGTGCGCAGCTCGTGCGATGCGTCGGCAAGGAAGCGACGCTCAGTCGCGCGCGCGCGTTCAAGCCCACCGAGCATGCGGTTGAGTACTCCCGTCAGCCCGCCGATCTCGTCGCGAGCGCTCGATTCGGGCAGCCGCCGCGCCGGGTCACCCGTACGCTCGATCTCCTCGGCGGCGTCAGCCAGCCCGCGCAGGGGCCTGAGTCCACGCCGCGTCAGTCCGGCTGCGGCAAGCGCCGCGAGCGCGGCCGCCCCCAGCCCGCTGAGGACCAGCAGTACGATCAGGTGGCTCGTGGTTTGCGAGATGTCGGACTCGTCGGAAGCGACGAGGACGGCGCCCCCAGCGGCCGGCCCGCCCGCGTCGGCGATCGGAGCCGCGTACACGCGGAACTGACGCCCGTCGAGGCTGACGTCCTCGAACCCCGTCCGGCCCGTGCCGATCGCCTCACGCTCGAGCCGACCTTGCGGGAGCAGTTGCGCTCCGAGCGCCTCCGAGCGCGCGAGGATGCGGCCGTGCGCGTCGAGCACCTCGACAACGATCTGGCGGCCGGACACCGGGCTCTCGAGCGCTCCCGGCGCGGTCAGCACGGCCGGTGCCGAGACGCTGAGCAGCGCCACGTCCTCTGCCCTCTGCCGGAGCGCTCGGTCGAGCGAGCTGTGGAGCTGTCGGCCGACGAGCATGACCGCGGCTCCGCCGAACAGAGCGACGGCGATCAGGATCGAGCCCGTGGCGGCGGCGATCACGCGCGCCCGCAGCGACCCGGTGAGGCGGCGCGGGCCGCGGCGTGTCAAACCGGTGCTCCTAGGCGGGCTGTCGTTGATCGCATCTGAGCGTGCCGGGCCTGCCATCAATGAGTCAGCTTCGCAGCATGAACCCCGACCCGCGCACCGTGTGGATCAGTGGTGGCGCACCGAGCTTGCGTCGCAGTCGGGTGACGTAGCGGTCGACCACGTTGGGCTCGGCACCACCCGCCCAGATCTCGTCGATCGCCCGCTCGCGGGTGATCGTGCGTCGGGGCTCGCGGGCCAGCAGCGCGAGCAGGGCGAGCTCGCGTCCGGTCAACGCGAGATCGTGGCCGGACCGGGTCGCGGTTCGGGCCTCCGAGTCGATCGTGAGATCACCGTAGCTCACAATCCTCGAGGCATCGACGCCGCGGCGGGTGATCGCACGCAGGCGGGCGATCAGCTCCTCAACGGCGAACGGCTTGACGAGGTAGTCGTCCGCGCCCGACTCGAGCCCGTTGACGCGGTCGGGGATTGAGTCCCGCGCCGTGAGCATGAGGACCGGAACCGCCACACCCTTCGCGCGCAGCCGCCGGCAGACAGCGAGCCCGTCGAGGCCCGGCATCGTCACGTCGAGCACGATCAGGTCCGGCGCGACGCGCTCGACCTCGGCGAGCGCGGCGCCGCCGTCGCCCGCGGTGGTGACCGCGTATCCCGCCGCGGCGAGGGTGCGCGCGACCATCCGCCTCAGCGGCGGGTCGTCATCGACGACGAGGACGCGGTCGGTGTCGAGACGATCAGCCACCGGCGACGTCGCGGCGCAGGAAGACCAGATACGCGGCGCCGAGGGCCGGGAGGCCGTACAGCGCACAGACCCAGGCGGCGCGGATGATCGGCTCCCAGTCGGTGGGCGTGCGCAGGAACCCCTGCCAGGCGTTGAACTGGGTGCTCAGCAGGTAGGGCTGCAGACCGCCGAGCCCGGGCAGGATGGCGATGAGCTGCAGCAGCAGCGAGAACATCAGTGTTCCGACGACCGCCGCCGCGCTGTTGTGCGTGACCGTCGAGAGCAGCAGGCCGATGCAGACGATCGCGAGGATGGGGATCAGATAGACGAGCAGGCTCACGATCACGAGCTCGAGCCCCTTCGGAGCAGAGACGAGCGTGCCTGAGAGGCTCTGGAGGGGGTTGAAGCCCGACTTCAGGCACCCTGCGACGATCGCGACGGCGCCGTCGAGGAGGATCGCGATCACGGCGTACGTCGCCGCGGCCAGCGCTTTGCCACCGAAGACCTGCCCGCGGTCGAGCGAGCGTGTGAGAATCGTCTTGAGCGTGCCGTTGTGGTCCTCTGAGGCGACGATGTCTCCCGCGACGAGAGCCGCGATCAGCGGAAACATCCAGATCGCGCCGAACAGCAGGATCACCAGCGGAACCGCGAGCCCGCTGCGATCGATGTAGTCGCCAAAGGCGACGTCGTGCGGCCCGCCGTGCCTGAAGCTGATGGCGGTCACGAAGATGATCGGCACCGCTACCGCCAGTCCGAGGCCAAGGTAGGTTCGCTTCTGGTAGCGCAGCTTGCGCAGCTCCCAGCGATAGACGGTGAGGGTGCCGGGGCTCACCTCGGCACCGTCTCCAAGGCGCCGTCGCTGCGGCCGCCCGTATCCCCTTCGGTGAGCGAGAAGAACAGGTTCTCGAGCGTGACGGTCTCGGGCGCGAGCATCGTAATCAGGGCTCCCGCTTCAACGAGCGCCTGCGAGAGCTCCGCGGCAGTTGTCCCGTCGGCCGCGAAGCAGATGTAGCCGTGGTCGATTCGGATGTCGGCGAGTCCCCGCTGAGCCCGACAGACGGCGAGCGCGCGCTCATCGTCGGTTGTCGCGAGACGGTAGGTGGCGCCCGCGCCGCGCTTGAGGTCGGCGATCGCCCCCTCGTAGACAATCTTGCCTGAGCGAACGATCGCCACCTTGTTGCACAGCTCCTCGACCTCGGGCAGCAGGTGGCTCGAGAGCAGCACGGTCATGCCTTCGTCGGCGAGGCGGCGAATCAGCACCCGCATGTCGCGCATCCCGGCCGGGTCGAGCCCCGTCGCCGGCTCGTCGAGCAGTAGCAGCTTCGGTGCGCGTAGGAGCGCGCCGGCGATCCCGAGCCGTTGGCGCATGCCGTGCGAATATCCGCCCACGCGGTCGCCGGCGCGATCCGACAGCTCCACGGTCGCGAGCGCCTGGTCGATCCGGCCGCTCGCACCATGTCCGTCATAGGCGGCCAGGAGATCGAGGTTCCGCCGTCCTGAGAGGTAGGGATAGAACTGGGGCGCCTCGACGAAGCCGGCCACGCCCTCGAGCGCGCGGACGCCGAGCAGCGGGTCTCGACCGAACAGCCGCACGTTGCCCGCCGTCGGTCGGATCAGGCCGAGCATCATCCGCAGCGAGGTGGTCTTGCCGGCGCCGTTCGGGCCGAGGTAGCCGTAGACGTCTCCCGCCTGGACGGTCAGGTCGACGCCGTCAACAGCGACGATCTCGCCGTAGCGCTTGACCAGCCCGCGGACCTCGATGGGCGGGTCGGCCGCCACTTCCCTACAGCCCGCGCGCCGCGGCCTCGGCCGCCACCGGCGGCACCGACCCGAGCACCGTGTACGCAACCCCGGAGCGGGTGAAGCGGATCATCGTGCCCAGCGCGGTGTCGAGCTCATCGCCGGTGGCGCCGTTGATCGAGACCGTCGGCAGCTGGAGCTCCTCACCACGGCTGCCCTGCGTGCTGGACGAGGTCGCTGTGGAGGGTGCCGACTGCTCGATCACGGCGATCCCGCCGAGGTTCTCGCCGTAGGTAACGAGCGCGGCGGGGCTCCCGCCCCAATCGAGTAGACGCACAGCGTGGCGCGGGAGGCCGACGAGCGTCGCCGGCGCGACCAGCGAGAAATGCAGCCGTCCGGCGACGGCAGCCGCGCCGGTGACCATTGCTGCACGGCGCTGACCGCGCGCGAGCTTCGTGTCGGCGGCCTTCGCGTGTGCGAGCTTGGACTGTGCGAGCTTCGCGTTCGACCCACCGTCGGGGACCGTGACGGTCACGACCTTCGCGCCGACCGGTGGCGAGACCGCGAAGTCCGATGCCGCGACGGGACCGTAGCTGATGTCGGTGGCCTTCAGCTCGAGCACCGGAGAGCTGTCGCCCTGGGCGTACACCGCGACCCGCAGCGGCACGCCGCGGACAGCGTCCCACCCGATCTTGATCGCGCCGAGCAGCCCGCCGTCGTGCTGCGGCGACACGCGCACCGTGTAGACGGGTTGGCCGGCGACGTCGCCGGGAATGGCGCCGGAGAGGTTGAGGTGCTTGCTCAGGTTGGTGATGTCGGTCTGGATCTCGGCGATCGAGGGAACCGTGTCGTCCGTCGGCGTCGCGGCGGTTCCCGAGCTCGCGTGCTTCGACGTGTCAGCCGGGAGCTGGCCACGGTAGACGGTGTCCGAAGACGGGTCATAGACCCAGAAGCTCCGGCCGTTGAGGACCACCTGAGCGTCGCCGTTGTCCCCCTGGAGCTCGAGTCGCAGCAGCTGATGGTTGGTTGAGAGCCATAGGCGCCCGGTCGCGCCGGTGAGGATCGGGCTCGACGCCTGACCGAGATCCGAGGACTCAATGAGATGGTTCGTGAAGCTGATTCGAGCGCTGATCCCGGTGACCTCGGGCGCCGTCAACGCCCCATGCACGGCCTGCGCCAGAGGCTCTGGCTTCGGCACCGGACCGCCGGAGCTCGCGGCGACCGCGATCGCTGTGCCGCCGACGACGACCGTCACACAGACGGCGATCAGGGCAAGCAGACGACGGGTCGAGATAGTGCGTAGGAATGTCATGGTCAGTCCGCCTTTCTTGTGACGCAGCCCAAGATAGGCGAGGACCTTGAAAACACTCTGACAGATCGGCGGGCTGCGCTAGAGACGCTCGGTGGCCAAGCCGGCCGGCGGCACCGGGCCCTCAGCTGTACACATAGGCCTGACCGGCGCGTTCCCATTCCGCACCGACGGCAAGCAGGACCTCGAGCATCGCCTCGGCCGAAGGGGAGCGATAGCCGACGGGCACCGCGGCCGCGACCTTGCGTACTGGCCCGCGGGCGCCGAGCGAGCGGATGACGACGTCCTCGCGGGCGGATCGAGCGGCAAGGTCGGGTATGAGGGCGACGCCGACGCCGGCGGCGACGAAGCCGAGGATCGCGTGGTAGTCGTCGTTTTCGAAGGCGATCGTCGGCTCGAATCCTGCTGCGTGACAGGCACGCTTGAACATTCGGGCATCGGGACAGGTCGCGGTCGTGCCGAGCATCCACGGCTCGTCGGCGAGGTCCCTGAGGCGCAGCTTGGTGCGTTCGGCGAGGCGATGACCAAGGGGTAGTGCCACGTACATCGGATCGTCGAACAGGTGGACGCGCTCGATCGGCTCATTCGGCCGACATTCGGCGTCGTTGGTGAGCGCGATATCGAGCTCGCCGCACCGAAGGCGCGGGATCGAGTCCTCGGGCTCGAGCATCTCAACGACGAGCTCGACCCCCGGGTAGACATCCCGGAAGCGCGCGATAGCGAGCGGCACGACGCTCGCCGCCGCCGACGAGAACGTTGCCAGGCGCACGCGGCCGGCATCCATCCCTAGGACCGCACGCAGTTCGGTCTCCGCATCGTCGAGTGCGGCGAAGATCACGTCGGCGTGGCGCACGAGCACTTGCCCCGCCTCGGTGAGCCGTGCGCCCTGGGCGGCGCGGTCGACGAGCACCGCCCCGGTCTCGGCCTCCAGCGTCGCCACCTGTCGCGACACCGCCGGCTGCGTGTACCCGAGCGCATCGGCCGCGCCCGAGAACGAGCCTTGCCGCGCAACCGCGCGCAGGACCCCGAGACGGGTCGTGTTAAGCATTACCGTAGGTTATACAGCATTCATCTCGGCCCTATCTGCGTTCATGAGCTTGGTGATCCGAGATTGATGGCTTACTACATTACCTAAGGTTATAGCTTGCCCAACTCATCCCTATTTGCGTTCATGACTCTGGCATGTCATCTTTGGGTTGCGCAACCCCCTCGACGCGCACCAATTTGGTTCTGCTCATGGCGTGCTTCGGCTTGACTGACGCGGGGTGACTTCATGCTGTCCACGACGAGCGAAGGAGAAAGACTGTGAGCGTCACGAGAACATCCAATCCCAGGCGGATCATCCGCCGCATCACCGAGATCTGGTCCGAGCTCGATTACGCGCAGCGGCGCTTGCTGGAGATCACGACGGGCACATCCGGACTCACCCGACGCAGCAAGGACCACCAAGGCCGCGACTGACTCCGAGCGCCATTTGCCAGTCCGGCGTTCAGCGCCGTAGCCGCTACCTTGCGCGGGTGGGCACCAGCCTCGTCTACCGCAGCGCCTATGGCTACGAGCTGCTGATGCGCGTACTCTACGGTCGCAATTACGCCGCGCGGATGAGCGTCGTCGCCGAGCTGGTTCCCGCCGGCGCTTCCGTGGCTGAGCTGTGCTGCGGCCCGGGCACGCTCTATACGCGTCATCTGCGCGGCCGCGCCGGCAGCTACATCGGCGTCGACGTCAACGAGCGCTTCGTCGCCGCGCTGCGTCGCCGCGGCGTCGACGCGCGGCAGCTGGACGTCGCGAACGCGGCCGAGCCGCTACCGGCGGCGGACGTCGTGATCATGCAGGCGAGCCTCTATCACTTCCTCCCCGACGCCGCGGCGATCGTCGATCGAATGCTCGCTGTCGCCCGCGATCGCGTGATCGTCTCCGAGCCGGTGCGTAACCTCGCGACCAGCGACCTCCCCGGCGTCGCCCTGCTCGGGCGACGGGCTGCCGACCCCGGGGTCGGGGCGCACGCGGAGCGCTTCACCGAGGCCACGCTCGATCGGCTGATGGCGCGCTATCGCGAGCGGACGCTCGCGGCATTCCCGATCCCCGGAGGGCGCGAGAAGGTCTACGCACTGGCGGCGGACTCGTAGGCGATGGACGGGCGGGCGGCGTCAGGGACCGTCCGCATGCTTGGGTGCGCCGGCGGACTTCGCGTCCAGTGCGGGCTCCCGTGGCCTCGCTTGCGGCAGCTCGTGCCCCGAGACCGTCGTGTCGACGTCGATCAGGTACAGCGGGCGGTCCTTGACCTGCTCGAAGATCCGCCCAACGTAGAGGCCAACGATCCCGACGCTGAAGATGATGAATCCCGCCAGCAGCAAGGTCAGCACGGCCAAGCTGGCGAAGCCGGGAACACGCTTGCCTGGCTCGACGAAGTAATCGATCACCTCGAAGACGGCGAGGCCGGTGCCGGCGAGGGCGACGAGGAAGCCGACGAGGACGACCACGCGCAGGAGCACCGTGCTCTGGAAGAACATGCCGTCAAGCGCGACCCGCACAAGGCCGCGGAGCGTGTAGCCGCTCTTGCCCGCGTACCGCTCGGCGTGGTCGATCTCGATCGTCGTCGAATCGAACCCGAGCCAGTCGAGGGCGATCATGTACTCCCGGTCGCGGTCGCGGAGCTGCAGGAAGGCGTCGATCACGCACCGCGAGAGCAGGCTCAGGTTGC
>PMOY01000025.1 GCA_003165655.1 Solirubrobacterales bacterium
AAAGCACGGGGATCCTGACGAGAAGCAACGATCAGCTCGGCGTCGGATCTCACAGCAGCGACTCCAGTCGACGAACGCTCCATTGCTCTATCTATGCCGCCACAGCCCCCCGGCGTTACATCCACGCGGCGCGAGTGCACGAATCAGGCGCATCCACACGCTGCAACATGGCTGGCTTTCGCAGCGATTCCCCGTTGATCGGCTGTCCGTCGAAGCAGGTTAGGTTCCAGCGCCCCACTCCTCGGCCCAGCGTGAGAGTGGCTTGAGCGCTACGAGCAGCGCGTGGCCGTGGCGCGTCAGGCGGTAGCGTCGCGCGTCGTCGGTTTCCATCAGGCCGGCGCCGACCAGCTCGGTCAGTCGATCGCGTAGGACGCTCGAGGACATGCTTGCGCAGCGCTGCTGCAACGCGCGGAAGCCGAGGTGGTCCTCGCGTAGCTCCCACAGCACTCGCAGTGCCCATCGGCGCCCGAGCAGGTCAAAGGCGACGAGCAGCGGTCTGCCCGTCTGGGTTCCCCGAGCGGGCAGGCCGGGTCGCGGCCCTTGCGCTTTGATTTTCGAAGCACTATTGTCCTGCTTCGACATCCGAAGCATCCTACGCCAAGGAGCAGCTCATGCCCACCACCAGCGCCCGCCTCCTCATCGACGCCTTCCTCACCGGCGACGCGCCGTCGGCCGCCGCCCTGCTGGACACCGAAGCAACCTTCCACAGCCCCATCCGCGACTACGCCGGAGCGGAGCGAATCGGGTCGGTCTGGCAGGCGGTGACCGGCGTGCTCACCGACGCGCGGCCCACGTCGCTGCACGAGCGCGACAACGAGACGATCGCGTTCTTCGCCGGCGCGATCAAAGACCAGCCTATCGACGGGGTCCTGCGCGCGCTCAACGACGACGAAAACCGCGTCACTGACATCACGCTCATGCTCCGCCCGTGGGCCGCAGTCAAGGCCGGCATCGCGGACATCAAGATCTGAGCACGCGCCAGGCCCGGCGTCCTCGCCACCCACGCGCCGAGACGCGGCGGTCGTCGACCTCGAACCTGTCAAGGCAGTCATCGACGCGCACGCGACAGGTACTCCAACGCCAGGGCGGAGACCTCGTGCTGCAGTTCAGTGAGCAATCCCCTCCGCATCGCACCTTCCTTGCCCGAAAGTCGAGCACATCTCGGTGGGGGAGCCCGACCGGTCGCCAGCCGTCCGGAACGCCGTCATCGGGTGGCGGTCAGAGCGCGGACGTTTCCATAGCTGCCCGTTCTCGGGCTCGATCTCGAGGGTGTACGCGGCCCGCGACGCCGGCGACGTAGGATCGCGTGCGAACGGCCGCACACCTGGTATGAGCGTGCGCGCGCACCGGGGCAGCAGTCGTGCGTGCGAGGATCTTCTATCGTGAAGAGAGAAAGACCATGAACGCCGAAGACCTGACCGAGATCGAACGCGCCGGACGCCGCTGCGGCGTCTGTCGCTCCCAGCGCGCATGGCGCCGGTTCCACATCGTCCGCCGCGGCGACCGTGAGCCCGTCGTGGTGTGCGGCAGCTGCCGAGCCCGCTTCGGCGAGGACCCCCCGGTCGCACGCACGTCCGCGCCTGCACCCGCGCCCGCCGCTCACGAGCCGCCCTCGCCGGCGACGCCGCGCGAGAGCGAGCACCGCCGCGCCAAACCGGCGCCGGATCGCCTCCGAGCGGCACTGAGCGAGATACCCGGCACGTTCTCGACGGCGATGGCCGCGCGAGCGGCAGGCCTCAGCAACGACAAGACACTCACCCGCCTCAAGGACCTCGCGGAGCGCGGCGACGTCCACCGTGTCGGGAACCGCTGGTCGACCGAGTCCCCCCCGAGCGACCTCGCCGCCGCGATCGACCGCCTCGAGGCGCGCACGAGCAACCTCCGCATCGTCAGAGACCGCGCACGCGTCAGCTGAACAACCTTCAGCGTCCCAGAACGCTCGAGGCGAGCACGCCGCCGATCAAGCTGGGATGCCGCACGTGCGCGAGCAGCAGAGCGCGCGCCTCGAGCGGCGGCGACCTGTGCCTTCCGCGGTCAGGGGCGTCCGGTTCTCGTCGAACGGGCGACCGCGTTCGGGCGGATGCGGTCGTGCGACGACCGCGCACTCTTGACGACTCCTCCGCCGCCGTAGGGATCGCCGGCTCCGGACTCGTTTGGATGATCGCTCTTGAGGAATGCGATCATCACGAGCGCAGTTCCCGCCCTCCGACCTGTCGTAGTCGTCTCGGTTACCTCTTCGCCTGTAATCGGATCACGGACTCGCGTTGATCGGGCGATTGCACGGGTTCACCGTTTACAGACCGCCGAGCAGGTCGCGAAGCGCGTTGGTGTAGGTGTCGAGCGCCGCGCGGCCCTGGTCGGTGAGTGCGATCGAAGTGCGCGATGCTCTCCCGTTGCCGGTCGTCTCGGTCACGAGATAGCCGGCGTCCTCGAGCTTGCGCAGGTGGGTGATCAGGTTGCCAGGGGTCAGCTCGAGCATGTCCTGAAGGCGGGTGAAGGACAGGCTGTCTCGGTTCGGGAGCGCGGCGAGCGTCGCGACGATGCGCAGTCGCGCGGGGGCGTGGATCACCGGGTCGAGCGCGTCCGTGGTCATCGCTGCATCGTTACCTCGTCACCAGCGGCACGGGCCGGTTACCCGTCGCGATGGCGTAGCCGACGATTGCGATGGACAGGCCGATCCCAGCTGCCAGCCACGCTCCACTCGGTCCCACGAACAAGGCGACGACGCCGGCGACAACGACCGTGAGCGCGGCACCGAACTGTGGCCAGTCGGCCTTGCTGCCCGCGACTCCCAGCATGGTCGTGCCGACGATGATCAGCGGCGCCGCGGCCGGGATCACGCCGTAGACGATCGCGTCGCTGGCGCCGTAGTGCTTCATCGCGCCCTGAATCACGGGGCTACCGAGGTACGACCAAAAGCATCGCGACCCCTTCGATCTTCTCCTGTCTCACGTTAGGCCCGCTGACGCCGGACGTCGCTCGCCGATAGGCCTTCACGGACGCGGCGATCGAGACGACGACCGCCGCGTACACCAACCCGACCACGCCGAGGCTCGGTCCCCCGTAGGGGTGCTGCCTCGGGTCGAGAGCCACAGCGCGCCGTAGGCGACGAGGATCACGGCGCCCCCCACGGCCATGATCCACGGCGGCCTGAGCGAGAACTGGCGCCGCGCGTCCCGCTTAGTCTCCTCGAGAAGCCTCGCCGCCTTACGGGGATCAAGCCCATCGCCATCGTTGGCTGTCGTCGTCTGATCGATGTCGTGTGTTCCTTGCATGGTGGTGCTCCTCCGCCAGCTTTGTGACGCAAAGCAAAGCATACTTTGCTGCCCAAAGTCAAGGCCCCGGTTCCCGTTATCAGGATCGATCGCAAAGAAAGCCATCCGATGCGAACAGGATGCGAGGATCGGACTCCTCGGATGCTGCTGTCAGAACCCCAGCAATGAGGCCGCGGCGCAACACCGACACGGCGTACAGCATCGTCTGCGCCGGCGTCTAGGGCGTGATCCTCCTCCTCGCGCGGCGCCGACTGGATCCTCCGACCCAAAACACGCTTCGAATCGTCTGCGGCGGGGGGTGGATGGGATGGACGTCGGTCACCATCGCACGGATCAGCTATCCACCGCCAAAGCCGCTAACGCCCGCGGCCGAGAAGAGGCTCCGGATCGTGTCGACCGGGGTGATCTCGCTCGGCCTCATCAACATCATCCGCCTGCTCGCCGCCGGCAAGCGACCGCCGAGAAACGCGCCGGACACCTGAGACACCCGCGCCGTGCTGCTGGATCCGGGCTGCAAGGAGAAGCCTGCTGCGCGGTATTCGGACCGGCCGAGAGTTCTGAGTTTGCGTGAATGCGGCAGGCCCAACGCACTGCTGGACGAGCTGTCGTTCAGGAAGGTGCGATTTCGACGTGGCGCAGCTTGACCGGGGTGCCGCGGCGGACCGGGTTGGGGATCTCCGCGATCGCGTCGACATGGGAGACGAGTTCCTTGAGTTGTTCGCGGGAGGCATCGCCAGCGACCTCGACGTCATAGGAATGCGTGTTGCGAAACTCGACCTCGAAGCTCACCGGAAGCGATCATCTCTTGAGCATCGCGTGACGTCAACTCGCTCGGGTCCTCTGGCGGCGACGAGACCGTCCAGTACGAGTGGCGTCAGCGGGCACCGGAGATTAGGCTCGCCCTGATGTCTGGTCGTGTCATTCGGCTATATGGGATCCCGCTCTCACACCCGGTGCTGGGGGTACGGGGAATGCTGGTTTTCAAGCGTCTCGCCTATCGGTACGTCGAGTTGCTTGCCGGTGGTCATGCGCCGATGCTGTGGGCGCTGGGTTTTCGGGGCGCGACCGTGCCGGCCATGAGACTGCAGGACGGTCGGCGCGTGCAGGGGTCGCTCGCGATCGCGCAGGCGCTGGAGCACCTAGCGCCCTCACCGTCGCTGTATCCCGCACGGCTCGCTGCCCGCGCCGCTGTGACAGACGCGGAGCGCTGGGGAGAGGCGGTCCTTCAGCCCATCCCGCGACGGCTGATCCGCTGGGGACTGCGCCAGCATCTGGGTCAGCGTCAATGGTTTGCCGACGTTGCCAGCCCCCTGCCCGCCCCCCGTCTCGCGGGCGTGTTGCTGACGCCGATCGCTCCCGTCTTCGCGCAGATCGCCGGGGCGAACGACCCCCAGGTAAGGCGCGATCTCGATCGGCTCCCCGAGCTCCTGGACGAGGTGGATCGCCTGATCGCTCAAGGCGTGATCGGCGGCGACCAGCTCAACGCCGCGGACTTTCAGATCGCTCCTTCAATTCGGATGCTGCTCGCGATGACCGACATCGCCCGCCTCATAACCGATCGCCCGGCTGCGACGCTCGCCCGGAGGGTCGTGGCCGCATACCCCGTGATTCCCGCTGCCCTGCCCGCCGACTGGATTCCCGCCTCGCCAAGCTGCGCGGGCAAGTAGCTGAAGCAGCGGGCACCAACGTTCGGGCGATACTTGCGCTGTACGGATAGCCAAGGATGCTGGCGAGTCGCGGTGAGCGACTTCTGCTCAGTCGCCGCTCGGGCCGCGTGGCGCCGGCTCCTGCTCACGTGCTTGGCCTAGTCGAAGCGGAAGCCGCAGCGGTGGCCGCCCGCGCCGTCGAGACGACCCAGTCTTCGTGGACGGGGGAGTTGGATCCCATCGCGCCAGGATCGGCAGTAACGCACGGACAACGTGGCGTGCGATGCGGAGGGAGCGTGGCCGCGGACGCTCTTTGCGTCTACGTTCCGCTTGGCATAGTGGAGCAGAAGCCACCGTCGGGCGGCCGAGGCCCGCGACGTGGTCGCTGGTGCGTGAAAGCAGGCGACCGCGCTGTCGCCTGGCTGTGGTGGTTGCGACGGGCTGGTGGGCCTACAGGCCGTCGAAGATCGCGGACGCGGCGTCGATCCTTGAATGGTCGTCGGTTGCGTTGTCGTCGAGCATGAGGCCGCGGATGACGGCGAGGGCCAGTGTCGCTTGGGCTTGGGCGGTGACGTCGTCGGGGCTGGACGGTCTCAGCAGTTCGGTGAATTGGGGGAGCCAGTCGTNNGACGCTCGCGTGGCCGAAACCCCGAAAACGGTCGGGCTGGGTCTGGGCGAGGGCGTTGACCTCATCGAAGAGCCGAAAGTGTGGACAAGCATCCGCGAGCTCGTCGCGAGAGCGTCCGCGAGGCCCCGGAGAGAGATCTCGCAGCTTTGACGGGCCACGAGCAGTCCTGCTGCTTGAGCTTGGAGACGTTGCCGTTGTCGTTGATCGCGAGGTCGACCAGATGGCTGTAACGTCGTTACAGGAACTGGAGGCTGACCCAGGAGGAATCACGATGCACACCGTGCCAGAAGACTCAAAGCGACGTGCCCCTCGGCAAGATCCATCGCGCCCCCCCGACAACGCGCGCGCCAGCAAAGCGGCTCAGTCCTCAGACCTCTCGCCAGTCAGCACGACGCGCGGCGGGTCTCCCGAGAGTCCGAGAACGGTCCCGGTCTCGTGATGACGACTTTGGTCTTCGTTCACGGTGCCTGCGTCCGTGACGCCGACTGGTGGTGGAGTCAGATGACGCAGCCGCTCGCCAAACTCGGCGTCCCAACCGTCGCGGTGGCGCTGCCGAGCTGCGGCGAGACCGGAGGCACGCTCGGCGACCTCTACGACGATGTTCACGCGTGCCGCGAGGCGATCGCTGAGGTCGACGGTCCGATCGTCCTCTGCGGGCACTCCTACGGCGGGATGATCATCACTGAGGCCGGCGCCGATGAGCGCGTCACCCAACTGCTATACGTGACCTCCGTGATGCCCGACGCCGGACAATCCCAGGCCGATCTCATTGGCTCTGAACCCGCGCCGTGGCTGCGACCGGGCGAGGACGGCACCGTCGGCGTCGATCCCGACATGATCCGACAGTTCTTCCTCCAGGATTGCGACGAGACCACAACCGAGCAAGCGGTCAACCGTCTCACACCTCAATCTCTCACACCATTTACCCAGCCACCACGCCAGGTCGCCTGGAAGCAGAAGCCCGCCACGTACTTCGTCTGTAGCGAGGATCTCGCCACACCGCCCGAGGCGCAGCGTCAACGCGTCAGAGCGGATACGCAACTCGTCGAGTTCAGCGCGGGGCATCACCCGTTTCTTTCGCGTCCCAACGCGTTCGCCGAAAGCATCGTCGCCGCGATCGACTGAAGTTGAGCAAGCCCCGTCGGCTTCTGCTTGTCGCCGAGGCGGTACTCCTGGCGAGCCTCCTGCTCTCCGCACGATCCGGCAGCGACCGCTCGGTTTGGTCGCGCGTCAGAACTGCTGTAAATAGGCGTCGGGTGCTGTCAGAGCGACGGCGTAGGTTCCCAAGACGATGAAGGAGGCCTACGCCGTGAGACGCACCGTACCGCCATCTGCAGAGATACGAGCGAGCATCGACAAGCTGCTGTCGACGGTGGACAACGGTGGCGACGCCGCGCATCGGCCAGCGAAGCGCGCCGTTACCCGCGTCGGCGCCTCGATCGTGCCGATCGCCGGTGCCGTACTCAACGGGCCCTACTCCGCGCGCGGAATCCCGATCTCCGTCGCAATTGTCGGTCCACCAGCGGACGCCCCGAGCGCCCCGTTGAGGGGGTCGGCCGTTGACCGCGGAGCGCGTCTCATATGTCGAACGCTCAGCGACCCCCGCCATCCGGCGGCGCAGAAGCTTTGGACAGCGCCGAAGCCGGCATCAAGCAGCCAATCACCAAGCTCGACCGCGATAAACATGCGCACCGAGAACGTCAAGCGTCGCGTCCGCCCGGCTCGGACGATTATTACCTGATCGTAAGCGTCTCAACGGACGACGCCAGAGAGGGCCGGCTGGGAGTACTGTGCGCTAACAATTGAACTGGGATCTGCGACACCGAAAGTCATCGCTGGTGATCCGGCTGCTGCTGGCCGTTTGGATCACCGTCGTCGTCGTTGTGCTCTGCGCCACGGGACGTTGGTGGGGCCTGGTGTTCGTCGTCCCCCTAGTCCTTGATTTGTACCTGCTCCGCCGGATCTTGGCGGCCGGCTCAGGCCGGTAGCGCGGCGTCAGCGGGGTTTTCGGGGTCCTCAAAGGCTGCGGGGCGGAGCATCGGTGCGCTGGTTTCGGAATTCGCCATCTCGCAGACGACTGTGCCAATCTGGGGTCATAGACAGAATGCCCCGCCGTCGGGAAAGGCCTCAACCGGCAGTCGCATAAGCCGGCGATTTCATTGCCACGAACTCGAGCGTCCGCGGCGAGTAGACCTGACAATCGCCCTGCCTGAAAAGCGAGCGCCCGACCATTTAGCCGCTGTCGCCCGAGCCCATCGATGACCGGACGCATTCCGCGGCTAAGGGCTCGTCAGCGCGCGGCGTAGCCCGTCTCAATCGCCGAACGTTGAGCGGACAGGGGGATGCCGAGCCGCTCGCGCGCGAGTGCCACCATGTCCGCCGACGCGTCCATTGCGTCCACACCGACGATCGAGGTCCTTCGTAGCGCCCGGCCGTTGGCGATGAGCAGGGGAGGCCCAGGTTGGCAAGCGTTGTTCTGCTTCGGTGGCAACTGGCAACTCGGTAGCGCCAGGCGCGATGCTGCTGACCGTCCTCAGCCGTGAGCGACCAGCACGCGGTAACCGAGGTCGAGCTCGTCGACTTCGAGCAGACGGGACCACCGGTGCTCCCACTCGCCGCTATCGAGATCGGCACGCAGACGGCGCATGCCGTCGGCGCGGTCGGGCTCGGGTATCAGGGCAAGTGCCGACATCGCGCGCCACACCTCGGGATCAAGGATCGCTCCTGGGCGCTGCCAGTACGCAGCCTCAAAGCCGTCGACACAGTCGGCCGGAATCGGCACCGGGATCTGCTCCACCGGGCCGAGAACCGCCTCGAAGTCCCGCAGCGGCGTCGACCGCCCGGCCACCAGCCGAGCCGTGGCCGGGAAGTACTCATACAGCCACCAGCACGGCGAAGCCTCCGCAACGCGACCGAACACCACGACGGGCCCGCGCGCGACCCGTCGCATCTCGGCAAGTCCTTTGCGCTTATCACTCCAGTGGTGAACGCACAGCACCGCCATCGCAGCATCAAACTCATCGTCGGTGAACGGCAGCGCCTCAGCCGATGCCTTGACAGCGGGCGCGGCGCTCGCGGGCCGCTGGGCAAGCATCACCTCAGATGGCTCAACCGCGACCACGCGCCGACCGGCCGGCTCATAAGAGCCCGTCCCGGCACCCACGTTGACGATCGACCGCGTGCCGCCGAGACCCGCCCAAATCCACCGTGCGAGGCGGGGATCCTCACGCCGACCCGCCACATAACCCCCGCCGATCCGATCATAGACAGGTCTCTGACGGCCAGTCATCACAACAGCTCTGGCTGGCGTGTACTCGAAGGATGCTCCATCCACAGTATCTACGCGACGAGTACACCGCCGTTACGTCCCATCCGGCAAGGAATGCCTCGGAGACAACGTCATCGACACCGTCCGGTCCGATCCTGCGCAACACAAACGCGCGAACGGCTGGCTCGCACGCCGCATACACCCTCTCGAAATCCCGCTGCGCGTCCATCACCGAACAAAGAGTCCAGCAACCGCCCGGGAATAACACCCTCCTTAGAAGAGTTCGGACAGCTGGTCGGTCCAGGCGGTTGAGACATCATCACGCTGGGGTCGGCGACGGCCGCCGCCGGCCGGTGTTCAAACGCCAACGCTCGGATGATCGAGTAACCGGCTTGGCCGACGCCGATCACGGCGAGCCGCCGACAATCGAAGGCAGGGCTCGCGGCGCGCGATCGGTATCGAAGATGCCCGTACCGGCGATGAAGCAGGGGCGCCAGCAGCTGAACGATGATCGGGGCGGATCGTGGTGAGCGCGATGCCTGCGACGATCAGTGCGACCGCGCCGCTCAGAGCGGGGATCAGCAGGCTGCCTGCTCGTGTCCGTCGCCTCGGTGAACGCCACGCGGCGAGGTCCTCGGCAAGGCCGGCGTCGTCGGGACCGCTGGCCCCTTCCCAACCCGGCATGACCGCTGTGCGCCGAGATCAACCCCGGCTGAGGGTGCGGCGACCGACGCCACCTCCTCCCGCCTCAGCCGTTGCAGCAAGGCGGCGCCCCGGCCATAGGATCGACGCCGGTTCGCCACCACACCGCGGGAGATATTGAAAAGCCACGGCAGCGGACCATCAGGAATCTCCCCGTGCCGCCACCGCTTCACCTCAGTCAGTTCGGCCGGGCGGATGCCCAGTCGTTCTTCACGAAAGCCGTCGCGCAGCGCGACGGGATTCCGCCTGCCAGGAGTGAGCTGATCGTCGCGTACAGCGAGACGGTGACTGCGACCGCGATCATCGGAGCCAAGGCGTCGCCGGCTCTGCGCAGCGAGCTAGCTGCCGTCATCAAATCACTCGCGTTCCGACGGCTCGCGCCGGGAACCCAGGTGGCGGACGGCTACATCGTCGGGCCAGCCAGCCGGTTCCCGGTCGGGTCATTCACGCGCATCGAGGCCCGCTTCCTCGGACACAGAGCGACGCCGGACTACCTCGTCCACGCGCCGGGACGGTTCACCATCGACCATCAATGCCCCAAGACCGAATCGTGCACCCCGACCGGCGCGTTCTACGGGATGGGCGAGACCTACAACACCCGGCTCGAACATGCACCAACGTGCAACCTACGGTTCGATCGCAAAGATGAGCAGTTCTACTGCACCAATCTGGGCGTGCGGTGGGACCGCGTCGGGCGAGTCGTCAAGCAACCCGCGGACGAGAAGTACATCGGCGCCATCGGCGGGGAATACGCGAAAGTCGCCTGGGACGGACAGATCATGATCACACCAGGCTTCGGGCCGCAACTGAGTCGAGAAGGGGTCCACCTTCTCTGGCCCCGCTGGCACCAACCCAAACACCCGAACTCTCTTTAGTAGGGGGGTCCAGCACGCGCGAACGCCGCAGGGCCTCAACCGCGCCAGGCGACGTCCCAAGGCCCGCTACCGACCCAGGGAAAGTGGCCACTGGCGCGGGACGCGGGTATTCGTATCGATCGACCGATGAAGTTCGGCGCTTCTGACCGTTAGAGATAGTGAGCGCAATGGGAATCACTGAATTCGACAAGGCCGAGATACGCGTGCTGCTGGCCCGTGCGCAAACGGGCGATGAGCGGGCGTTTCGGGGTCTGGTGGAGCCGTACCGCCGGGCGCTGCAGGTCCATTGCTACCGGATGCTCGGCTCGCCGCACGACGCCGAGGACATCGTGCAGGAGACGCTGCTGCGGGCCTGGCGGGCGCTTGACCGTTTCGAGCCGCGCGCGTCGCTGCGGACGTGGCTGTACCGGATCGCGACGAACGCGTGCCTCGATGAGATCGAGCGCCGGCCGAACCGTCCGGCGCCGATCGAGCCGCTACCAGACGAGCTGCTCGATCAGGCGGCGAGCCCGACGTATGACCCGGCCGCACGATACGCGCTGCGGGAGGGTTTGGAACTCGCGCTGTTGGCGGCGATTCAGCTGCTGCCAGGCCGACAGCGAGCCGTCCTGATCCTCCGCGACGTGCTCGGATGGACGGGTCCCGAGGTGGCGACGCTGCTGAATTCAACCGTCGCGGCGGTCAACAGCGCGCTGCAGCGTGCCCGAGCGACGATCGATAGCGCCCTGCCCGAGCGGGCGTACGGAGCCTCCGATGACGGTGAGCTCGAACTGTTGCGCCGGTACCTCGACGTCTGGAACGCCGATGATTTCGACGGGCTGGTCGGACTGCTGCGCGACGACGCCGTACTCCGGATGCCGCCGCAACCGTCGGTTGCCGGTGCCCGCGCGATCGCCGCGTTCCTGCGTGGAGCCGCGCACGGCGACTTCGCGAAGATAAGGCTGACCGCAACCCGGGCGAACGGCCGTCCAGCGGTCGTCATGCACGAGGTGGCCTCGGACGGGTCGTTGTTGCCGCACGGGATTTTGGTGCTCGAGATCGTTGGGCCTCGGATCGCGGGTTTCGACGCGTTTATCGACGAGAGGCTGCTGCCGAGTTTTGGCTTTCCGACGGTGCCGATGAGCGGCCGCTCGCCATAACGGCCTAATCCGGCCCGGCCTGGCCCGCGCGGCGCCGCCGCTTCCTGATCCTCACGTCCCGTTTCCCCACCAGAATTCTGGAGGTCCCATGATGTCCCCACCCATTCATCGCTGGAGAGCGTTCTCGTTGCTTGCTGTTGCCGCGTTCATGACCGTGATGGATCTGACGATCGTCAACACGGCGCTGCCGACGATCGGGCGAAAGCTCCATTTCTCAGAATCGAGCCTGCTGTGGGTCGTGACCGCATACGGGCTGGCATACGGCGGCTTTCTGCTGCTCGGCGGCCGCGCCGCCGATCTCCTCGGGCGCCGCCGGATGATCATGATCGGTCTGGTCGTGTTCACGGCCGCTTCGCTGGGAGCATCGCTCGCCGGCAGCGAGCCGGTCCTGATCGCGATGCGCGCCGTCCAGGGCCTTGGCGCCGCGATGTTCCTCCCAGCCGCACTGTCGACCGTTCGGAACATGTTCACCGAGGGCGCGGAGCGCAACAAGGCGCTCGGCATCTGGGGAGGTCTCGCTGCCCTCGGTGCAACCTTCGGGGTCGTGTTCGGCGGCATACTGACGCGGTTCGCCGGCTGGCAGTACGTCTTCCTGCTCAACGTCCCGGTCGGCGTGATCGCGTTGCTGCTGATCCGGCGAGTCGTGCCTGAGACCCGCGTCGATACCGCACGGCGACGGTATGACCCACTCGGTGCGGTGACGGTCACCGGCTCGCTGGTGCTGCTCGCATACGCAATCGCGCAGGCGCCGCGCGTCGGTTGGGGCGCGGCGCAGACGATCGCTGAGCTGGCGATCGCGGTCGCCCTGCTCGGAGCGTTCCTGACGATCGAGAGCCGCGGCGAGGCGCCGCTGATGCCGCTGCGGATCTTCCGGCTGAGCACGCTCGCCGGCGCGAACGCTGTCGGCTTCCTGCTCGGCGCGAGCTTCTACTCGTTCATCTTCATCGGCACGCTGTACATGCAACAGGTGCTCGGCTTCTCGGCTTTACAGGGCGGGTTCGCGTGGGCCTCGGCCGGGATCGCCTCGATGCTGTTCGCCGGCGTCTCCCAGCTGCTCGTCACGAAGGGCTCCGCGAAGCTCGTGATGGCGTTCGGAATGACCGTCATCGGCGTCGGTGCGATCTGGACCGCCCAAGCGCCCGTCCACGGGCACTTCTGGGGCAACCTGTTCGGACCGTTCCTCCTCGCTGTCGGCATGGGAACGGCGTTCTCGTTCATTCCCGTTTCGATCGCCGCGCTTGCCGGCGTCGCCGACCGCGAAGCCGGACTGGCATCCGGTCTGATCTACACCTCCCAGGAACTCGGCGGCGCGCTCGGCATCGCAATCGCGTCAAGCATCGCCGCAAGCCATTCCAAAACCCTCTTGCGCGGCGGGGACACCGTCCACGCGGCGCTGACAGGCGGATTCCACGCCGCTCTCTGGGTATCCGGCGGGATCGCGCTGCTCGGCATCCCGGTCACGTTCCTCCTCATCCGCAAAGACGAAATGGCAACCGCAGTCGCCGCGACCGCCCTCCGCGATCCACTGCCCCAGCCGGCCACATGAGGCGGAGCGCTAGCCAAGCATCACGACCGCATCCAATGACAACGACTCATCGACTCGAGGACCCAGCCATGCGCCAGACCACCACAGCACTTGACGCGGCCGCGAACCGGCTGCGGGAGCTTCACCAGATCGGTCGACCGCTGCTGCTCGCCAACGTGTGGGACGCGGCCACTGCTCGTTCGGTAGCGGCGGCCGGCAGTCCGGCCATCGCCACCTCCAGCGTGGCGATGGCCGCGGCACGCGGTGGCTCGGACGACAACAGCGACCATCAGGCCGCGTTCGACCAGCTCCGACAGATCACCGCCGCGGTCGACGTGCCGGTCACGGCCGACCTCGAGGGCGGTTACGGCTTGAGCCCGAGCGACCTGGTCGACGCTCTGCTGGACGCCGGCGCTGTTGGCTGCAACATCGAGGACACCGACCACAGCACCGGCGACCGGCTTCTCGACGCGGAGAAGCAGGCGGCCTACCTTGCCGGGGTCCGGGCAGCCGCTGAGGAGCGCGGCGTTGGGATCGTGCTCAACGCCCGAATCGACGCGATCATCCGTCACCCTCAGCGCGACCCGGCAGCTGCACTTGGCGAGGTCATTCGCCGCGCCCGCCTGTACCTCGACGCCGGCGCAGACTGCGTCTACCCCATCAGCCTGCGCGATCCCGCGCTCGTGGCCCGAACCGTCAACGAACTCCAGCGCCCGGTCAACGTCAACCCCGCAGACCCTCTCGCCGCTCTCGCCGACGCAGGAGCTGCCCGTATCTCGCTCGGAGGCGGCGTCCACAGCTGGATGATGCGCGAGCTCCAGCGGCGATCCACACGCCTGTTGGCCAGCGACGCAACAGCGTTCGCGTAGCGCCGCCCGCGCGACACTCACCGGCAGGTTCCAACAGGCGCTCTTGGTGCTCGGCGGGATCGGCCTGCTCGCCGTTCCGGCGATCTTCTCGCTCGTCCGCCGGGAAGCGGTCTGACCGCCGTGGCCAAGACGAGCGTCCGCGACCCCAACCGGCGCTCGCCGCCACCAGCTAACCAACCACACAACCCAAGCCCGACACCCGAACACAAACCAGCGATCGGAGAAAACCATGCGCAAGATCATCAATCCGCCTTCGTCTCGCTCGACGGCGTCACCGAAGACCCGCGACCGGGCCCTGTGCAGACGCCATCAACGAGATGCGCAAGTACGTGTTCTCCTCGACGCTGGAGAGCGCTGACTGGAACAACTCCACGATCATCCGCGACGACGTCGTCACCGCCGTGACCGAGCTCAAGCAACAGGATGGCGCTGATCTCATCATGTACGGACACGGCCGGTTTAGCCGAACGCTGCTCAAGGTCCACCTCGTCGACGAAATCCGGTTCTCCGTTCACCCAGTACTCGTCGGCGGGCGAGCGGTGGGTGGCGGCAACGGGCAGACGCTCGCGCTGAACCTCCTCGTGGCAACCCCAACGCCGAGCGGCATCGTCGCGCTCACCTACGAGCCTACATCCAGCTGAGCGCTAAGACCCGGCGTGGACACAAGCCCGCCGGGTCTGAACCACGTCCGCGCAATCGCTGATATGGAGGCCTAGGGCTGAACGCCGACCGCTCGGCTGTCCGCCCAGCTGGGGTCGGTGCCGTCGGCGACGAAAGTGGGCTTTCCGCCTGAGAACGGAACTGTCTCGATTACGCTCCGCGGACCGCCGCAGTCCGCAGACGGCGTCGAGCCCGATATCAGAATCGACCCTCCGGAGGGCGAGATTCCGTAGGGCGCGAAGCTGGTCGGGAACTGGTGCACGATCTTGCGGGCGGAGAGGTTGACGCTGACCGGCCAGACGACCCCGCACGCTGCGCTTTCGGCCGCGAGGTGCGTGCCGTCGCTCGACACTGCCACCGGCCACGCCTGCAGCTTCATCAAGGTCGACGAATGACCGCCTGAGAGCAGATCGAGGTAGGACCTGCCATCGTTGAGCGCGTGCTGGTAGAGGAGCCCTTGAGGTCCCCACACCGGGTACTGATTGGTGCCGCTCTTGGTGAGCTGGACGCTCGGGTGGCCTGGCGTTAGGGACCAGATGTTCGGGTCGTGCCCGACCTTGGTCACGTTCGCGTAGGCGAGCTGGGGCGACGACGTCGGGGAGAACGTCGGGCCTCCCCAGCCGCTCAGGAATCCCGTCGCGACGTTCGTCACCTGCCCGGTGGCAACGTCGATCAGCACCAGCTGCTCGTGGAACGGCGCCTGCTCCGGATTCGCGGCAACGACTGCCGCGACGATGCTCGAATCGGGCGACCACGTGATGCCGCCGAAGGTGTCGTGGCTGCTGAAGAACTGGCCGACGAGCCCGCCGCAGGCGGTGAACAGGCCAAGCCCGGCGGAACCACCGAAGTTGGTCACGGCAGCCATCTCACCGTTCGGAGAAAGAACCGGATCCGCCGCCCGCAACAGCTTCCGTCGATCGGATCCATTCGCATTCGCGAGCCAGACCATCGCCTTCTGTCCGGAGTGCTTACCGGCTGAGTAGGCCAGTCGTGAGTCGCTTCTGCGATCCGACAGCGGAGGGGAGCGCGGGCCTGGCTAGCCTCCCGATTCCTCATTTGGCTGTCCGAACGGACAAGGGTCGACCGCGACGACGTGGCCGGCATAAGTAGGCCTCGGGCCCGCGCAGCGTCTCGGCGCTGGGTGTAATCGCGGCGGCGTGGGTGGACACTTACCAGGTGTGGAGTCACGTGCACGGTTTGAGGCTCTTTATCGAGCGCACGCGGGGGCTGTGCTGGCGTATGCCCGCCGGCGCACCGACGGCGCCACGGCTGATGATGTGGTCGCCGATGTTTTTCTGACGGCTTGGCGGCGGTTGGACGACGTACCGAGCGATCCGCTGCCGTGGTTGCTCGGGATCGCGCGGCGGATTCTCGCGAATCGGCGGCGAAGTGAGGCGCGCACGGCCGCGCTGCACCATCGCTTGGCGACAACCGAGCAGCCCCAGGCGAGTGATGATCGCCGCGGCGTCTGGCTTGACGAGAAGGTGGAGAACGCGCTTCGTGCGTTGAGCGAGCGCGACCGCGAGATTCTGTTGTTGGTCGCCTGGGACGGGTTGGAGCCCGCGCGCGCGGCCCGGGCGCTGGGGGCCAGACCAGGCGCGTTTGCGGTGCGCCTTCACCGCGCGCGGCGGCGCCTGGCAAAGCTGCTGGCAGACCCAGACGATGATGACAGCGCGAAACGGCCCACGGCCGCAGAGGTGAGCTGATGCCTGACGATGTCCTTGAGCGGTTGAGACGCGCCAATCCAGTCCCAGACGAGCTACCAGCGCCGCCGCTAGAGCCGCTGCTTGACCGTCTTGAGGCGACGCCGGCGAGACGGCCAGCGCGGCGGCTCGCGGGCGTCGTGGGTCTGTCGCTCGCGGTCGCAGTCGTGGTGCTCGTCGCTGGCGTCGCGTTTGCCCTCGCGGGACACGGGCACCGCGCAACCTCCCCGGCCGCAACGGCCCCGACTCGATCATCGAGCGTTGTCTTGCAAGCACAGGCCACCGGAGGCGGTGCTCCGGGTGCCCAGGCAATCCACCGAGCGGTAGCCGTCCTTGATCGGCGTCTCACGTCCGTCTCCTCAGGTCTGCACGCGTCACAGTCGGGTGCTGACCAGATCACGATCGCTGGCGTGTCGCCGAACGAGCGCGCGCAAGTACTCGCGCTGACCGTGCCAGGGAGGCTTTTGTTCTATGACTGGGAGGCCGACGCGCTGGCCTCTGACGGCAAGACGGTCGCGAGCCAGCTGACCGCCCGCAGCCCCGACGCGCTGACAATCAGCCAGGGCAGCGCAAGCGCCGCACCGGGATCGCCAGGCGGCGGTGGCGTTTCTCTCTATCAGGCGGTCAAGCTCGCCTCCAAGCAGCCGTTCGTCGAGGCCGGCGGCCCCCAGCAGCTCTCGCGCGAGGGGGCGCAGTACTACCTGTTTGGCGCCCCTGGGAGCGCCGCCTGCGCGACGGTCGCCAAACAGGACATGACCGGGCCGATCCCGGGCGCACATTGCCTGCTGGCCGGTCCGTCTGCGAGCGTCTCTGACCTCCAGGCAGCTCTCCTGTTAGGGACGACGATGTCAGACGGCCATCGCCTGACCGTCCCGCAGGGAACCGTCGTAGTGCAGGCGGTCAACCCCGCCGCGACCGACCAGATCAGCTTCGACAGCCCCTCGGCGCGGTTCTACGTGCTCAAGGACAACGTCGCGCTCACCGGCAACGAGATCACCAATCCCCATCAGTCCACCGATCAGTCCGGCAGCCCAGACGTGACCTTCAGCTTCAACTCGAAAGGCAACTCGCAGTTTCAGAAGCTGACCGCGCAGATCGCACACGACGGCGAAGTCGCCGGTACCGGAACACAGGTGCTCGACCAACATTTCGCGGTCGCGCTGGACACCCAGCTGATCACGGTCCCCTCCATCGACTACAGGATTTACCCCGATGGGATCACCGGCGGGAATGGAGCCGAGCTCAGCGGGACCTTCACAACCCGAACAGCACGCCAAACGGCAGCACTCCTGCGCGACGGCCCGCTCGGGGTCTCCCTCACGCCGCAACGATGACAAACCAGAACCTGCGGCGTACAGCGTGGTCTGAGCAGCGGATCTCGGCACGCGCTTCCCCTAGCGCGCGAAGAGGGCGTCGCAGGGAACGTTCGTGAACTGCGACGTCATCGGGCCCGGTCAGCACGCCGTGATCAGCGGCAAAACGGCGTCCGATAGTCGATCGGCTGTGAGACGGAGACGCGCTGGCCGTGGTGAAGATGCGAATGAACGCGTCCTCTCGCGCTGTCGATCAGTACCCGGGGGTGTTGCGGATCACGATCAGGCTCACGATCTTCCCGTCGCGGACCGTGAGGTAGTTGGTCAGGATCACCTCCTCGGGCAGGTTGGTCTTGTCGAACTCTCCGTCGTAACGACCGCGGACGATGGTCTCGCCGTAGCGCTCGATCACCTCGATGACCTCCAGCGTGATCTTGTCGCCGACCATCTCTTTGGCGACCCAGCGACGGATCGCGTCGGTGCCCCAAAACTCGCGGTGGGCGTCGTTGACGAGCGCGTCATCGGCGAAGGTCGCAACGATCGCGTCTTCGTCCTGCGCGTTGACGGCTGCGACGTGCTCGGCGACGATTCCGTGAAGGTCGGCGGTGGTGCTCACGAGAGCCTCCTTGTTGTGGTTCGAGTTGCCGCCATGGCGGCGACGCTGTCAAGCTTGCGGCCTGCGCCGGGGGGAGAGTCAAGGGTCAGGTTTCCGGTTGACTCTCCGGCAGGGGGAGGGTCGATACTGCGGGGATGAGAGCCCGCGTCACAATCGGCGACTTCTCGCGCGCGTCGCACCTCAGCGTCAAGACACTGCGCCACTACCACGAGGTGGGACTGCTGGAGCCCAGCGAGGTGGACCCCGGCAACGGCTATCGCTACTACGCCGACGATCAGATTCCCGTCGCGCAGGTCATCCGGCGGCTACGGGGCCTGCAGATGCCCGTCGCGGAAGTCAAGTCTGTACTCGCCGCTCCGGACCCGGAGGTGCGTAACCGGTTGATCGTTGCCCATCTCGATCGTCTCGAGGCCGATCTGGCCCGCACGAGGGCCGCCGTCGCAGAGCTACGCGAACTGCTGGAGCGACCTCAAGCACCGCGCGCGGTGGAGCATCGGACCGTGCCGGCGACAGCAGCTATCGCGATCCAGGGGATGATCGATCGAGAGGACCTGCTCGCCTGGTGGCAGGGTGCTCTGGGAGAGCTCCACGCGATCCTCGGCGCGCAGGGCCTGCAGCCGGCGGGACCGACCGGCGGTATGTACGCAAGCGAGATCTTCCAGCACGGTCGCGGCGACGCGACCGTGTTCATCCCGACTGACCGAGCGGCTCGCGTGGTCGGGCGCGTCGAACGCTTGGTCGTCCCCCCGGCCGAGCTCGCGATCATGCTTCATCGCGGCTCGCTTGCTAACGGCGACCTCACCTACGGCGAGCTCGGCACCCATGTGATGCGGCACGAGATCAGCGTCGAGGGCCCATTGCGCGAGTACTACCTGGTCGGCTTCCTCGAAACGGACGACCCGGACCAATGGGAGACCGAGATCGGATGGCCGATATTCCGCTCCGACTCCTGAGCTCGTCGCACGTGTACGCGCGGATCCGCGCAGCGACCCTGTCAACGCCGGGAGCTCAACAGCAGCAGGATGTACAGCTCGACGCGATCGACGGCGGGCGCGTAAGCCCGAGCATCCCCGACGATGAGAGCGCCGACCGCTTGGCCGGCGATCTCAGCTACCCGCAACCCTCCGCCCGCGGCGAGAGCCTCACTACGAGCGCGGCGCCATCGGGTCGACTGGAGAACGGGTCTGCTCCCCATTGGCCCGTCTGCCCACGAGTGACCAGCCATGCGACGGCGTCATCGAAGAGATCCATCAGCATCTGAGCGTCGGCCAGATCGCCGTCCCGGATCTCCACTGCGTCGGCCATGACCGCAACCCTACCCCCTGGCAAGAGCGTTCGCTCGCCCTTCGGATCTGAGACGCCGTCGGGGCCGGATCCGGACGCCGGTGGCCGCGGCCGAGGACGTGCGCTTTCGATCCAAGTTGCGACGGGTCGCCGGCTCGCCGGACACCTTCGGCGCGATCCCAACTGCGCGTTCGCTGGTCGAGCCGCTTATCGGCCAACTCGCTGCCGTTCGAGCTTTACGCGCCCTCGGGAGAACAGGCAGGCTTCGCCCGCGCGTCGCGAAGCGTTGGGCAGCATCCCCGGGAGCGGAGGGCTGCTCATGCGCACTATCGCGGGTATTCGCCCCGTCGAATCCGATCGTCTGGCCGTCCCGGGCACGGGATCGACACGAGCGGGGCTGCCGGACACGCGGCAGCCCCCGCTGTCACATCCTCGGCCGTGGTGCGTTACGCCGCGAGGCAACGGGCGACGGGTTACGCCGCGACCGCATTCTGCGCGGCTGAGTTCGCGCTGTCGCGAGCGTCGTCGCTGCCGTCCCACGCCGGCGAGACACCCGGCGCGAAGTCGGGGTCGCGCGCGACACCGTCGCCAGACCAGAGCGCGGTCATACCCTCAGCGAAGGACCCGATCCGTACACGGAAGCGGTGCGAGACGGCCGTCAGCCCGTCAGCGAAGGATCCGGTCCAGGCGCGTGAGCGCTCCGGGTGTTTGGCCATGCCGGTGGCGAACGACCCGACGGTCCGCTCGGCGCTATCCCACTGTGCCGTCCTCCCGTCCGCAAAGGAGCCGATGCGCCTCCGGACCACGGCCTGATCGCGCTCGCGGGCCAGCGTGTGAATTGGGAGCGTTTCAGAGCCGGCGTCGGCCGGCCGAGGTGTTACTGCGTTGGTGTGCGATGTGGTAGTGATCATGCGATCACCGTAGGGAGAGTCACATCGGCCGCGTAGGGGATGTGTAACCACTCTGACCGATAACTTCGGTGCCGGGCCTGGCGTCAGTCAGACGGGCTGAACTGGTCGAGGTCGGCGGGCGCGGTGCCGGTCAACAGCCAGCCACTGCGCAGCTGAGTCACGAGTCCCTGGTCGGCGAGTTGCGCGAGTGCCTTGGTGACGGTAGGCCGGCGTGAGCCGATCATCTCGGCCAGTAGCGCGTGGGTGATGGGGAGTGGAAGCACCGTCCCGTCGGGCGTGATGTGGCCCCAGCGAGCCGCCAGATGCCAGAACAGCATGTGGACGCGGGTGTCGACACGCGGATAATGGACGATCGCCATGATGACCGCGAGCCGTCGCGTGCGCAGCAGCGCTCGGCCGATGAGGACGCTGGCCAGTTCCGGGTAGGGACCGGCTCGCTCGACGAACTGCGGCCCAAGCACGGCGACCCGAGCCGGATGAATCACGGTCCAGTTGGAGTCAAAAGGTACGGACGCGCCAGCGGTTGGTCGCTGCAGAGGGCGCAGCAGGTCGCCAGGGCCCAACAGCTCGGCGCCATAGCCGCCGCGCCGGCCAACACGGCCGCTGATGAGCCCCTTGAGGACCAGCAGCCCGAATCCAGCGGATGCCTCAGGCGTGTACTGCGCGGCGCTCCAGCGCCCCCGTTGGAGCACCACCGCGCCGGCGACGCACGCTCGCTCGGCCAGCAGCCGCCGCTCCTCGCCGACGGATTGCGCCAGTTCGCGATCCTCCACCAATACGCGCACCGGACGCGACGCGGTCTCGCGAACCGGGAGTTCGGTGATGGCACCCGCCGGGGTCTCGGCTGTCGAGATCTGCATGTCCTACTCCCAATCCTCGCGGTCGTCGCTATCGCCGGCGGCCCGGCACGACGCGCAGACCCCCCAGAACAAGACCTCGGCCTCGTCGATCACGAACCTGGCGGGATCGGCCGGCTCCAGGCAAGACCGGCCGTCGGGCGTCGAACTCAGCCCAGTGTGGCCGTCGCTTCGCCATTTGGCCGTCCAAGACTAACACAGAAACCGGGCCATCCCAGAACCGGATCTCACCCAGGTTTGCCCTTGCGGCATCGGTGCTCTGGGAGCGTTCGAGCGCCGGCGGAGACGCTCGATCGGGGCGACACCCCTGCCTCGCTCCAAAAAAACAGGGGCCTTCCCGGTCTACCCGACATTCGCTGATCCTTCCCGTCCGAGACTGCTGTGGCGCCGGAATCGGCCGCCCTCAACGTGATCAGCGGTCCGGTTATCGGCCTTGCTCGGCGCTTAAGGTGAGCGCGTCGACGAAGGCGGCGATCTCGTCCAGTGTCGCGGGATCTCCCTCGAGGTGCGGGACATGCGCGACGCCGTCGAGCCATCTGAGTCGAGCGCCCGGGATGATCGCGGCCGCCTGCTCGTCGATCACCTGAATCTCCTCGGCGTCGAGTCGGCCGACCATCACCAGAGTGGGTCCCGTGATCTCGCCCAGGCGAGGCCAGGCCGACGGGATCTCTGCCTGCTCGCCGGGGTCCGATGCCCTCAGCGCCCGGCCGTTCATGTCGAGAAACAGCTCGCGCGCGGGCCCGCCAACACGACCCTCCGGCGCGCCGGGGCCGTCGAGCCACATCCATGCGTCGAGCCGGCCGACCTCATCGACGTCACCGGCGGCATCGGCTGCCTCGATCATCGCGTTCAGCTCCGCTGTTGGCCCGTGCTTGATGTCGGGGTATGGCGCGCCGCGGACAGCGGTGCCAATGAGCACAAGCCCCGCCACGCGATCGGGATGTGCCAGGGCCAGATCGATGGCATTCTGACCACCCATCGAGCACGCGACGATGACCACGGGCCGCTCGAC
This sequence comes from Solirubrobacterales bacterium, assembly GCA_003165655.1. Classification (GTDB taxonomy): domain Bacteria; phylum Actinomycetota; class Thermoleophilia; order Solirubrobacterales; family Solirubrobacteraceae; genus Palsa-465. Next base: position 22,284 of record PMOY01000025.1, read on the forward strand.
GCCCGCGGCGTCGAGAACGGCCATCGCGTCGGTGACGGGCGACCAGCCTGCCTCGGTCTGGTACGTGGTCTCGCCGAAACCGCGCATGTCAAACGCGACACACAAGTGCCGCGCACGTAGCCGCTGAACGACATGTCGCCAGCTGCGTCGATCGTTGACGCCGGCGTGGATCAGCAAGACGTCGACGCCGCTCTCGACACCCGTAATCTCGTAAGCCAGCTGGGCACGTCCTGAACTCGCGAACATCTGACAGAAGCTTAGGTCTCCCAACCGGACAATCACATCGCCGGGCCGGCACCGACGAACATCTCGGCCGAGCGGCGATCACCACCCACCGCCGCCCGCGGGCACGCTCTGCGCGCTGGCGACCGACCGTCTCGTTCAAGGTTGGGCGTTCTGAAACGGTCGCAGCACCGGAGCCAACGCTGTCAGCGAGGGCTGGTGGATCGAGCCGGAGCGGCCGCGGAATGGCGCGAGACCGCATGGCTTCGTGAAGGCGGACGTGAGCGGCAAGGCGCGGGGCGCGAGCCGCAAGTCGTACCGGCGTCGGAACTAGCGCGCTTCCCTAACCATCGAGATCACCGGCGGGCACCCGCCTGACTGAGATTCCGCGGTGAGGACAAACCCATGTCGCTCATAGAAGGCGACAGTTCGCGGATTTGGAGTCTCCAGGAAGGCGGGGAGATGAGTCCGGTCTACGATCGCCAGGCCATGCTCGAGCAGCTGGCCCCCTAATCCCTGGCCCTGCGCGTCTGGGACGACGCCTAGCCACGGCAGATACCAGTGCTCAAAGGCCGGATGGGCTCGATCCATCTGCTCCAGCACCGAGAACATGTCCTCGTGCTGTTCCGCAGCGACGGCATCTGTGAGCACCTCCGCGATCGCCGCCTCATCGACACCGGCACCAGGCGCCAGCCACAGCGCGACCGCATCAAAGTCACCGAGCGTCCAGACGCTCTGCTGGTCAAACGCCTCGCCGGCGAACGCCGCGACGAACTTCCCAAACCACGCCTGATATTGAGCAAGTTCGGGAAACAACCAGCGCTCCACCGGATCGCTGACAAACGCCGCCACAATCGTTGAGATCGCCCTCGCGCGGTCTCGCTCTGGCACCTGGATGATCGAGGTCGAGGTCACGGTCGCGATCCTATCCGTGCGCGAGTTCACGCCCGACCAACTTCGGGGCGCTCTCGTTACCACCGGCCGGTTATCCAGCCTCGAGCGCGCGGCGGCTCGACAATTTCGTGGACCGAGCCGCGCTGTCGCGATGCTGGACTGCCGCTTGTCGCCTACGCAGCACTCTTGGACCGCTGCCGCTCGCGACCGAATCCAGGAGCAGCCCAGAGCCGATCCGAGCCATGACGATTCCACCGGCAAAGCAGGGCACACGCCTCGGCCGCCGGCTTCCCCGTTCCTAGATGCGCGTCTCTCAACCGTGTTCGCAAGACGTTTGGACAGTGAGACGGTCCCCCCCGAGGACCAGTCTGGGATCGCGGGCTACGGCTCGTAGGGCGGTGCGACTCCCCATCCCCACCGCGGAACTGGCGCATGCTGAGCCACTTGGGCACCGGGCCTTGAGTTGTAGACGGCCAAGCGGGAGCCCCACTCTGCATACCCGATGATGGCGGCACGGAACTCCGGATCCGCCGGCAGGCTGGCGTCGTCGGCGGCTCGGCTAAGAAGCGTGACGAACCGCAAGCGCTGCTGAGGGGTGATATCGAGCCCGACGTGCCGGCCGAGCATGTGCTCGTAGCCGCCCAGCTTCTCGGTGTATTCGGCTGGGCCGCCCATCACCTCGCACCACCAGAGCGTGACGCGGCGGCGATGCTCCTCGCCCACGTTCCCGCCGAATACCGGGCTGAGGAGCTCGTCCTGCTCAACGAGGTCATAGAACCGGTTGAGCCAACGCTCGAACGCCTCCGGGCCCCCGCCCCATTCGATAATCGTGGGCGGTTCGCTCGGCTCGGGACTCACACATCAAACGATAGCTCCGGCTTGATAGGACCGCCCGCCAACGCCCGACCCGGTGCGAAACAACAGCGAGACCGTGCCGCACTGCGTCCTCGACCGCGTCCGTTGATCGTTGGGTTGTGCGACACCTGCGCGGCCCGATCCGGACGACCTCAGCGAGCGCCCCAGGGCGTCCGATAGTCCATCGGTTGTGAGACGGAGATGTGCTTGCCGCGCAATGCAGGCCGGTTGCCGAATGGTCTCCAGACGCTTGGCGTGGGAGCAAAGCAGAAGCGCCAGCCAGAGGGTTTTAGGTGCGGCGGGGGTCTGGCATCAGCGGTTGTCGCCAGTCGATGTTGCCCGCCCAATCCGCGAAGCTCGTCCATGAGACCTCCGGATACCGATCGCGGAGCGCCGTGGTGTCGATTCCGTAGCCCTCGCAGGCGAGGAACTCGTACATCGCGGCCAGATCCTCACTGCCATGGCGTAGCTCGGCGAGCGGGATCCGCTCGTAGCGGACGCCAATCGCGCTGGCCATGGCCTCGGGGGTCGGAGCGTCGGCCGCGACCTCGACGCGCGCGCCGAGATGCTCTTCGCGGCGCCTGAGGATGGCGACGACGAGGGCGCCCAGGTTGGCGAGCGCGACTTGGTGCAACGGCTTGTTGCTGGGGAGCGCGATCGGCAGCCTGCCGTCTCGAATCGCGGCGCGCGCGCCGAGTATGTTCTCGTAGAAGTAGCTCGGCGCGACCACTGTCCACGGGATGTCTGTGTCCATCAGTTGCTGCTCGATCCGTGCCTTGCTGCGGAAGTGAGGGACAGGCGCGCGGTCTGCGGCGGCGACGGAGGCCAGGATCAGCCATGGCAGGCCGGCTTCATGGGCGGCGGCGGCGATGTTCTGGCCCTGCTTCAGTTCCTCGTCCGCGCCGTGTTCGAACGGCGTCGTGATCGCATACACGGCCTCCACGTCCGCGAATGCCCGTGTCATGGAGGCCGTGTCGCGTAGGTCGCCTTCGACGAGCGATGCGCCTGCGGCGCTGAGGACCTGGGCGCGATCGGACAGCGGATTTCGGACGAGCGCATGTACTGTGATCTGCGCCGCGAGCAGCTCGCGTGCGATCGCGCCGCCCTGGGTTCCGGTCGCCCCGAGGACGAGGACTGGATCAGCCATGGGTGTCGATCGAACGCGCGCTTATGCGCCACCCGCCGGGCGTGTGGCGGACGGTCTGCCTGACGCGAGCCGAGCCGAGCACGGTCGGCGAGGGACTGGCGCCGACCATCAGCATGACGCTGTCGACGGCGGGCTGTGCACCGGACTCGTCGATCACGGCGTTCAGCGTCAGGTGCAGCGTTCCGGCCGGTTCAGCTGCCCAGACCCGTGCCACCGTATCGCGCAACGCGGTCTGTCCCTCGACCGTGCCCATGTCGCCGTCCATCACAGCGTCGTTGGTGAACAGCGCTGCGTATCCGTCGGCGTCTCGTTTGGTTGCGCAGGCGTCCGCTCGAGCCACGAGCTGGAGGATGGCGAGCGAGTCCGATGGGGTAAGGGTCATGCCGCCGGGCGCATCGAGTCGCCGATGCGCTGCAGAACTCGCTCGCCAAGCACGTCCTTCGGGATCATCGCGTGGATCGTCTTCGGTGGGGTGGAGGTGTAGACCGAGCCGGTCTGATCGGCCCATTGAGTGACCCTGAACGAGATCGCCATACTGCACAGGGCGTAGGCGTCGCGGCGGTCGAGCCCGCCATGCTCGTTTGAGCCACGCGATCGCGGTGCGAACGCACTCGGGAAGCGCGATGTCAAGCGAATCGGCGAACGCCATCACGATCCAGTGCGTCGGGGTATCCACGGTCGGACCGGCGAGCTCCACGCCCTTGTGAACGAGGTACTGCACGTGCAGTACCTCCATCGCCGACTCGATCCCGGTCTGATCGACGACGCCATCGGACTGTGCGGCGTTGGCGTCGCCGCTCCAAACTCGGGCGCCGGCCTTGAACACGGGCAGGAACAGCGACGTTCCCTCGGTGATCTCCGCGAGGTCGAGATTCCCGCCATAGGGACCCGCGAGGATCGCACTGACCGGCTCGTTGCCCTCCGGCTCAACCGCGAGCACGCCCATCGAAGCGGCTAGCGGGATCCGGATCCCATCGACGAACTCGGCATGCGTCCGATCCTCGTCAAACCGGAAGTAGTGGACCTAAGGCTCCTCGAACTCAGACGGCAGCGCGCCAACGCCGAGCGGGAACGAGTTCCAACCCCAGTCGATCGGCTTGACGCGAAGCATTCGACTCTCGAGCACGTCCCCGGGCTCCGCGCCGCGGATCTCGACGGGCCCGAGATTCGAATATGGCCCGGTCGGGAACTGCCGGCGCAGCGGCTCGCGGTCGGCGAACGACATCCCGAACCGAGCCTGGTTCCCCCACTGCGTCCAAGTGTTCGGATACGACACGATGTCCCCCGAGTCGATCGTCAAGGCCGCCGCCCGCGAGGGATCGAGCACCCCGGGGCTGACCGACGCGTCAGTCGACTCGAGCACATGAGTTCTAGGCTCCGCCACCGTCCTCCTATCCACTCCCGTCGTTGGTCGCCACCTCAGGAAGCCTGCCAGATCGCCGTCAAGCAACCTGCACGTGCTCTCGGACCGGCCGCTGACCATCCTGGCACTGGTCCCGCTGTAGGCCGAGGGCATCTTTGAGCAACTCGTACATTCCGCGTAAGCGGGACTCGGATTGCCGCGTCCGGAAGTCTCGTGGCGGGACGGATACCCGTGGCTCAGGAGAAGGCGGCAGCGGTGCCGGTGGATCGCTCAAATCTTCAGCGTGTAGCTCTGACGGCACATCGTGAGCGCGCATCGCAGTCGTCTGCCCGCAGCCCGCCCGAAATCCGCCGCTCGCGGCGGTGAGCGCCGCGAGCCGTGGCGTGAGTCCGGCTTTTGGAAAGGCTCGGAGCGCTCGGGCCGGAGCCACCAGCGCGGGCCGGAAACGCCGCAGAGTTTCGGGGCGGAGCCGCCGGTCGGCAATGGTTCGACGCCCAAGATCGACTGGAGCCCCGGACAAGGCGACAAATCTCCAAGCGAATTCGTAGGCGGCACCATTTCCACGTCACGACGCCCCGCATAGGCTGCGGCCGCATCGAGCCCGACGAGAGGGAGACGCGTGTGATGAGCGAGGCGGCGCACACCGACAGCAGTACGCAGCTAGCGGCGCTCGGCATCTGCCTCGAGGAGTACGCGTACCCCTACCCGGTCGAGTTCTTCCAGCGACGTAGCGATCTGCAGTCGCTGGGTGATGGCCTACATGGACGTGCCGCCGGCGACGGAGCCCAACGGGAAGGCGGTCGTGCTGATGCACGGCAAGGCTTTCGGCGGCTACTACTTCGAGCACGTCATCGCGGTGCTGACGGCCGCCGGGAATCGCGTGATCGCTCCCGACCAGATCGGGTGGGGGAAGTCCTCGAAGCCGGACATCCACTACAGCTTCCATCTGTTCGCAGAGAACACGGCAGCCCTGCTTGATCATCTCGGTGTCGGGAAGGTCGCGGTTCTCGGGCACTCGACCGGCGGGATGACGGCCACACGGTTCACGCTGATGTACCCGGACCGCGTCACGCACCTCGTTCTCGAGGACCCGCTCGGGCTCGCCGATTACCGGATCGGGATCCCGCCGCAATCCGAGGAGACCCTGTACGACCGCGAGCTCCATTGGACCGATCCCGAGGTCATCCGCGAGTACTTCAAGGGCTATTTCGTGCACCCCGACCCGAAGGTGTACGTGCCACTGGCGGACGTGCTCGTCCGCGCCACCCTGAGCGCGGACTACGCGCGGTGGGCTCGTTCCGCCGCCCTCACCTTCCAGATGATCTATCA
>PMOY01000010.1 GCA_003165655.1 Solirubrobacterales bacterium
GCTGCTCAGGCACCGCTGACCGCCATCGCCAGCGTGGCAGAGATGACCTCCAACTTCGGGATCACCCTCCCGATCATGCTCACCTGCGGAATCGCTGCCGCGGTCTCCAAGTACATCTCCTACGGCAGCGTGTACACCACCAAGCTGCTGCGTCGCGGAATCGATATCGAGCGTCCCAAGACGACCAACGTGCTGCAGACCCTGACCGTCGCCGACGCCATGGCACCCGTCTCGCGATCTGCCGCCGCCGCCCGATTGAACGGGGCCCAGGACGCGGACTCCGACCACGCCGGCGTTACCGACGAGCAATGGGAGAGCCTCGCCGGAACGGTGACCGACACTCGCCAACCCCAGGAGCTATTCAGCGACGAAACCCTTGAGCAGGCGCTCCGGCAACTCGCCCTCTACGGCCCGTCAGGCCTACCGGTGCTCGCTGATGACCGCGAGCACCTACAAGGATGGATCACCCGGAACAACATCCTCGACGTGCTGACCCAGGCCGTGCAGTCCTCCGAGCAGTCGATCGAGCGGGGCGCCCTCGCTGCGGACTTCGGTGCCGATGATCCCTCGCGGGTCGCCCACCGATCCAGCACCCCACTCACCGGTTATCAGATCGTCGAAATCACCGTCGGCGCCAACTCCCCCGCGCTCGGGCGGCGGGTCGACGAGATCTCCTGGCCCCCCGGCTGCCTGGTGGTCGCCGTCACCGAACCCGACACGCGCGTGACATCCAGCAACGACACGATCCTGCACGAAGGGAAACGCGTCCTCCTCCTCGCACCCGTGGGACCGCAAACGCTCCCACACGACCCGATCTCGATCCTGACGCGCTGATGTTCTCAGACGAATTCAAGGCAACTTGAACGCTCGGCTCACGAACTCGTGACCATCTCAAACGCGAGTGATCTTCGTCTGTCGCGTAGGGACAAGGCGAGCACACCGCGCGTCGTCAAGAACGCTTTACTTGACGGCAGCGGAGCCACGCGGACACGCCTGCTTCTGAGAAGATTCGCGAGAGCGATCAAGACACGGCGCGTGCCGCGAGGATCGCTTTCATCGCGCCGTTGAGGGCCGAGCGGAGCTGATTGGGGTCGCGTCGGACTTGGGTGAGGAGCAAGCCGCCTTGGACGGCTGCGAGCGTGTTTTGAGCGAGGGCGCTTGGGTCCGCGCCGGGGTGTAGCTCTCCGCGGGCTGCCATTCGCTCGAGGCCCTGGCGGATCGCGGTCTCCCAGCGGTCGAGGCCGTCGGCGAGTTCGAGTCGGGCGCCTTCGTCCTGCTCGGCGAGTTGGCCGGCGAGCGAACCGATCGGGCAGCCGCCCTTGGCGTTGCGGGTGTGCTGGAGGGTCACGAGCGCCTGGGCCCAAGCGCGCAGGCCGTCGATCGTGTCGAGCCGCTCGAACAGTCCGGCTTGGCCGCCAACTACGTCGTCGCTGGCGGCCCTGGCGACTGCGCGCATGAGGTCGTCACGGTCGGCGAAGTAGTGGTATAGCTGGCTCTTAGATGCGTGCGCGCGGGCGCGTACGTCATCGAGGGAGGTGCCGAGGACCCCGCGCTCGGCGACGAGCGAGGCGGCGGCGCGGATGATCCGCTCGCGCGTCTCGCGTCCTTTCGCAGTCGCGGGCTGAGCGCTCGTCATCGGGGCGATCTTAGCGGACTGGACTGGCCGGTCCAGTGTGTGTTAGTCTCTGCGACGGCAGTGGACCGTTCAGTCCAATAGAGCAGCGACGGAAGGAAAAGAAGCGATGACAACGATCGCCGAGCAGGCCAAAGACGTGAAGGCGGCCGCGGCCAGCGGGCTGGCCGCCGAGGTGGTCGCGGTGTTCGCCACTGACCAAGCGGCGCTCGCCGCCGGCGGAATTCCGCCCGGGGCGGTAGCGGTCGGCGACCAGCTCGCCGCGTTCACGCTGCCCGACGCGACCGGCCAGCTCCGGACACTGGACGAGCTCACCGTCGACGGACCTGCCGTGATCGTCTTCTACCGCGGCGGCTGGTGCCCGTACTGCAACCTCACCCTGCGCACCTACGAGCGAGACCTACTACCCCAGCTCAGCGCATACTCGGCTCGCCTCATCGCGATCTCGCCAGAGACCCCCGACGCGTCGCTCGGCACCCAGGAAAAGGACGAGCTGACCTACACCGTGCTCAGCGACACCGGGGCGCACGTCGCCGACGCGCTCAGGATCACATTCGACCCTTCCCAGGAAGGACTCATAGCGCAACGGACGCTCGGCGTGGACATCCGCGCAAGCCGCGAAGACCGCGGCACCCGGCTGCCGATGCCGACCGTCCTGATCGTCGATCGCGACCACATCGTCCGCTTCGTGGACATCCACGCCGATTACACCGGCCGCACCGAAGTCAGCGACATCCTTGCCGCGCTCCAGACCCTCCCAACCAGCTGACGCCAACAAGCCCACCTGGGAGCTGTTCTACCTGCGTCCGTGTTTCTCTCGCGCGGGCTTTGCCTGGTACTTAGGCGGTCCAGCAGCTGTTCGTGAGAGCCGGCGGGGCGTGCGCGGCGCTGGTGTGTGAGGGCGCGACACCTTCGCGCAGAGCAGCGCGAGCAGCGCCCCCGCGCTGATTGCGAACAGCAGCGGATACCCACGAAAGCCGGCGTAGTGGAATACGACGCGATGGGTTCCGGCTTGCACGGTCGTCGCGACCAGAGCGGGTGCGACCATCTCCGTGGGCTGTGAGCGTCCGTCGACGGTCGCGGTCCAGCCGGGGTCAAACGAGGCGCTCAGGACGACGACGCCGCGCCGGTGCATCACGACGGTCGCGGCGGCCCGGCCCGTGGTGAGATGGTCGGCTTGCGCGACCACGGTGCCCGCTGAGCGCCGGGGCGGCGGCACGGTCGATGATCGCGAGGATCGAGCCGGGACGCCGGAGCCGGACTGGTCGAACCGCACCTGTTCGTATCGCTCGTGCTGGGCCAGGTCGGAGTGCAGCACGGGGAGCGTCCGTGTGCCGATGTCGGTTCGGTTCGCGGTCAGGTGAGCGACGATCGTGCCGGCCTGCAGGACTGCGCCGGCGCCTGTACGTGTCCAGAGCGAGTAGGGGCCGGCCCGGAGCTTGAGCGCAGCGGGGACGGGAGGTCTGGAGCCGATGGGGATGATGAGGTAGTGGATCCCGAACAGCCGGTAGTCGGAGGGGTCGCGGTCGTCGAAGTAGTACTCCGGGTCGGTCATCAGCGACGCCGTCCGCAGCGCGTATCCGACCTCGTCGACGTCGCGGCTCTCCAGGTACTTGAACACGGGGACCGCCCCAACGGTGAAGTCCTGGCCCCAGTTTGAGGGCATCCCGGCGTATGTCCGCCCGCCGCCGTCGCGCTTGATCACCGCGACGAGGCGATCAACGTCGGCGCCCTTGGTGTCGTCCGCGCGGCGCTGGGCCGCGATCGCGGCGCCGTCATGGCGGTCGTAGGCGCCGAGCGCAAGCCACGCGGGCGCGAGCACGGCGACCGCCGCAACGAGCCCAGCCGCCGGGGACAGGACGGGCGGCCAAAGCGGGACTCGGGCTTTGAGCAGCCGCACGCAGCCGGCCGCCAGCCATGCCGCCCCCCGACCGGCGAGCAGCAGCGCGGCGAGCTGCACGCCCATGATGAAACGGCGAAAGAAGAGGTCGGCGCTGCCCGGGATCAGATCGACGAGCGACCCGAACGTCGTGCGACCAAACGCGAACAGCAGGCACACTGCGAGCGCGACCAGCACGGCGCGGGCGTCGGCGTCTGAGGACCACGCAAGCCACGCAAGTCCGAACCCGAGCGCCGCGAACACGGTCACGACGGGCAGCCGGCCGTGGTCGAGCAGCTGCCCGGAGACCAGCCAGTCAAGCACGCGACGCGCGCCGTAGCCGTTGACCAGTCCGGTGCCCTGCAGCGGCTCGTTGACCGTCGCCCACGGCCGCTGCGTCAGGAGCGGGACGATCACCCACGCCGATGCGAGCAGCGAACCGCCGAGGAGGACCGCGGCCCGCCCCAGCCGGGTCACGAGGGGCCGGCCGGCCACGAACGGCCAGACCAGCAGTACCGAAAGCGCGAGGTAGCCGGTCTCGAAGTGCAGCGCGACGGTGAGCGCGGTCAGACCGATCGCCCGGAGGTAGCCGCGCCCGTCGCGGATCGCCCGCCAGCTCCAGCCCCACGCGAGCGGCAGCGTCCACGACGCCCACAGCTGCGTCCAGACGCCGTACCCCATCCACACGTAGGCGCCCTGCTCGTAGCCGACCCCCGTGGCGCTCATCAGGAACGGAGCCATCGCGGCCGAAGCGGCCGCTGCCGGCCGGCCCGCCCCGAACGCGCGGGCCGCCACGTACACGCTGATCGGCCACAGCGACAAAAGCAGGTACAGCGACCAGCGGAACGCCACGTCGGGGCCAGCCGCGAGGCCCGCCAGCCCGGTCAGGATCGCCGGCAGGCTCTGGTAATGCAGGAACTGNNAACCAGCTCGTGAGCGGCAGGTGTCCGGCGCGCAGCTGCGCCGTCGCGAACCGCACCATCTGCTCGTGCACCGTGCTGTCGTTGAAATACGCGACGTTGAGCGTGAGCGCCCGCAGGTTCACGAGGTTCCACCCGACCGCGGCGGTGACGATCGACCACGCCCACCACA
>PMOY01000353.1:0-745 GCA_003165655.1 Solirubrobacterales bacterium
AATCCCAAGGTTGGAGGTTCGAGTCCTCCACGGCCCATGAGAAAGCCCCGGTAATCGGGGCTTTTCTCGTTCTCGTTGGTGCGCCATCTCTGGAACATGTCCCCAATATGTCGTGTGATGGGTAACGGCGGTCGAGGTGGGACCATCAGAGTCGCAGCCTGGGTCCGACTCTGATGCGCGTTCTCCGCGCGCGAGGAACTGACATCTCGCACGGATGCGAGATCGACACGTTCGTGTCCGCGCGCGTGTTTACTTGGTAGTTCGACGACCAGAGCAGGCCGGGTCTCTGGACGGTCGACGCGAGCGTTGGTCGAGCCGAGTAGTTTCTCCTATGTCAAGGGGGTGAGTGCTGGGTGGCGCGTTTCCTGTGCTTTTGGTTTGAGGACCGATGAAGCGGATCTCGGCGGACAACCCTCATTCGAGGCGGAGAAGCCACTGTCGGTCGCGCTCACGCGGCAGCACGGGACGAGAGTGCTTTGGTAGGGTCGCGGCAATGACTTCCTTCGCGGTCGTCGGGGCAGGCTTCGGCGGCGTCGGAGCCGCGGTGCTGCTGAGCCGGGCGGGGTACCGGGACGTCAGCGTGTTCGAGCGCGGGGAGCGGATCGGGGGCGTGTGGAGCGATAACACCTATCCCGGCGCGGCGTGCGATGTCCCATCGCACCTGTACGAGTTCTCGTTCGCGCCGAACCCGAACTGGTCGCGTCGGTACGCGCCGCAGGCGGAGATCCAGGCGTATCTCGAGGAC
>PMOY01000353.1:805-11675 GCA_003165655.1 Solirubrobacterales bacterium
AGCGTCCCGGCGATACCGGGGCTTGACAGCTTCGACGGTCCGGCGTTCCACCCGGCGCGCTGGCGCCACGACGTGCCGCTGCACGGCAAGCGCGTCGCGGTCATCGGAAGCGGCTGCAGCGCGATTCAGATCGTGCCGGCGATCCAGCCGACCGTCGCCCATGTAGACGTCTACCAGCGATCGCCGGGGTGGACGCTGCCGAAGGTGGACGCCGCTTATGGCGAGCGCGCCAAGAGAGCGTTCACGCGGATGCCCCTCCTTCAGCGTCTCGACCGTGAGGCGAACTTCTACTTCATGGAGACGGGCGCGCTCGCGCTGACGAGCCAGCCGTGGTTGAGACCGGCGCTGCGCGAGGTCGGCCGCTGGCAGATCACGAAAGCGATTAAGGACCCGGAGCTGCGAAGGAAGGTCACGCCGACCGACGAGATCGGCTGCAAGCGGATGATGCTCACCGACCATTGGTATCCGACGCTGACTCGCCCGAACGTCTCGGTGATCACCGACCGGATCGAAGGTGTGACCCCCTCGGGGATCCGGACCGCCGACGGCAGCACCCATCCTGCCGACGTGCTCGTGCTCGCCACCGGTTTCAAGACGCACGGATTCGTTGCGCCGATGGAGGTGTTCGGCGCGCAGGGACGGAGCCTCGCGCGGGAGTGGTCAGAGCTCGCGCGCGCGTACCTCGGTGTCAGCGTCCCGGGGTTCCCGAACATGTTCGTGCTGTACGGGCCGAACACGAACGGCGGGACCGGCTCCGTGATCTACACGATCGAGGCCGGCGTCCAGCACGTGATCGAGGCGACGCGCGAACTCGAGCGCAACCGGGCGCGGACGATCGAGGTCCGCCCCGGCGCCGCCGAAAGCTTCGATCGGGAGCTGCGTTCGGCGCTCAGCACGACTGTCTGGCACACGGGCTGCAGCAGCTGGTACATCGACGAGAACGGCAACGATCCGAACCAGTGGCCGTGGACCTCGGGCACGTACCACCGTCGGACCTCTCGGCTCGCGCCGGGCGCATACCAACTGGCCTGAGAGTCCGCGTGCGAGCGCTCCGACAATCCCCTCGGACGCCCCCTATCCACCAAAACCAACAGCCTGCTCAGACAGCTCCCTGGGGCCAGCGTCCTCGTCCAAGTCGCTGCCGCTCGTGGTACGGAGGAGCCACGATGTCGGCGCTGACCCTGACGACGAGCGCTCCCCCAATCGGACACAACCAGCCGCGACGTCGTGGTGCCTGATGCCCGCGCAAGCAGACCGGCCGCCTCGTCGAACGAGACGGTGCGCTCTCTGAGACTGACGCCATCCTGGTGCCGCACCAGTGGCGCGGCGAGATCCCGTGAGACGCGGGTGCGGTTCGCGGAAGTTGGTCGGGTAGGCGGGAGGCGGCTTTTTGCTCGGTCCGTCGTAAGGCGTTGAAGAGGGCGACAGTCGGATCAGAAGCGCGTCGGGAGGTTTCCTCTGCGTGATGGAAGAACGCGCCTGACAGCGTCTGTAGACAGATCACCGTGTCGATCCATCGTCGGTGGTGGCAGGTGAGGGCGTTCGCGATTACCATCCACCTGGTCCCCCCCGCGAGCCGGCGCTTGATCGCTGCCGGAACTGATCGAGGATTCTCTCGACCACGGCTACGGCCGGCCCGCGGACGAGGACGCGGAGTTCGAGGTTCGGCCCTGCGATGCCGGGTGCCCCGTGGAGTCACGGAAGCAGGACAGACTTCAGTACCGGTCGCGGCCCTGAGATTCGCCACCTGCGAGAAACAGACAGCCGACACGGCATCGAGGCCCAAGGCGACGATGGCCCAGCCCGGCAGACCGCGCAAACGAGGGGACGCGTCGCCGACGTCGAGATGCCCGTGCCGCCATGAACGCAGGAGTGTCGAGAGCAGGCGATCGCAGTCCTCCTCTCCTCGATCGGGCCGTCTCATATTGACTGCCAGCAGGCCCGGAAAGGAGGAGGCGGTCGAACACATCGCTCGGATCCGCGCGGGCGTGCGCTCAGCCCGTTTCGCGTTGGCGGCTGCGTGATCCAGATCTGAGGGGGCGGTGATGGTTGGTGGTCATGGCTTTCCAGCTTCCCGGTGGACTGTTCATCGCGGCTGACGGGAGGAGCGTGGGAGTCGGCGGGTCGGCGTGGACGGGGTGCCGGGTGACGGCTTCTGGGGGGACCCGCCTCGAGGCTGGCGGCGTCGACCACTTGGCCTCGAGGTAGGTCCGGGTCGCGAAGGGTCTCGGAGTTCCGGCGCGTGTTGGTGATGCCCCACCGGGGGTGAGCGTCGCGCTCGCCTCTGCGGCGTCTGCCCGAGGGCCGCAGAGCCGAGCGGCGACCCCACGTTGGCCGAGCCAAGCGTTGCGCTCATCGTCCGGCCGCGGCCCGTCGCCAGCGCTTGGTCGATCTCCCTGGTTGGTGTGCGCTCCGCCACTCGTGATTGCTCGGCGGGCTCGGCGGGGTCGGGGTTTGTGGGGGCTTCGCGGGCGACGAAGTCTTTGGTGCGGATGAGTAGCAGCGAAAGGGCGCCGGCGGTGATGGCGGTGATGGCGGCGATCAGGAGTAGCTCGTTCATCGTGGTTGCGTAGTGAGCGTTGAGTGTTGTGGTGGTTGCGTGTTCGAGGTGGCTTGTGAAGATCGCTCCGAGGACGGCGATGGCGACGGCGATGCCGACCTGTCGGAAGGTGGTGTTGATGCCTGAGGCCATGCCTGAGTCGCGGGGCGCGACGACGCCGACTGCGGTGGAGGCGAGCGGCGGGTTGACCAGGCCGGCGCCGAGGCCGGCGACGGCGAAGCCAAGGATGAGGTGCGTCCATGATGAGTGGGCGTGGATGCCGCGCATCAGTAGGAGGCCGGTTCCGACGAGAGCGAGGCCTGGTCCGATCAGCCAGCGCACGGGCATGCGTTCTGACAGTCGGCCGGCGGGGACGGATGTGACGAGCGCTCCGCCCGTGATGATCGCAAGTCGCGTGCCGCTGGCCAGTGCGGAGAGGTGCAGGGCGTTTTGGAAGTAGAGGATGATGTAGAGGAACATCCCGAACAGCGAGGCGTTCATCCCGAAGGCGGCGATGGAGCCGCCGACGAAAGTCGGTTTGCGAAAGAGCCGCAGGTCGAACATCGGCTCGCGGCGGTAGTGCTCGATGACGGGGAACGTGGCGAGGGCTGCAGCCGCGATGGCGAGGGCGGCGATGACCCGGATGTCGCTCCAGCCGCGACTGCTGGACTCGATGAGGCCGTAGACGAGCGCGACGAGCCCGAGCGTGAAGACGGCGAACGCGGGGAAGTCGATCCGTCGCGCGTAGGGCGAGCGGAACTCCTGGACGCGAGTGAGCGTGATCGCGATCGCGATGAGGCCAACGGGGAGATTGACGAAGAAGATCCATCGCCAGCTCAGATCGGAGGTCAGCAGGCCACCCAGTAGCGGCCCGAGGGCGGTGGCGGCGCCGGTGATCGCGCCCCAGATTCCGAACGCAAAGCCGCGATCATGGCCGTGGAATGTTTGGGCGAGCAGCGCGAGTGAGGTCGCGAAGACGGTCGCGCCGCCGATGCCTTGGAAGGCGCGGCTGGCGATCAGCATGGTTCCGGAGGACGCGAGTCCGCATAGCAGCGACCCGGCGGTGAACACGCCCAGGCCGAGTGCGAACACGCGCCGGCGGCCGAAGATGTCAGCGAGCGACCCGGTGGGGAGTAGCAGCGCCGCCAGCGATAGCGCGTAGGCGTCGATCGTCCATTGCACGTCGCTGAAGCTCGTGCGCAGTGAGCCGCGGATGCTCGGCAGCGCCACCACGACGATCGTGACGTCGAGGAGCAGCATGAAGGTGCCGAGGCATACCGCGGCGAGGGTCCAGTTCTTGTGTGGGAGCGAACTCGTTTGTGTGGGCATGTGCGCCAGCCTAACACCAAGGACCTGGTAATACAAGTCCTTGTTTAACCAAGTACTTGGGAAAGTCCGCTATAGTCGAGATATGCCCGTTTCGCTCGAGCCCGCCCTGACCTTGCCCGAGCCCCGTTGGGCTCATCTGCTGGCCCACCTGCTCTGGGAGACCTGGGCTCGCGCAGCGCTGCTGGGAGAGGCCGGTCTTGCCGACACGTCGCTGACGCTGCCATCACTAGGCTTGCTCGACACGATCTCAGCCGGGCCAGGGATCACCGTGGCCGAAATCTCGCGCCGCACACCCAAGACCCAGCAGGCGATCAGCCAAGTCGTCGCACGACTGGAGAAGCTCGGATACCTCGAGCGACGACTGCGCCCCGGCCGCGGAGTTGGCCTCCACATCACCGCCGCTGGCCAGAAAGCCCGCCGCGAGGGCACCGCTCGCGAGGAAACCCTCGAACAACACCTCCACGACCTTCTCGGCACGGACCGCTACAACCAACTGCGCACGCTCCTCGAACAGACCTGCCAGCTCCTTACCCCTGAACCGGACCCTCCGAGCTCGTAGTGACGGTTGCGAGGACCGAGGGAGCGCTCGTCAGCGGTCTGACAAGATGCGCTGGTCCGTGTGTAGGTGCATCAGACGAGCGGCGTGCCCCGACGGCCGTTGGGCGTTGATTCCCTCCTGATGGCACGCGGTTATGACCCCGCAGCGTGGCAGGTGTTCTGCCAGGCACTCGTAGGTGCCGCGGCGGCACTAACCGGGCTGCTGTTCGTAGCGGTATCGATCAACCTAGAGAACATTCTCAAGCGCCCAAATTTCCTGCCGCCCAGAGCCGCGGAAACGCTCGCCGCCGTACTGCTGGTGCTGATGAGCTGCGCGCTCACCCTCGTCCCCCAGAACACACGACTGTTAGGCACCGAGCTGCTCGTGATCGCGCTAGCGCTGCTCGCGGTCATCCCGCGGCAGCTCGCCACCCGGCGCGAGCACCCCGAGGACCCTGCCGCGTGGCACCGTTCCCGCATCGTCACTACGGCTGCACCAGCCATCCCGACGGCGATCAGCGGCATCTCGCTCATCGTTCATTGGGGAGGTGGCCTGTACTGGCTCGTGCCCGCCGCCCTCCTCGGCATAGCGGCGGGCGTCTACGGCGGCTGGGTGCTGCTCGTGGAAATCGTCCGCTGAGCAGTGGCCATCTTGACGGCTTGCGCCGGGAGACGCCGTTGGTGTCGATCGCCGCCAAACCGTGCCCAGGTGAGTCCGTGAGGACGTCGCCCGTGCCGATCCTGCGCCAGATCACGTGTGGCTGGCCTGGGATCACTTCGTCGCCATATGCGAAGGTTGCCCTGCCGTCCGGAGCGAAGGTGATCTCCCAGACGCCGCTCATCTCTTGAACGCGTTTGACGCGCAAGCCCGGCGGGAATGCCGGTGGGACCTCGCGCAACGCTGCAATGAACGTCGGCAGCATCGCCAAGAACGCTCTCTGCAACTCACGCGGCAGGCGACGAAACTCGCGGTCGAATCGCACCAGCCGCTCGAACGTCGGCACGTCTAGCCGGAGCGCTCGTCGGGGAGGTCGTCCTCAGTGGCCATCACCGGCTCGAGATGCGCGATGAACTCCTCGTCATGGAAGACGGCTCCCCCGGTCTCGCGCAAGACTTCAGAGAGGAGCTCAGGCTCTGGGCGCAGGAGGAGCGACCCGTCAGAGCGCTGGACGAGCGACTCTTAATCCCAAGGTTGGAGGTTCGAGTCCTCCACGGCCCATGAGAAAGCCCCCGTCTATTGGCGACCAGCGCATAGATCATCTCGTCAGTACAGAAGTTGGTCATCGAACAACGACGCGACGCGCGGCGCGTCCTTTGGTTTAATGCCGCGCCGGGACGATCAAACCAACGGGGAGGCGGAGCGTGCGTGCTCATATCTTGCAGGGATTCGTCGGCTCGATCGCGGTGGGGGCCGCTGTGCTCGCGTTCGGAGGAGGTGTTGCCGGGGCGAGACCGTTCATCATCAGGTATCCCGGTCACTTCGCCCAGCAGCCGACCGACGCGCAGTGCGAGGCCGATTACAACCAGGAGTGCTACACCGCAGGCCAGATCCGGCAGGCGTACGGCGTCGATCAGCTGAACGCGCAGGGGCTCAAGGGCGCCGGTCAGACGATCGTGCTGGTCGACTCGTACGGGTCGCCGACAATCCAGAACGACCTCCAGGTGTTCGACCGGGCCAACCACCTGCCGCCACCACCGTCGTTCGACGTCCTCACGCCGGCCGGGACGCCGCCCGCCTGGAACCCGACCCTGTACCCCGATCAGCCCGGCTGGGCCGGCGAGACGACACTCGACGTCGAGTTCTCGCATGCGATGGCGCCCGGGGCCAACCTGATCCTGGTGGAGACTCCGGTCGACGAGACCGAGGGCGTGCAGGGCCTACCGCAGATGATGGACGCCGAGCAGTACGTGATCGACCACCACCTCGGCTCGGTGATCAGCCAGAGCTTCGGCGCGACCGAGCAGACGTTCCAGAACGCGCAGGGGCAGTTCGACCCGGCGCTGATCTACGGCCTACGCTACGCGTTCAAGGACGCGGCGGCCAAGGGCGTCACCGTGCTGGCCGCGACAGGCGACGACGGCGCGACCGATTACGAGCCTGACCTGTCTGACAACTATCCGTTCCGCGTGATCGACTGGCCTGACAGCGACCCGCTGGTGACGGCTGTTGGCGGCACCGAGCTGTCGCTCGACCAGTTCGGCAACCGCACGGCGCCGGACACCGTCTGGAACGACCCCCCGGCCAAGTGCTTCGGGATCGCCCCGTGCGCGAGCAACGGCGGCGTCTCGGCCGTGTTCTCGCGGCCGTCCTTCCAGGACGGCGTGCAGTATGTGGTCGGCGGCGCGCGCGGCGTGCCGGATGTGATGATGAGCGGATCGTGCAGCGGCGCCGTCGACACCTACGAGACGTTCCCGCCGCCGCTCTCGTCGGACAACGGCTGGGGCCCGACATGCGGCACCAGCGAGGCCTCGCCGTTGTTCTCGGGTGAGGTGGCGCTGGCCGACCAGGCCGCCGGTCACCCGCTCGGGGACATCAACCCCTACCTGTACGAGATGCGCGACGGCCGCTTCTCCGGCATCACCGACATCACGATCGGCAACAACACGGTCACCTGGGTGCAGCCCAGCACCGGCCAGACGATCACTGTGCACGGCTACGACGCCGGGCCGGGTTACGACCTGGCCAGCGGGCTCGGCGAGGCGAACGCCGCGTTCCCGCTGGAGCTGGCCGCGCTGGCCGGCCGGCACCACCACTAGGCATCGGCGCCGACTTCGTGCCGCGCCACCTCCGGGCGGCGCGGCACGTGGCCGAGCCCGCACATGGCCCCGGCGATACCGCGGCCGTCCCCGGACGTGTCGCGCGGCGCCCACGACGGCGGGTCGCGATCTTGACGGCGAGTGGCGGCCTGTCCTAGGCTGGTTCTTTAGAGCAGGCGGGGACATTCGTCGACTAGGAGATACCGATGGCTGAAGCTTCGCAGGACACCCATCCGGACGAACTTAGGTCGGATCTCGATTTGTTGATCGAGATGGCCAAGAATGTCGAGCACGATGAACAGGCGATCCATCGGCACTTGGAGTTACTAAAGACGAAGCTCGACAAGTTCATCCACAAGAAGGGGACCCACTCCGGCGGCGGCTCGGCCGGCTAGACCGGTGCACGTGGGCGCTGAAAGCCCGAGACGGGGTCTCGGGTCGCCCGCGGGCTGTTGACGCCTGGGGAGACGGCTGTTGTGACTTCCTGGCTCGTCAAGGCCGCTGCGCAAGGTGTGATGTCCGTGTTGCCCGGACGGAACCATCTCAATCACCTGTTTCAGGAGCACGTCACGCACAGCATGGCGCTCACGGAGAGCGGGTTTGACCTGAAGCTTGGGCAGTGCTGCCGTCACCTGCAGAACTACCGACGGATCATGAAGCAGGAGGCGCCATCGCTTGCGCTCGAACTGGGTACCGGGTGGTATCCAATAGTGCCGGTTGGGTTGGCGTTGGCAGGTGCCGCCCACATCGTCACGATCGACACTACTTCTCTGCTCAGCGTTGAGCGTACCGAGCAGGCATTGGACTTCTACGCGACGCGCTGGCAGTCTGGACGACTGCGGGAACAGCTTCCAGGGGTTTGCGCTGAGCGCGTCGACACGCTCATGGGACTCGTAGCAGAGCGCGGGTCTGCCGGTGGGGCGGAGGACCTCCTCGGACGGCTTGGTGTGCGCGTGCTCGTCGGCGACGCTCGACTATGTCCGCTGGCGCAAGGTTGTGTCGATCTCTTCGTATCGAACAACACCTTGGAACACATTCCTCCGCAGGTTCTGCGCGAAATCATGATTGAGTTCGGACGCCTCGCCGCCCCTAGCGCAGTGATGGACCACTTTGTCGATCTGTCAGATCACTACGCTCACTTCGATTCGAAGATCACACCGTTTAACTACCTGCACTACGCGGATCCGGTGTGGTGGCTATTCAACAATAGACTCCAATATCAGAGTCGATTGCGGGCCTCGGATTACCGGACAATCATGGAGGAGGCGGGGTTTCGCATAACCGCGGAAGAGCGGGAGTACGGAGATGCCGGCGAGTTGGCACGCACTCAACTCGCTCGTCGCTTCCAGCCCTACAGAACGGAGGATCTTCTCGTCTTGCGAACCTGGTTGACCGCGCTGGCGCGATCTACCGCGACAGCACCGAACGCACCGTCGCCCTTGACGGATGGCTCTGCCACTACCCATCACCGCAAACACTGAGCCCTCGGCACCAACCGCCCATGCCAGCGCCTGATGTCCGTCACCAAGGGTGAACTACGCGCGTCCGATGAACAGTTGGCCGTCGGCGGCCACGACCACGCACTCGCGCTCCGTCGGGCACGCGATCGCGTCCCCCGCGACCCTGCCGTACCTCGGCGGATTGGCGATCGTCTCGACGGTCCACGCGGTGGGGCGCCTCGGATTGACCACGTAGGCGCGGTTGTTGTCGTCGACCGCCAGGCACTCGACGGGCGATGCGCACGCCAGCGAGATGACGACTTGGCTCGAGCCGGTGATCCGCGTCGACGCGAGCGCCCTTCCCGACCGCGGCGCGAACGCCTGCACCTGCCCGAACTCGTTGCCTGCAAGGCAGACCTTGATCGACGGGCACGCCACCGAAGCGAGATACGTATCCGGGAGCGGATGCGACTGCCCGCGCGCGGGAGCGGCTGGGTCGAAGGTCACCTCGGGGACGGCGTAAGCCCCGACGGCTGTGCATTGATAGATCGACGGGCAGGCCATCGCGGAGTAGCCGCCGTTGTCCTGGCCGGTCGTGACCGGACTGCCGAGATGCGTGGGATCGAACGTCACAAGGCCGTGGGCGCCCGCGGTGCTGGACGCGTTGGGGCTCGCCTCGGTGCACACACTCGGCGAGACGCAGGCCAAGGCATCGATGCCGCCATCGTTCACCCAGTTCCCGGAGCTGATCGACAGGCCCCGCGGATCGAACACCGTCACGGATCCCGTGCAGCAGCGGCTGTCCGCGCCGGCCGCGACACACAGCGAGGCCGACGGGCATGACAGCGTCGCGTAGTCGGAGATCGGCCCAGACAGCCGCCGCATTGCGAGCAGCCGGGGCCGGGCCGGGTCGAACGTCGCCACGTAGCCGGTGGAGTCAAGGACCGAGCACTGCCGTTTTGAGGCGCACGACAGTGCGAACACGTTGCCGTGGTAAACGGACGAGAGCGACGGCGCCGGGCCGTTGACGTCGATCATCTGCGCGCTCGAGATCGCAGCGCCAACTGGAGCGAACGTGAACTCGCGGCCGGTGTAGTCGACGGCCGTACACTGGGCGGGCGAGGGGCAGGCCACGCCGAACAGGCCCCCGTACGGAGCGCCCGCGGGATCGACTGACGCGCTGCTCGCGGCGCCCGGCGCCGCCGGGTCAAACGTCACCTCGCCCCCGGCCGTGTTCACGGCCACGCACATCGTCGGTGCCGGGCACGTGAGCCAGCGCACGCTCCCGGCACCGGCGACCGCCGCCGAGGTCACGGTCGCCGGCGTCACAGGATCGAACACCATCAGCCCGCCTGCCGCATCGATCATGATGCACCGTGCAGTCGTCAGGCACACCAGCCCGCGCGGAGGTGCCGAGCTGCCGAGATTGACCGTCGTCATCGAGGCGCCTGGCCGCCTCGGGTCAAACGTGAACGCCACGCCGGTCGTCACGGCCGTGCACTGCGTCGTGGACGGGCACGCCACCCTCGTCAGGAGGCCGCCGGGATTGACCTCCGCCACGGTAGCGGCGCGCGGGCGGGCGGGATCGAACGTGATCGCCTCGCCCCGCCCATTGATGGCCGTGCACTGCGCCGGGGACGGACACGCTACGCCGTGCAGCGGCGACCGATTGGAGATCAGCGACCGCCTCGCCTGGCCCGGCCGCGTCGGATCGAACGTGATCTCTTCTCCGCGCTCGTCAACCGCTGTGCACCGTACCGCCGAGACGCACACGACCGCGTTCACCGTCACGCCGCTTGCAGCGATCTGACCAGCCGCGACCAGCGCCGGGCGGGCGGTCGGATCGAACCCTACCTCGCCTCCCGCCGAGTCGACCGCGACGCATCGCGACGCCGACACGCACGAAACGGCGTTCATCGCTCCGCGCGTGTACGGATCGAGCTGCAGCGATGCAGACCATCGAAACGCCGCAGCCGCCGACGGCACGCTGACCCACAGCGCCAGGACCCAGAGCACCCAGATGAGCGACCTGCTGGTTCTCAGCACCCTCACCGCGCCGAGCATAACGCGCTCCCATGCACACCGCTGCGCGCGTCCGCGCAGTGCTCGCGGGGATCACCTCAGCACACGTCGATCAACCGTGGACCGCATGTTCATCGGACCGCCTGCCGTGAGAGCTGGTTGTTGGTCGGCCGGCCGGTCGCGATGGACGGCTCGTCTACCTAAGTGAGGATTGGTTGGTTGACTTTGAGCTAACGAGACTGATGGG
>PMOY01000323.1 GCA_003165655.1 Solirubrobacterales bacterium
CGCCGATCGACTGGTGGGGCAACCTCGCCTTCGCGCTTGGCCTGATCTTGATCATGACTGCGGTGACCTACGGAATCCGCCCGGCCGACGGGCACGCGGTGGGCTGGGGCAGCGCTCGCGTGCTCGGCCTGCTAGCCGCCGGGGTCCTCTCGCTGATCGTCTTTGTCAGCGTCGAGCGGCGCTCGCGCGATCCGATGTTCCGCCTGCAGCTGTTCCGCATCCGCGCGTTCACGTTTGGCACGCTGTCGACCTTCCTGTCCTCGATCGCGCGCGGGGGCCTGATGTTCATGCTGATCATCTGGCTGCAGGGCATCTGGCTGCCCCAACACGGCTACAACTTTACCGAGACCCCGCTGTGGGCCGGGATCTACATGCTGCCGCTGACCATCGGCTTGCTGTGCGCCGGACCTGTCTCCGGCTACCTGTCTGACCGCTTCGGCGCGCGACCTTTCACGACCGTCGGGATGCTGCTGGCGGCGCTCGGCTTCGGACTGCTGCTGCTGCTGCCGACGAACTTCTCCTACTTGTCGTTCGGCCTGATCCTGCTCCTGATCGGGATCTCGATGGGCCTGTTCGCCTCGCCCAATCGGGCGGCGGTGATGAACAGCCTGCCCCGGGCGGACCGGGGGGCGGGTGGCGCGATGAATCAGACGTTCCAGAACTCCGCTCAGGTGCTGTCGATCGGCGTCTTCTTCACGCTGATGATCATCGGGCTGGCCTCGACGCTGCCCCAAGCGATGAGCTCCGGCCTGGAGGCCCACGGCGTCTCGGTCGCCGCCGCCCACCGTGCCTCGACGCTGCCTCCCGTCTCGATCCTCTTCGCCGCGTTTCTGGGCTACAACCCGATCCAGCACCTGCTCGGGTCCCACGTGCTCGCCGGATTGTCGGCCCACAGCCAGTCGGTCCTCACCGGCACCTCGTTCTTCCCGAACCTGATCTCGGCACCGTTCCGCAACGGGTTGCACGCTGCCTTCCTGTTCTCTATCGTCGCGTGCCTGATCGCCGCTGCGGCGTCGCTGATGCGGGGCGGACACCCCGCCCACGACGACGACCCCGCGCCCGCCGCAGGGATGCTTGGCGAACACCCAGCCTACGACGAGGACCCAGCGCCCGTGGCCGCGTCCGTCCCCCGCCTGGGGGTGGCCGAACCCGAGGAGCAGCATGCACGTTGAGTGGTACGGACAGTCCTCATTTCGCCTGACCGACGGTTCGACGACGGTGTTCATCGATCCGTTTGCGGACATGACGCCAATGCTCGACCGCGAGCTGCGCTGGGACTACCCACCGATCGCCGGCGTCACGGCCGACCTACTGCTCGTCACCCACGAGCACCTCGACCACAACGGCGTTGACGCCATCGGCGGCGATCCGGTGACCATCAGGTCGACCGCCGGCCGCCACGAATCGACGATCGGCGAGGTGCTCTCCATCGCCTCCGAGCACGACGAGGTCGCCGGCACCGAGCGCGGCGCCAACACGCTGCTGGTGTTCACCCTCGGCGGCCGGCGCGTGGCACACCTCGGCGACCTCGGGCAGCGCGCCCTACGCGACGAGCAACTGGCCGCGCTCGGCACCATCGACGTGCTCTTCGTTCCGGTGGGCGGAGGCCCGACGATCGGCGCCGAACAGGCTACGGAGATCGCGGCCGCCCTGCGCGCGAGCGTCATCGTCCCGATGCACTACAAGACCAAGCGGATCGACTTTCTCGAGCCCCCGGATGAGTTCATCGAGCGCGCGGCTCGCGCCGAACATCTCGCCTCGCCGACGTTCGAGCTCGAGGCGCTGCCAGCTGGCGACACTCCATTGGTCATCGTTCCCGCTGCGCCCTGAGGGCGATCCGGCTGTGACCCCGCGCGACGGCGGTCGGCAATGCCCGTTAATTCTCGCGCCCACTTGGAGCGCGGCCGTGTGGCTCCGTGTCGAGAGCGTCGATCAGAAGCTCGAGCATACGCGGCCAGGCCTCATGTTCAACCTGCCTGGCGGCGCTCGTCGCCGCGAACAGCAGGCGCAGGTCGAGCGTCGTCGCATCGGCTCGCAGTCGCCCCTGCGAGCGGGCGCCAGCCAGTAGTTGCTCGACCGCATGAGTAGCGCGGTCGCCTGCCGCGACGACGTCCGGATGCTCAGCGACGGCGGTCCGCGCTTCGCCGAGGAACTCGTCAGCCGCTTGGTTCTTGACCAACGTCCACAACATCTCGGTGAGAGCCAGCCAAAGATCGACTTCGCGTTGGGCGGCGCCGAGCGCAGCATCCGCGACCTGCTCTAATCGCCTCGTTACGAGCGCTGCGAGAAGCTCGTGCTTGGACGGGAACTGTCGGTAGACGCTTGCCACACCGGCACCCGCGGCCGCGGCGACCGCGGGCATCGGCGCGTCGAGGCCCTCGCGAGCGAACACCTCGGCGGCGGCACGCAGCAACCTTTCGCGTTTGGTTCCGGGGTCAAGGGTGGCCCACTCGCACCTGCCCCGCGGCTCGCGATCTCCGGGAGCAACGGCCGAGCCGCCCTTACCGACCGGAATGATCATTTCGGTATAGTAGCGGCATGCCGTCGCGCACGGGAACGGCGACCCGCGTTCACCCGAACGTCATCCTCGCTGTCCTCTCTCTGGCCGGGCTTGCGTATGCGGTCTTGAGCTCGGCAGTGATCCCGGCCTTGCCCACGATTCAGCACGAGCTGCACGCATCCGAGGCGGGAGTGTCGTGGGCGCTGACCGGCTACTTGCTCTCGGCTTCGGTCGCGACGTCGATCATCGGCCGGCTCGGCGACATGTACGGCAAGGAGCGGCTGCTGCTGTATACGTTGATCGCCCTGGCCTTCGGCACGCTGTTGGCGGCGGTGTCTGACTCGCTCGGCGTGCTGATCGTGGCGCGCGTCATCCAAGGCTCCGCCGGCGGTATCTTCCCGCTCGCGTTCGCGATCGCGCGCGACGAGTTCCCGGCTGACCGCGTCGCCGGCAGCATCGGTCTGATGTCATCGATTCTGGGCGTCGGAGCCGGCATCGGGATCATCTCGGGGGCAATCATCGTGCAGCACCTGAGCTGGCATTGGCTATTTTGGATCCCCTTGTTGGTGACGGTGTTGGCGGCGGTATGCGCGTGGCGGTTCATCCCGGAGTCGCCGGTGCGCTTGCCAGGACGCGTGAACTGGCTCGCGGCAGCGCTGATGAGCGTGGGCATATCCCTGGTGCTGATCGCCGTTTCTGAGACCACGACCTGGGGCTGGGGATCGTCCAAGACACTGGCGCTGATCGCGGTCGGACTGCTGTTTGTGCTGGCCTGGATCGTGGTTGAGCTGCGCAGCCGTGAGCCGTTGATTGACATGGCGATGATGCGCATCCGCGGGGTGTGGACGGCGAATCTGGCTGCCTTCCTGCTCGGTGCCGGTATGTACGCTTCGTTCATCGTCTTCCCGGAGTTCGCCCAGTTGGCCAAGAGCACGGGATTTGGCTTCGGCGCGTCGGTCGTCGTCTCGGGGCTCTACCTGCTGCCTGCCTCACTCCTGATGGCGGCGGTCGGTTCGCAGGCGGGGCGAATCGCGCGCCGCTACGGATCGAAGCCCTCGCTGGTCGTCGGCGCGGCGATCACCGCCGTGGCGTTCGGTTGGCTGTACGTGGCCCATGCGCATCCCATCGACATGCTGATCAGCGCGGCGTTGATGAGGGTTGGGATCGGGCTGGCGTTCGCGGCGCTGGGCAACCTGATCGTGCAGGCTGTTCCCCCGGGACAGACAGGCGTCGCGGGTGGCATGAACACAGTCATGCGCACGCTCGGTGGCGCCCTCGGAGCGCAACTCGCCGCGACCTTTATCTCTAACAACACCAGCGCTAGCGGGCTGCCGACGGTGAACGGCTTCACCGACTCGTTCCTAATGGAAACGGTCTGCCTGGTGATCTGTGTGGGGGCTAGCCTGCTGGTCCCGGTTCCTCGGCCGCTGCGCGCGCCCGTGAATCTCGACGTCGACGCTCAGTTTCCAGTGCTCGAAGAGGCCCGGTAGCCGTGGTGCCGCCGCCAGGTGAGACTGGCCGCTCTTCTCTCCTGTCTCCGCGGGCCGCTTGGTGCCGCGGTGCCTCGATCGATCGATACATGACGGGAGCTCCAGGGCTCCCAGGCGGCCGGCCGACGGAGGAGCGAGCATGAACTATGACGTGGTGGTGGTCGGTTCGGGCGGTGCGGCGTTGGCGGCGGCCGTGTCGGCTGCGGTGGGAGGAGCCAAGGTGGCCGTCCTTGAGCGTGCGCCCGTCTTCGGCGGGACGACGGCTATCTCCGGGGCCGGTATGTGGTTGCCGCTCAACCCGGTGGGCCGCGCGATGGGCTATGAAGACTCGCCGCAAGAGGTACGTGAGTACCTCGGCCAGCTGGCGGTTGGCCGTACTGCGGACCGTCTGTTGGACGTGTTCGTTGCCGAGGCGCCCAACGCGTATGAGTTCCTCGACAGCGAGACGTCCATAGAGTTCGAGGCCACCACGAACCCCGACTACCAGATGGGATTGCAGGGTGCCAAGCCGGGCGGCCGCTCGATCTGGCCATCGATCTTCGACGGCAGGCGGCTGGGCGAGCTCCTGCCACTGGTCCGAGACACGCCGCATCCGGGCGGGATGCCTCCGGTACTGATGAAGGAGCTCGCCGATTCCAACTGGGGACTCGGCGACGACGGCGACGCGTGGGCCGTGCTCGCCGATGAGCGTCGCCGCGACGGCGCACTCGGCAAGGGCCGCGCTCTCATCGGTGCCCTGCTTGAGGCTTGCGCGAACCGCGACGTCGCGCTGATCCCGAGCACCCGGGTCGTGAAGCTCCAGGTTGGTCCGGCGGGCAACGTTGTAGGCGTTGAAGCCCTGCACGACGGCGCGGTCGTTGACTTCGGGGCTGCAGAGGGCGTCGTGCTCGCCTCGGGCGGATTTGAGTGGAACGACACTATGTGGCGTGAGTTGGTCGGGGTTCCGCTCGATGGCCCCCTCAGCCCTCCCGGGAACGACGGCGACGCTTTGCGAATGTCGATGCAGGTTGGCGCGCGCGTCGGCAACCTCAACGAGATCTGGTGGATGCCTGGCATCGCCGTCCCACGCGAGACCTACGACGGCAGGCGCAGATTCCGGATGGGAGCGGCGGGCAAATCGCTGCCGGGGGCGATCGTCGTCAACGCGGCAGGCCGCCGTTTCGCCAACGAATCGATGAACTACAACGACTTCGGGAAATACATGGTGCAGTTCGACCCGCAGACCTACTCCTTCCCGAACTATCCGTGCTTCGTCGTGCTTGACAACATGCACCGTCGCAGGTACCCGCCGATCGCTTACGACGCCGACTGGTTCCGCGAGAGTAGTGGGTGGCTCGTCGAGGCGCCGACGATTGAGAAGCTGGCCGAGAAGCTCGGCATCGACGCTCATGGTCTGCATGAGCAAGTCGGGATGTTCAACGCCGATGCACAAGGCGGTGTCGATTCGGCCTTTGCCCGCGGCTCGCTTGCCTATGACAGCTCTACCAAGTTCGGCGACCGATCGCTGAAGAACCCCAACCTGCGACCCCTCACCGAGCCGCCGTTCTACGGATATCGGCTCAGGGTCACCTGCCTGGGCACCAAGGGCGGCCCGGTGATCAACGATCGATCTCAGGTCGTCGACTACGACGACCGCCCGGTCCAGGGTCTGTACGCCGCAGGTAACGCGGCGTCCGCCGTCTTCGGCACCGCATACCCCGGCGGCGGCGCAACGATTGGCGCCGGGGTAACGTTCGGTTACATCGCCGGACGCGCCGTCACCGGTCGAGTCGCCGAGCCGGCCCTCGGCGGTGGCTGACCACCTGGGTCCGTGTTGGACCGCTCAGTTGCCGTGTGGCTTCGAGCCGACGTCCGCGCCGGCATAGTTGAGGTTCCCGGTCGGGACGGTCTCGGGCATGTTCTCGGCGGCATCATCGGGGATACGGTTGCGTCGCCGGGCCACGAACGGCACTCCGCTGGCAGGAACCAGGGACGCCAGAGCAGCGACGAGACAGGCGACGAGCCCGAATGTAAACGCCGAGCTCAGCGCACTCGAGAATGGGTGAGAGATGACCGATGGGAAGAACGTGTGGCCTAGCAGCACATGCCGCTGGGCAATTGAGGCGGTATGGATACCGGACCCGAGCAGGGTCTGGACGGGGTTATAGCCGAGGAAAGCAGCGAACAAGGTGGCAACCGGCGGGAGGTGCGCCGCCTTCGTCGCGACGGTGCTCGAGATGCCGTGAGCGCGTAAGCCCTCATAGAGCGATTGGTGCAGGCCGCCGGACAGCCCGACGATCATGAGGCTAAAGAAGATGCCGATCGAGAGGACCACCGCCGAATTCATGAATGTCGCTGCCATCCCACCTCCCGCACCGCGCTGATCGACGGGCAGGCTGTTCATGATGCTCGCGCGGTTGGGTGAGAAGAAGATGCCCATTCCAAGACCGTTGAGCACGAGCACCAGCGCGAATAATGGGTAGGCGAAGTTCACCGGCAGCAGAGCGAGGAGTAGAAAGGAAAGCGTTGCCAGCGCCATGCCGCCCACCGCGAACGGACGCGGGCCCACGCGATCGGAGAGGGTGCCCGCAATCGGGCCGGAGACCAGGAAGCCTGCTACCAGCGGAAGTAGGTAGATGCCCGCCCAGAGCGGGGTCTGGGAAAAACTGTAGCCGTAACGCGGGAGGTATATGCCCTGGAGCCAGATGATGAGCACAAACTGCAGTCCGCCGCGCCCGACGCTCGAGAGCAGCGACGCGAGATTTCCCGCCGAGAAAGCGCGAACCCGAAATAGGCTCAGATGGAACATTGGCTGCTCGACGCGCGTCTCGATGAAGCAGAAGGCGACCAGCATGAGCAGGCCGCCTCCGATCTCTGCGATCACCTTCGGACTCGTCCAGCCCATGATGTGGTGTCCATAGGGCTGGATGCCGTAGGTGATGCCGATCATCACCAGGATCAGACCGAGGGCGAAGGTGATGTTGCCCCACCAGTCGATAGGAGCCCGTCGACGCACGCCGCGCTCCTCGAGCTTGAGGTACGCCCAGACGG
>PMOY01000369.1 GCA_003165655.1 Solirubrobacterales bacterium
GGCGCGACGGCCGCGGCTGCCGCGGCGGCAGCCGGCTCCTCGAGCCCAAAAGCCCTCGCGGCCGTGGCGGCGCAGGCCGGAACGGGGTCGATCACCATCCCAGCGCTGCAAGGCGACCCGACCGCGGCCGCCGGCAAGCTCTCGCAGCTCGGTCTGGTACCAACGCCGGTCAAGCAGCTCGCGACCGTGCCAATCGGCCAGGTGGCCGGAACCGTTCCGGCGGCCGGCTCCAAGGTCGCCAAGGGAGCCACGGTGGACCTGCTGGTCTCCAATGGCTCGCCCCAGCTCTCCTACGACGACGGCCAGGCAGTGCACGTGATCGACCCGACGACGCTGAAGCCCTCGGGCCAGGTGCCGGCGGGGCCGGGACCGCAGGTCGAGCCTTCGTGGAGTCCGGACGGAACGCATCTCGTGTATTCGCAGAACGGCCAGCTCGTGCTCTTCGAACCGAACGTCAAGAACGCCCAGCCGCTCCAGCTCACCCAGGCGACGAGCGGCGTCGCCGACCAGAACCCTTCGTTCGCGCCGACGCTCAAGGCGAATATCGTCGCGTTCATCCAGCGCACGGGCAAGGCGTCGCAGTTGTGCTTCGCGGTGATCGGGACAATCGTCCCCGTGAACCCGGATTGCACCGCTCCCCCCTCTGGATGGGCCCTCGGCGGTGAGGTCAACTGGTCCCCTAACGGCTCGACCATTCTCGTGTTCGCGACGCGCAACGGGGGCGCCAACTTCGGCCTGCTCGCCTTCACGAGCAACGTGCCGTTCTCGACGCAAGCTTCTCAATGGGGGCACGGCGCGCTCGAGACCACCGCTTCGGTCGCCGGCCAGGGCGTCTTCGCCGGCGCGTTCGCGCCCAACGGCAAATCGATGGCGCTTGTCTCCAACATCGGCGGGAACGGCTTCCACCTCTACATCGCCCCGGCCGGGAACTTCAACCTGACCCCCGCCGAAGAGCGGCCGGTCGATGCCTGCCAGATCAGCTGGCGCTCGGACAGCCAGGAGCTGGCGGTGATGCAGCCCAGCGGCCTGTGCCAACCGACCGCGACCGGGACGATCGTCGCGGTCAACCTCAGTGACCCGCGCAATCTGACGACGCTCGCGACCCAGGGCGCCCACCCCGCCTGGCAGCCGGTTCCGACCGGTGGCTGACACAGCGCCTCCGATCGTTCCGGACCCCGGGCCGCTCGTGCTCGTGCTCCCGAGCGGCGCGCGGCTACCGATCGAGGACGCAATGACGATCGGCCGCGGGGACGACGCGACGGTTAAGCTCGAGGACCGATCGGTCTCGCGGCTGCACGCCCGGATCACCGTCGGCCGTGACGGGCCGGTGATCGAGGACGCGGGCTCGCGCTTTGGTGTGCTTGTGTCCGGACAGCCGCTATCGGAACCGCGTCGCCTGCTTCCCGGGACCGAGATCCAGCTGGGCGGTGTGGTCCTGCGGGTAGAGAGCGCCATCTCGCCGGCCGCCGTGGGTCCCAGCGCGACGCCGGATGCCGGGCCCAACGCGACGATCGTCGTGCCGGTGGGCGCGACCCACATGGGCCTGCGCTCAGCCGCCACGACGGCCAAGGACGGGGCGATCCGACCGCG
This sequence comes from Solirubrobacterales bacterium, assembly GCA_003165655.1. Classification (GTDB taxonomy): domain Bacteria; phylum Actinomycetota; class Thermoleophilia; order Solirubrobacterales; family Solirubrobacteraceae; genus Palsa-465. The sequence goes on from PMOY01000369.1 coordinate 1,591, forward strand.
GCTCCGCTCCGGCTGGGCGCTCAAGCACCTCGACAGCGAGGCTGGGCACGAGCGCTATGTGCTGCGGGACCTACGCGGCGGCTCGTTCATGCGGATCGACGAGCAGGACGCACAGCTGCTCCAGCTGCTCGACGGCAAGCAGACGGTGGCGGAGCTGCTGGTCGAGGCAACGCGCGTGGTCGGTCCGGCCGGACCGGGGCGGCTCGCTCGGCTGATCGCCGACTTCGGCGAGCGCGGGATGCTCGACGGCGTCGCGCCGACGCCAACGACCGAGGCGGAGCCGGGGCTGCTGGCGCGGGCGTTCAAGTCGCGTGAGCGGACCTTCGACTGGGTCGGCGACTACTTCGACCGCGCCTACCGACGCTGGGGCCATTTGTACTTCTCGCCACTGGCAGTGACCTGCCTGATCCTCCTGTCGATGGCGGGACTGGTCGTGTTCTCATACCTCATCGGCGCTCGCTACGGGACGCCGCTGGTGGTCGCGCACCGGCTGGTGATCGGCGGTGCGGTGTTCATCGCCGGCCGGTTCACGATCGTCGCCGTGCATGAGCTCGCTCACGGCCTCGCGCTCGCGCATTACGGACGCACGACCCGCCGCGCCGGGCTGCGGCTCTTGTTCATCTTCCCCTACGCCTTCGTCGACAGCAGCGAGGCGTACTTCGAGCCGCGCATGCACCGAATCGTGATCAGCGCGGCTGGTCCCCTGTCGGACTTCTCCATCGCGGCGGCCTTCTCGATCGCCTGCGCCATCTCTCCCCGGGGAAATGTGCGGGACGTGTTCTTCCAGCTGGCGTTCGCCGGCTACGTCGGCGCGTTCTTCAACGCGAATCCGTTCCTCGACCGCGACGGGTACCAGATCCTGTGCGAGTGGCTGCGCGAGCCGGGCCTGAAGCAGCGGGCGCGTCAGCAGCTCAAGCAGCGTCTCTCCGGGCGGGTCACCGGCGAGCAGACCTCGCCGGTGCTCGGCCGTTACGCGATCGCCGGGCTCGTCTGGTCGGTCATCGGCGCCGGCTTTGTGGCCATCCTCTCGTTGCGCTACTACACCCGCCTCAGCGCGTTGGCGCCGCATAGCCTCGTGCTCGCAGGCTTCATCCTCTTCTTCGTCGTGCTCCTGCTGCCTGTCCCGATCGCGCTCGGCCTACCGCTCGTGAGCCGAGCGCGGCACGGCGCGCCCGAGGTTAACCGTGTCATCCGATGATGAGGAATCCGAGCGTGCCGGCAAGCTGATCGAGCGGCTGC
>PMOY01000210.1 GCA_003165655.1 Solirubrobacterales bacterium
TCGTTGAACCAGTTCGACTTCCAGTCGTGGATGTAACCCACGCGGAGCGACTCAGGATGGACTTTCTGACCCATGAAGTTTCGTTTATTCCTTTGGCGTAAGCAGGATCGTCAGGTGGCTGGTGCGCTTGCGGATCTTGGTTGCGCGACCCATCGCCCTCGGACGGTAGCGCTTGAGCGTCGGACCGTCGTCCGCCTTGACGACCATGATGTAGAGGTCCTCGCCGACCAGCTCGTGATTGTGCTCGGCGTTGGCGACCGCGGACTCCAGCAGCTTGCTCCAGTCCTTGGCCACCGATCGTGTCGTATGCGCAAGGATCGCCCGCGCCTCCTCGACGCTCTTACCGCGGATGTGATCGCACACAAGCCGCGCCTTGCGCGGCGATGAATGCACGTTCCGTGCCTTGGCGCGGACCACGGGCGGCGGCAGACTCGGATCACGCTTCGGCCGGCGCGGCGTCGGCTTCGGCCCAGCCGGCGGCTCCGGAGCCCCACGCCGGCCCAGCCGGCGACTCCGCGGGGCCTTGGGCGCGGCGGCCACGGGGTCGGGCTCTGGTTCCGCATCCACGTCGGGATCCTCATCAGCCTCCGGCTCGTGATCCGCGTCAGGCTCCGCGTCGGCGTCCGCTTCGGGCTCCGCCTCCTCCGCGTCCTCCGGCTCCTCATCCGCCTCGAGGTCCTCGTTCGCCTCTGGCTCCGCGTCCGGCTGCTGCGCTTCGTCCGCCTCCGGCTCCTCAGCCAGAGGGGCGACGGGCTCATCCGAAGCGGGGGACTCGACCTCGGGGGCGGAATCGCCAGCCTCGGACGTCTGGGGTTCGACCTCAGGGGCGGAATCACCAGCGCCAGACGCCGGGGGCGCGACCTCTGAGGTCGGGTCGTCGTCTGGCGCGTCCGGCTTGCGCCGTAACCCGCGCCGACGCCGCTTCGGCTCCTCAGTCGTGTCGTCTTCAGGCGCCATGTTTATCGCCGCTTCCCCGTCGCCGCGTGCCCGCGATAGAGCCGAGTCGGCGCAAACTCTCCGAGCTTGTGGCCGACCATCGATTCGCTGATGAATACGGGGACGTGCTTACGACCGTCGTGCACGGCGATCGTGTGTCCCACCATGTCCGGGAAGATCGTCGAGGTACGTGACCAGGTCTTGATCATTCGCTTCTCGCCCGAGGAGTTCATCGCCTCGATCCGGGTCATCAGCCGCTCTTGCACGAACGGGCCCTTCTTGCTTGATCGACTCATCGCTTCTTTCCTCTTCTGCGGCCACGGACGATGTAGCGGTCGGAATCCTTGCCCTTCTTGCGCGTGCGATACCCGAGCGTGGGCACGCCCCACGGGGTCACGGGGTGACGCCCGGCCGTGGTCGATCCCTCGCCGCCGCCGTGCGGGTGGTCGACCGGGTTCATCGCCGTTCCCCGGGTCTGGGGTCGAACGCCCATGTGGCGCTTGCGACCCGCTTTGCCGACCTTGACGTTCTGGTGGTCCGCGTTACCGATCGTGCCCACCGTCGCGCGGCATTCGGCGCGAACCAGGCGCATCTCGCCCGAAGGCAGGCGCAGAGTCGCCCGATCGCCATCCTTGGCCAGCAACTGGATGCTCGCACCGGCGGAGCGGCCGAGCTGGCCGCCGCGGCCGGGCGTGAGCTCGACGCTGTGGACGACTGTGCCCGCCGGCATGCTCGAGAGCGGCAGGCAGTTTCCAACGCGGATGTCCGCATCCGGGCCCGACTCGACCATCGCGCCGACGCGTAGGCGCGCGGGCGCCAGGATGTAGCGCTTCTCACCGTCGACGTAGTGGAGCAGGGCGATGTAGGCGGTGCGGTTGGGGTCGTACTCGATCTGGGCAACCCGCGCCGGGATCCCGTCCTTGCGGCGCTTGAAGTCGATCTTTCGGTACAGCCGCTTGGCGCCGCCGCCACGGTGGCGCGAGGTCTTGCGTCCGTTCGAGTTCCGCCCACCGGACTTCTTCAATCCCTCGGTCAGCGACTTCTCGGGGCGGTCACGGGTGATCTCGGCGAAGTCGGGGTAGGTGACGAAGCGCCGGCCGGGGCTCGTGGGCTTGGGCTTGCGGATGGCCATTACTCGAGTGGCTCCAGCCCGCGGAAGATCGGAATCGTGTCGCCGGGCCGGACCTGGACGATCGCCTTCTTCCATGTCCGTGTCCGCCCTGAGGTGTGGCCGCGGCGCTTGGGCTTGGCCTTGACCGACGCCGTGCGCACCTCGAGGACCTTGACGTCGAACAGCTGCTCGATCGCCTGGCGGATCTGCGTCTTGTGCGCGCGATCGTGCACGCGAAAGGTGTACTTGCCTGCTTCGGCGAGCACGAACGACTTCTCAGAGACGACAGGGCGGATGATCACCTGGGTCGGATCCATCTAAGAGTCCTCCTCCCCCGCGGCCTCGTCGGGGGAGCTCCCGACCTCCCCCGCGGTCTCGTCGTCGGAGCTCCCGACCGCCCTCGTGGTCAGCTCGACGAGCGCCGCTTCGGAGATCAGCAGCGATGCGGCGCCGATCACGTCGGCCACGCCGGCGTCGCCGACGGGCATCACAGCGACACGGGCGATGTTCCGGAACGACCGTCCGGCACCTGCCTCGATCTCGGTCAGGAGCACGAGCGTCGGCACCGACTGGCCCCAGTCGGCGAGCAGCTCGGCGGCATGCTTAGTCGAGGGCGTCGCGAAGTCGCCGGCGTCGAAAACGGCGAGCGACGCTCGCTCGGCATGCACCGACAGCGCGGCCCGGAGCGCCGCCCGGCGTGCCTTGCGGTTGACCTTGAAGGTGTAGCTGCGCGGGGTCGGCCCGAACACGGTTCCGCCGCCCGTCCAGATCGGCGAGCGCGAGGAGCCCGCGCGAGCGCGGCCGGTGCCCTTCTG
>PMOY01000376.1 GCA_003165655.1 Solirubrobacterales bacterium
TGCGACGTCAGCGGGCTGGCGCCGCGGGCCGTGTTCGAGCGCCTGCGTGCCGCCGGCCTTGGCTCGACGCCGGGGACCGCCGCCGAAGTGCTGCACGACGGCGTGCGCGAGCGAATCTCGCCGAACAAGCTTCCCGTGGCCCGGTGGGTGGAGGTGATCGAGGCGTGCCATGCCGAGGGCATCCGCTCGACGGTCACCGTCATGTTCGGCCACATCGAGGAGCCGTGGGAGCTTGCTGAGCACATGCGCGTCGTGCGCGAACTGCAGGAGCGCACGGCCGGCTTCACCGAGTTCGTGCCGCTCTCGTTCATCCCCTTCCACACGCTGCTCGGACGCACGCACGGGGTCGAGGAGATCTCCAGCGAGGACAACCTCAAGCACACCGCGGCGTTCCGGCTCGCTCTCGGCCGCACCGTCCGCAACCTCCAGGCCAGCTGGGTCAAGATGGGCCTCGACGCCGCCACCGAGTCGCTGCGCTGGGGCGTCAACGATCTCGGCGGGACGCTGATGGAGGAGAGCATCAGCCGACTCGCGGGCTCCTACCACGGCGTCAAGCTCGACCCCGAGGATCTGGTGGCGGCAGCGCACCGCGCCGGCCGGCCTGCGGCCGAGCGAACGACGCTGTACGAGATCCGCCGGCGGTACGAGCTGCCGGCACACGTCTAGCGGCTATGTCCGCTGCACCGGACGCCCGGGCACCCGCGACTGAGGTCCGCCCCCGCGCGCTGTTCGCGGGCGTCGAGCCGATCGAGGTGTTCGTCGATCTTCTCGCGCGCGTCGAGACGGAGACGACGGCGACCGATTTCTACGATCGCATCTGCGAGGCGATCTGTCGCTTGACGACGATGCGGCGGGCGGTGATCTTCCTCGCCGACCTGGGCCGTCGCCGGGTCCGTGCCGTCGGCGCCCACGGCTTGTCGTTCTCCCAGCTCGCCGCGCTCCGCCCGACGCTGGTGGACACCCCGATCGCCCAGCAGGCGCTGCTCGAGGACAACGTCGTCGTCGTCTCGGAGCGGATCGAGGAGGCGGTCCCGCCCGAGTATGCGCGGCTGCTCGGGATCACCACGCTCGTGTGCACGCCGCTCAGCGCCGCGGGTCGGGCCTATGGGGTGATCTGCGCCGATCGCGGCGGCGGGCAGTTCGAAATCGCCGACGGCGAGCGACACCTCCTGTGGACGCTCGGGAAGACCGCGGCGCTCGTCGCGACGGCGCGGAACGCAACGCGGCAGCAGGAACGTGCACGCCGCCTCGGCGAGCGGTTGGACCTCGCCCGCGAGGTGCACGAGCGTGTCATGCAACGACTGTTCGGGGTCTCGCTCGCGCTCAGTGCGGGGGAGCCCCTGTCGGCCGCGGAGCGGGAGCGGTGCCGGGTCGAGATGGTCGAGGCGCTCGCCGATCTGCGGCGAGCCCTCGAGCGCCCGCTCGCGCCGCTGCCGCGCGAGACCGGGACGACGCTGGCCGCGGAGCTCGAGCGCCTCGTGGCCGCGCCAGGAACGCCGGTCCAGCTCGCCTGGCCGGCGGGACTGGTGGTGCCGCCGGACCTCGAGCCGCTGACGCAGTCCGTGCTCGCGGAGGCGCTGCGCAACGTCCACAAGCACGCGCTCGCTTCGAAGGTGGACGTGGCGGTCGGCCGTGACGACGACACGTTCACGCTCGAGGTACGCAACGACGGCGTGGGCGACAGGGACCGGCGGGCGACGGGCGCCGGCGGGATGGGTCTGCGTCTGGCCGCGTTCGAGGCGCTCCAGCTCGGCGGCGTGGTCGAGTTCGGGTCGCCGGGGGACGGAGAATGGCGGGTGCGGCTGGTCGTGCCGGTGGAGCAGCCGGCGTGATCGAGACGCGCTCCCAGCCCGATGAGCGACGCCTGCGGGTCCTCGTGGTCGACGATCACGACGTCGTCCACTGGGGCTTCCGCGTCCTCCTGAGCAAGCAGCCGTGGGTCCAGGGCTGCCTCGCCGCGCGGACAGGGGCCGAGGCGCTCGAGCTCACCCGGCGCCACCGGCCCGATGTCGCACTCGTCGACCTGTTCCTCGCCGGCGAGTCGGGCGCCGACGTATGCAAGTCGATCCGCGAGGCGTCCTCGACCACGCGAGTGTTGCTGATCTCGGGCGCGGGGAGGATCTCGCCCTACGCCGCACGCGCGGCCGGCGCGTCCGGGTTCGTGTCCAAGGACTGGGATGCGCACGACGTCGCCATGGCCGTGCGCATGGTCGGTCTGGGCATGACGATGTTCCCGCCGCGCTCCGAGCAGCCGGCGTCGCTGTTGACCGACCGCGAGCGCGAGGTCCTCGACCTGATCGCCGCCGGCTCGACGAATCGCGAGATCGCCGAACAGCTCTTCCTCTCGCCGCACACGGTCAAGGAGCACACGAGCACGCTGTATAAGAAGCTCAGGGTGCGCAACCGGGCCGAGGCCGTGCAGCGTGCGCAGCGGATCGGGCTACTCGGCTAATCGGTACCACGGACCCGCTCTGAGCCTCCGGCCTCGGCGGCGGTTCAGAGCGACCTCGTGCTACTCGGCGTCGACGATCTCCGCCGAGGCCGCGTGCTCCTTGACGCCCTCGGCGGCGTGCTTCGCGCTCGCATGTGAGGAGAAGCTCTCGCCCGAGCTGGCGGTCTCTTGACCGTTCGGCGCCACCAGCTTCCAGCGGTAGTGCCCACCCTTGTCCGCGTAGACGACAAACCTTGCGTTAGCCACGTTTTCCTCCTGCTCGGATGACGGCGCGAGGCTATCCGATCGGGCCGGGGGTTGCGAAGCGGGTCGTGGCGTTCACGGCCCGATCGCGCATCACCCGCGATCTCGAGCGCGCTCCCGGCGACGGCGTTTGACGCATCCCCCGCGATGACGGCCTGCTCCCCCCGAACGGGGGGTAGGAGCAGGCGACCCCGTATCCGTGGCGAAGCCCGGGCGTAGGTGAATCGACGATGACCACCACCGCGATTCTCTTCCCCGGCCAGGGGAGCCAGACACCCGGAATGCGCGACGACGTCGAGCGCGTTCGGCCCGACCTGCTCGCGCTCGCGATCGAATGTGTCGGCGCGGACCCGTTCTCGCTCGTGCAGGAGGGCACGCGGTTCGCCCAGCCTGCGATCTTCTGCGCGAGCCTCGCGGGCTGGGAGGCGCTCGGACGCCCGACGGCGGACCTGATGTCGGGACACTCATTGGGCGAGCTCGCGGCGCTCGTCGCCGCCGGGATCATGAGCGAGCGCGCCGGGCTCGAGCTCGTTGCGCTGCGCGGGCGGCTGATGCAGGAGGCCGGCGAGCAAGCCGGGGACGGTGGGATGCTCGCCCTGCTCGGAGCCGGTGCGGCTGAGCACGCCGGCGAGATCGCCGCTGCCCACGGGCTCGCGGTCGCGAACGACAATTCGCCCCAGCAGGTCGTGCTCTCAGGCTCGCGGGACGCGTTCGACGCGGCCAGCGAGGCAGCCCGCGAGCTCGGGTTGCGCCCGATGGAGCTGCCGGTCGCGGGAGCGTTCCACTCGCCGATGATGGCCGGCGCCGTGCCCGAGTTCGCGGCGGCGCTCGCGAGCACCGAGCTCGCTTCTCGCCCGGAGCCCGGTGCCACGGTCATCTCAGCGGTCACCGCGCAGCCGTTCGACGACGTTCGCCGCCGGCTGGCCGAGGCGCTGACGATGCCGGTGCGCTGGCGCGAGACGATCCTGGCGATGCACGACCTCGGCGCGCGGCGCTTCATCGAAGTCGGTCCGGGACGGGTGCTCACGGGCCTGGTCAAGCGGACTCTTCGCGACGTGGAGCTGATCAGTGCTTGATCCGCTGCTTGCGGCCAAGCCGCTGCTGACGCCGCGACCCGCGAGTCCCCGCGACGCGGCGATCCTCTCGGTTGCCGTCGAGCTCCCGGAAGGCGTGCTGACGACCGCTGAGCTCGCCGAGCGGCTCGGCCTGAGCGAGGAATGGATCATGTCGCGGACGGGGATCCGTGAGCGGCGCCGCGCCGCGCCCGAGGATCGCCTCTCCGACTACGCATCACGAGCAGGTGCTGGGGCGCTCGCGCGCGCTCATGTGGACGCCGCCGACCTCGACCTCGTCGTTGTAGCGACGATGACCCAGGACGAGCTGACGCCGAACACGGCGCCGCTCGTCGCGCAGGCGCTCGGAGCTCATCGCGCGGGCGCCTTCGACGTCGGCGCCGCGTGCACCGCCTGGCTGACGGGGCTCGGGCTCGGCGCCGCGCAGATCGAATCCGGGCGCGCCGATCTCGTCCTGCTCGTCGGCGCCGACTTCATCACCCGGATCACCGACTACGACGACAAGAAGACGGCCCCGCTGTTCGCCGACGCGGCCGGCGCAGTCGTGCTCGGCACCGCGGGCGAGACGGGGGCGGGGCGGATCGGGCCGGTCGTCCTGCGCAGCGACGGCTCGCACGGAGAATCGATCATCGCCACGCACGAGGATCGCGTGCTGCGGATGGACGGGCCCGAGGTCTACCGGCACGCGGTGACACGGATGACCGAGGTCACGCGGGACGCGATCGCCCGAGCCGGGCTGACCCTCGACGATATCGACCTGTTCGTCTACCACCAGGCCAACGCCCGGATCACGCGCGCACTCGCCGACCGGCTCGGGCTCGCGCCCGAGCGGGTGGTCGACTGCATCGAGTACCTGGGCAACGCATCCGCGGCAACGATCCCTGTCGCGCTGCTCGCGGCCGAGGAAGACGGACGGCTCGCCCCCGGCGCGCGCGTGCTCGTGAGCGCGTTCGGCGCCGGCTTCACCTGGGGCGGCGGCGTGATCGAATGGAGCGCAGCGCGAGATGGCTGAGCTGAGCGCCAGGCCCGAGGGCTGCGCGCTGGTCACCGGCGCCTCGCGCGGGATCGGCGCCGCGATCGCCAGGTCGCTGGCGCGGGACGGCTGGCCCGTTGCGGTCAATTACCGCAGCGACGGCGACGCAGCAGCCGGCGTGGTCGCGGACATCGAGCAGGCCGACGGCCGCGCCGTCGCGCTCGCCGCTGACGTCGCCGGTCCCGCCGCCGCCGACGAGCTGTTCGCGGGGGCGGAGTCGCATTTCGGGGTCCCCGTGCTCGCGCTCGTCAACAACGCGGGCATCAGCGCCGACAATCTCATTTCGCTGCTCGGGGACGAGGAGTGGCAGAACGTGCTCGATACCAACCTCACCGGCGCCTTCCGCCTCACCCGTCGCGCGCTGAAGTCGATGCTCCGCGCTCGCTTCGGGCGGATCGTCAACATCTCCTCGGTCGTCGGGCTCCGAGCCAACCCGGGACAGGCGAACTACGCTGCGGCGAAGGCCGGGTTGATCGCGATGACCAAGACCGTCGCGGTCGAGGTCGCCCGTCGCGGCATCACCGCCAACGCGGT
>PMOY01000081.1 GCA_003165655.1 Solirubrobacterales bacterium
TGCGGATCGCGCGCGAGCTGCACGCGGTCGTCGCGCGCAGCGTCGCAGCGATGGTAATCCAGGCCGAAGCGGCCCGGAGCCGGCTCGACCGCGATCCCCTACGAGCGGACGCCGCGATGGGCGCGATCGAGGACACCGGCCGTCAGACGCTGGCGGAGATGCGCCGGATCCTTGGCGTCCTGCGGCACACCGAGCACGTTGGTGAGCGCGAGCCGCAGCCCGGCGTTGCTCAGATCTACACGCTTATCCAGCGCGCCAGAGAGCGTGGACAGCCGGTCGAACTGAGCGTCGACGGTGAACCTGGGACACTACCCGCTGGGGTCGATCTCGGGATCTACAGGATCCTCGAAGACGCGCTGAACAGCGTCCGCCAGCAGTCAGGAAGCACTGTTGGCGTGGCCCTGCGCTTCGGTGAGCAGGATCTCGAGCTGCGCCTTACCGCGCGGTGCGTGGGGCCGAGCGGCTGGCCGACGGCCGCGATGCGCGAACGCGTTGCGCTGTGCGGTGGGCAGCTGCACCCCGACGCGCCCGATGAAAACGGCTGGCAGTTCGCCGTCTGCATGCCTCGCGGGCTGCAAGGAGCGCTCGCGTGACCGTGCGGGTCGTCATAGCCGACGACCAACAGCTCATCCGCACAGGGTTTCGGATGATCCTCGCGGCCGAGCCCGACATCGAGATCGTCGGCGAGGCAGCCACCGGGACTGAAGCGGTCGCCCTGAACCGAGAGCTGCGACCAGACGTGGTGCTGATGGACATTCGCATGCCCGGGCTGGACGGCATCGAGGCCACCCGCCGGATCCTCGCCCAAAACCACGAGCCCAAGCCGAGCGTCCTGATCCTGACCACCTTCGACCTCGACGAGTACGTTTACGACGCTCTGCGCGCCGGCGCGAGCGGATTCCTGCTCAAAGACGTCCCCGCGCGGCAGCTCGCGGCAGCGATACGCACGGTGGGCGATGGCGACGCGCTGCTGGCGCCGAGCATCACGCGACGCCTGATCGAAGAGTTCACCGCCCCTCGGATCCCCAGCAACATCCCGCCAGGAATCAGCGAGCTCACCCCCCGCGAGCTTGAGGTCTTCCGGTTGCTCGCGACCGGCATGGCCAACGGCGAGATCGCCGCCCAACTGATCGTGGGCGAAACGACCGTCAAGACCCACGTCACCCGCGTCCTGATGAAACTAGGCGTACGCGACCGCGTCCAAGCCGTCGTGCTGGCCTACGAAGCCGGAATCGTCAACCCGGGCCGCACCACACAGAGATAGCCGCCACCGGGACCGTGTCGGAGCGTGGCTTCTCGCGAAGTCCCTAGGCGACGGGCGGTCGCCTAGGAGCTTTGTCGTCCACGGGGCCGCCAAGGTGGCACCGATATCGGCGTCTATCAGGTGTCGACGGCCAGCCGATCAGAGCAGAACTGCGTCCCGAGGTCAAACACACTCTCGCTCATGAGGAGCAGTCCCGAAACGGTGGGCGTCGCCGGCTCCCCGACGCCATAGTCCCCAACTCGGACACCCTGACGATCGCTACACGCGAGAAGCGATCATCTCCTATGCGAACCGTCGCAGATACCCATCCACCATCGGACGCCGCTGGCGGAGTCGCTGCGCGTTGCGCGAGAGATGTCCGCAGCGCTGGCGCGTCGCACGTCCCCAACCTTCTACGAACACGAACGAGAGACGCGCAAATGGCGAGTCTCGCGTCTCTTGCCTCCGCCGCTGGCCCGCCCTGCATTCATGTCCGCGCGGGTACCCCTGGTTGCCGATCGGGCTCGATCACGGGTGCGCCGCGAAGACGTGGGCGGCGGCTCCGCCGCTGAAGACGGTGGTGCTCATCGATTCGATGGTGAGCGGTGCGGTGAAGATCCGCTCGCCCGCGCCCAGGACGACCGGGTGGATGACAAGGCGGTACTCGTCGATCAAGCCGGTCCCGACAAGCGATCGGGCGAACTGTGTCCCGCCCTGGGCGAGCAGGTATCCGTCGGAGGAGCGCTCCTGCTTGAGTCGCGTGATTGCCTCAGCGAGGTCTTCGGCGGCGATCTCCGTCTCGCCCCAGTCGGCGGATGTGAGCGAGTTCGAGAACACGACCTTGGGGATCTCGTTCATCGCCTTGGCGAACGGGCCGGAGGCGCTGGGCCAGTAGCCGGCCCACGCCGCATAGGTGGCGGCACCGATGAGGTGCGCGCCAGCGTTGCTCACCGTCTCGAGCACCCAACTGGTGGAGTCAACAGAGCGTCCCGCCGCGAGCCAGTCGGTGCTCCCGTCGGGCGATGCGACGTACCCGTCGAGTGAGACGGACATCTTCAGGATCAGTGAGGCCATGCGCTGCTTCCTTTCCGGGACGGATGACACGAGCTGCTGGAGGCGATGGTCGAATACTCAGACTGCAGATCACGGCGAAACTCATCGCCTACGGATCAATCGTCGTACCGCGGTTCACGAAGAAAGCCTCGCTGCCGCCAGAGGCGGACGCGCCACCCCTCTCGATTGAGTCAGCAGCGACCCCAGGGCGCTGCTTCAGGCGCAATCCGGCGCCGCAACCCCGTCATCCGAGACCTCTGCCTTTGTCAAGAGCATCTCGGTCGGCGACACCCGCTCGCTGCTGTGCGCGGATAGGGAGTCCGCGTCGCGGATGCCGATGGCTGAGCGGACGCCGAGTGGAGACCCATCGGGGACGAGTCGGCCAGACGTCGCGACCGCCACCCCGATGCCGACGCACAGCGGACCGCAACAGCGGGCATCTCGAGCCACGAACTCGGGGGCAGGCGTCCACGAGACGAGGTGCTGCGTATTGCCGGTCGGGCCAGCGCCGCGGCGAACCAGGAAGGCGCCGTCCGCGACAACACGAGCAACACCCGCGACCGAGTGCTCTCCTCCGAGGCCTGCGACCAGCCGACGAGAGGCGAACGCACGCACTTAGGCGACGGCGTCGCGGCCACTAATCGCGGATCTGGGTCATGTACTCGGGTTCCTGTGCCCGGTCACTTCAATCTCGATCTTCATTCGCGGATCAGCCAGGCGGCACGACAGCATCGTGGCCGCTGGACGCACCTCCGCGAAATAGCGCTGAAGCACCGGCCAGATCGTCGGGAAATCCTCAGGGTCAGGAAGGATGTAGCGAACCCGGATGACGTCGGCCAGGGTAGCGTCGGCTTCATTGAGGGCAGCGATGATGTTGCGAAATGCCTGCTCGGTCTGATCGACGACATCCTCCGGAACACGCATCGTCTGGTAGTCAAAGCCGGTGGTGCCGGACACGTGGATCCAGTCACCGTCGACCACCGCCCGCGAATACGCCATGTGCTGCTCGAAATCCGAACCGGACGAGATGAGCCGTCTAGTTGACATTGGCAGAACATACCGACGACGCTGCAACCGCACGGCTTGCCCGCGATACCGATCGTGACGAGGCAATAGGACCGGCCGACGCCGCCGAGCTACCGGCGGGCGTCTTGGGTGCCGCGAGACCAGTGCCACTCAGGCCGACGAGACGATTAGTCAGTAGTCGCTACTGGGGGCGTGACCCGTGGAAATGCCTCAGTCGCCAAACGCCGTGTTCTTGGACGGCGAGGCAGGTCACCCGGAACGGCGCGCCCTCACCGAGCGACTGTCCCGCGGTGTCATTGAACGTGATCGAGCCCACGGCCGCGAAGCAAAGTACCCCGGGCGCATCCAGTACCACCGCAACGCGGTCCCATTCCCAATGCACAGTCGGTTCCATATCCGCCATCCCGCGGAGATAATCGCGGATCGCGTCCGCGCCGAAGGCCTCCTCCGCATCGCCGACGAGCACGACATCCTCAGTGAAGAAGTCGACCATCCGGTCGAGGTCGTGCGTGGCCAGGCAACTCTCCAGCTCAGCTAGAAGACCACGCGCGCTTTCCCCCAACCCCTGGGATCCAGCCAGCGGCTCGAGAGCCTCGACCACCCCCTCCGCCACATCGTCCTCGACCTCCTCCGGCCTCTCCGGCTTCTCCAGCCTGTCTTCCCTCATTATCACTTCCCCTTGTCGCTTGGTATGACGATCCGACGGTCGGCGTAAATCGCCGCGTTCAGATCAACCGCCTCGGTCGAGCACCCACTCAGCTTCTGGCTATGTGTCGCTCGCCACCGTACCGTGGCGCCCCGCGGGCTCGCACCCGGGGGGCCCCTAGCCACAGCCGAATGCCCTCCCCGCGCGGGCGCGCAGCTCGTCGATCAGCGCAGCGCGCTCCCGGGTCGGGATCTCGGAACAGTGCAATCGCCCCCGGGCTACGCAGAACCGTGCTCACCGCAGCCGCTTATACGCTCGGCGTGATCGCCATGCGCGACAATCGATCATCAAAATGCGCGGCGACGGCGGCCGCACGTGTAGTCGCATGCGGGTCGCAGCTACTTGACGGGGGCGCGGCGTGGGAGTGCGCTCGGCGGGCGTCGTCCTTTGCGTTCTTCGAGTAGTGGCGCGATCAGTGCCGCTGCTCTTGCTGCGCCGTCGGTCTCGACCGGCTTGTAGTCGACTTCGCGTCCGATCGTGTCGGCGATCGCGGCGGCGATGGTCTCGGGGGTCTCCTGCTCGAAGTCCATGCAGCGACCGCCGCGATAGCGCTCGAGGCGGTGGCGGACGTGGAGGTTCTGCTCGAAGTGGTGGCGGAGCGGGAAGTAGAGGAACGGCCGCCGGTTCGCCGTCAGTTCCATCGCGGTGGTCAGTCCGCCTTGGACGACGGCGAGGTCGCAGGCGGCCAGATGCCGGTAGAGCTGGTGCACGTACGCGCGAATTTCGAGCCCGTCGTGTGCGGGCAGGGCGCGCGGGTCGATCCGCGGCCCGGCGACGACGACCATTCGCAGCGCCGGGACCCGCGCCTT
>PMOY01000410.1 GCA_003165655.1 Solirubrobacterales bacterium
GAGGACACGCAGAAGATCCTCACGATCACCAGCTACGTGAAGTGGGTCCTGCTCGGTCTGACGCTGCTGCTCGTGGTCGCATCGACCCTGCTGATCGCGAACACGATCAGGCTGTCGCTGTACTCGCGCCGTCGGGAGGTCGAGGTGATGAAGCTCGTCGGCGCGACCGACTGGTTCATCCGCTGGCCGTTCGTGATCGAGGGCGTGGTCGTCGGCGCGATCGGGGCGACGCTCGCGATCGCGCTGCTGGCGGTGACGAAGATCGCGCTCCTGGACCCGCTGGCGAGCAACTGGACGCTGATCGCGGCGCCACGGACGATCGGTTTCGTGTGGCTGATCATGATCCTGCTCGGGGCGGGTGTGGGGATCTCGGCGCTCGGCTCCGGGGTCTCGCTGCGGCGCTTCCTGCGCGTCTGACCGAGCTCTCGCGTCAGCGCGGTGGGTGGGGCTACTCGTCGCCCGGGCTCGCCCGGCTACCCTCCCGGGGATGTCTCAGCGGCCCTCGCGCGTACCTCGAATCGCTCGCCTGATCGCGATCGGCCTCGTCGTGCTGATCTTCGGCACCTGGCTCGGCGGCCACGCCACCTGGCTGCCCTCACCGCTGCGCAGCAGTGTCGCCAACGACAGCCAGGCGCGTCTGGTCCACCAGGTGCTCGGCGACATCCAGACCGACTACTACCGGAAGGTGAACCGCAGCCAGCTCGTCAACAGCGGACTGTCGGCGATGATCGCGAGCCTGGACGATCCGTTCTCGCATAACTTCAGTCCGTCGGTGTACAAGAGCTTGTTCGGCGTGCCCCATCTGAACGGGATCGGGGTGGACGTGAACCTCGCTCGGCGCGGCCTGCTGGTGGTGGATGTGTTCAACGGATATCCGGCGGCGCGGGCCGGACTGCTACCTGGAGATGTGATCACCAAGGTCGGCTCGACCTCGCTCGCGGGCCGCTCGACGAGCTTTGCCCAGAGACTGATCCAGGGCCCTCCGGGCACGAGCGTCGTCTTGACGGTGCTCGCCGGCGGACGTCGGCGCGTCCTGCGGATCACGCGCGCGCACATCGTCGTCCCGGTCGCCGCGGATCGTCTCATCACCTATCACGGCGCCAAGCTCGGCTACGTCGAGCTCACCACCTTCGACCAGCAGGGCGCGGGGGACGAGGTCCGCGCCGACGTCGAGCAGATGCTCCATCAGGGCGCCCGGGGCATCGTCCTCGACCTGCGGGGGAACGGAGGCGGGCTGATCTCCGAGGCGATCAAGGTGGCGAGCATCTTCATCCCCAGTGGGACGATTGCGTCGATCGCGGGCCGCAACACGCCGCGCCAGGTGTTCACCGCGACGGGTCACGCGATCTCGACCAGCATCCCGGTCGTCGTGCTCGTCGACGGTCAGACGGCATCGGCGTCGGAGATCGTCACCGCCGCGCTCCAGGATGACCACCGCGCGCTGGTGGTGGGAACGCACACCTTCGGAAAGGGAGTATTCCAAGACAGCTTCGGGCTCCCGGGCGGCGGCGTGCTGGAGATCGTCGCCGGTTACTACTACACCCCGAACGGACGCAATCTCGGTGGCGGCGGCGTCAAGCAGGGCGCCGGCGTCAGCCCCAACGTGTACGCAGCCGACAAACCGCGCAGTTCGGTGGACCACCAGTTGAACATCGCGCTGAAGACGCTCGCCGCAGAGGTCAAGTGAGCGCCTCGAGCCGACCCTCGCGCGCCGCCACGGTCGCGGTGCTGGAGCGCCGCGGGCGGTTTCTTGTCGCCGAGCCTTTCTTCGAGCGGGGCCAGCGGCTGACACTGTCACGCGACCGCAGGGCGGACGCGGGGGACCTCGTGCTGGTGCGCGCGGCGGGCGGACGTGACGGGCGCGGGGCGGGGCGGGCCCAGGTCGCCCGGCGGATCGGACGACCCGACGTCGCCCGCGACGTGATCGAAGCGCTGATGCTCGACCGCGGGCTCGGGCGCTCGTTCGACCCCGCCGTCGAGCACGAGGCGCGCGACGCCGCCGCGACCCCCACCGATGGCGGCGACGGAGCCGGGGCGCGACGGGATCTGCGCTCGCTGGCGACGCTCACGATCGACCCGGCGAGCGCGCGTGACTTCGACGACGCGCTCTCGGCGGAGGCGCTCGGCGACGACACCTGGCGCGTGTGGGTCCACATCGCCGACGTCTCGGCGCACGTGCGTCCCGGCACGCTTGTGGACCGCGAGGCATACCGCCGCGCCACCAGCGTCTACGTACCCGGCGCGGTCGAACCGATGCTCCCCGAGGCACTGTCGAATCGTGCCTGCTCGCTCGTTCCGCGGCAGGACCGACTCGCGGTCACGATCGAGCTGCTCGTGCGCGCGGAGGGCGTCTCGAGCGCGTCGTTCTACCGCTCGCTGATCCGCTCCGATGAGCGCTTGGACTACGACCGGGTTGACCGGATCTTCGCCGGTAGCGAACGGGCAGCCGGAGCGTGGGCGGAGCTACTGACCGGTGCGCGGGCGGCGGCCGCGGCGCTCGCGGTCCGGCGCGCCTCGCGCGGCGCGCTCGTCCTGGGGTCGGCCGAGCCCGAGTTCGAGTTNNGGTGGCCCAGACCGAGTCCCACCACTTGATCGAGCACCTGATGGTCGCCGCCAACGAACAGGTGGCACGGGTGTTGGACGAGCGTGGCGCACCGGCCCTGTTCCGCGTGCACGAGCGGCCTGACGCCCCCGCGGTGGAGCGGCTGATCGACCAGCTCGCATCGCTCGAAGTCCCCACACCGCCGTTGCCGCGCGGCGGGATGACGTCGCAGCAGGCAGCCGACATCGTCGGCGAGGCCTCGCAACTAGTTGAGCAATACGTGGCCTCCCACGGTGGACGCGGCCGACGAGCGATGACGCGACTCGTCCTACGAGCGCTCAAGCAGGCGTACTACAACCCCCGCAACCTCGGTCACGCC
>PMOY01000119.1 GCA_003165655.1 Solirubrobacterales bacterium
GCGGCGATCATGGTCTGCGTCTTCCTGTCGTTCATGCTCGGCAACGAGCGAACGATCAAGGAGTTCGGCTTCGGGCTCGCGGCGGCGGTTTTCCTCGACGCGCTTGTCGTCCGCTGCATGCTCCTTCCGGCCGTGCTCGAGCTCCTCGGCCCCGCCACCTGGCGCCTGCCGAGCTGGCTCGACGCCCGGGTTCCCCACATCAACATCGAGGGCTCGACCGCGCGCGGAGCAACGCCGTACTTGAGCTGAGGAGGTCCCTACACGCCACGGTGGACAGACTGCTCATGGCATCTATCGAGTCACGTCGAAGGTCATCGGGTAGATGACCGCCGGAGGACCGCAGTCTGTCGGTGACGATCGTCCGCCAACTTGCCAGGTTTCTGCGCTGGAGGAAGGTCGGCGTCTCCCTCGAGGTGCTCGTGCGATTCTTTCCTTGAACGTCACGTCGAAAGCTGTACGGATTGAGCTGTTTGCGCGCGGCGCGACCTTGATCAGGGCGGTTGACGTGCTCGCGTCGATCTGATCGAATCCAGCCCTATGTCGTCTGGGGCGCAGCCGGGGGGCACTGCGAAGAAGAACCGTCTGCTCGGACTCTCGATTCTCATGCTGCTGATCGGGCTCGGCTTCCTCGCCGGCGCCTACTTCTCTTACATCGATCAGAACACCGGGCCGGAGGCAATGGCCAAGGTGTCCGACTGCACGGGCAGCTACGGGCGATACTCGTCGGGCGTCGTCTGCCAGGGAACCTGGGTAGTCGGCGGCGCGCTCGTCGGCGCTAACGGCCACGTGATCGTCGGCGAGGTGCAGGACGCCGACGACAGCGACGCGGGTCACACGATCAGCGTCCATCTCCACGGCGACACCGCTTATCCCACGAAGGACAGCCTGCGCGTCCCGATCATCTTCCTCCTGTTCGGTCTACCCGCCTTCTACATCGGAGTTCGGGTGCTCGTCTTCGGCGCACCTCTGTCGTGGACCAGCCGGCGCGCGCCCCGGCAGCCTGTCGTGTAGCCGCCCGGGTGCGCTGGCGCGAGGCTGTCAGTTTGACGAACGGCCAGGTGACCTGGTCGATGTTTGCGTCCCGTCGTCGAATTGCGTGAGCGGTCGGATGCCGGCCCTGTTGGGCAGGGCCGCGCGGGCGATATTGCTTCGCTACCGCGTCGATCGCGCCAGCTCGATGAGTTTGACGCGGAGGACGTCCGTCCGGTCCTGCTTCGAAGAGCGCTCCCGAAAAGCCATCTGCAGGGCGGAGGTCTCGTGCTGGCCGTGAATGGTCAGCAGTGGGCAGTGTCAGCCGCTCCACGGATCGGAAATTGACGATTCAGCGGTTGCGCGTCCAGGGCTCCGGACTCACAACCGAGTCCGCGCCGATGAGCACAGCGGCAGTCGCCCGTCGACCTCGTCTGCTTCTTCACCTGCTCGGGCTGCGCAGAGCTGTGATCGTCGCGCTCAGCAAGTTTTCCCGGGTGTCGTGCTTCCGGGCGCGAGGCAGGAGACCACTGGTGCGCCCGGGTGGCGCATCGAAAAGAGGTACACCTTCCCGATGTACCTGGGTTTGACGATTCGGACCGTGAGCCGCGCGCTGCGCGCCAGGTGACGCTTGTGGAAGCGCCCCGCGAGCGCGACGTTGACGGTGCTCGGCGGCTTGCCGCACTTCTGCTTTTTCTTTTTTGTGCTCCTGCAGCGTGGAGCAACGACCGCGATGGTTCGCGCACGCGGGCAGCCGTGGCCGGTACAGATGACGATGATGCTCGCGCCGACGGGGGCCCGGTCAACGGTCAACTGCCGAATGGTGACGGCGTGCTCGGAGGCGGCGAACGTCCAAGTCATGGTCGCCTCGATGATGCCGATCGGGTTGCCCGAGATCGTCGGCGTCGCCGACCCGCTGATCAGACCGGTGGGGTCAGAGGTCGACGCGGCGCTGGTTCCGTAGAAGTTCCTTGCCGTCTCCTGGACCCGGAGGGTGCCGCCGAGGTCGGCCGCCCTCAGCGTGTATGTCGGGGCGGTGGCGCCGCTGATCGGGGCGCACGTGCCCAGCGCGCCGGTCGAGTTGCAGAGCTCCCACTGGTAGGAGTAGCCCGTCAGCGGCACGCTGCTCGACCACGTCGCGTGCGCTTCGCTGAGCACTTCGCCGACAGCGAGCCCGCCGCTCAGCGTCGGGGCAAGAGATACTGTCGGTACCGGCGCGGTGATGATCACTTCCGCCGGATCGGTGCTGTCGGTGGTCACGGACACGCTCGATCCCGCCCGAGCGCCGCTCGAGCCGCCGCCGCCCGCGCCGGCGTAGATCGTCGCCGTTGTACCAGGCGGGCTGTAGCACTGTCCGCCGCCGCCGCCGCCGTACAGGCCGCCGCCGCCCCCGCTGCTGTCGGGGGTCCCCTCGATCAAGAATGTAAAGCCGTCGCCGCCGAGGCCGAGAGCGCCAAGCTCTCCCGGCTCCCCGTTCGTGTCGCCCTCGCTCTGACAGTAGTTAGTGGTGTCTGTGGTCGTCGCGCCGCTGCCCGCGGCGCTCGTAGTCGCGCCAGAACCGCTCAGCACCGAGGCGCCCGCTGCGCCGGACCCATCCGCGTTACCTGCGTTGCCGCCGTCGGCGACGTCGCTCGCAGCACCACCGCCGCCGGCGACGGCCAGGCGCGACGCCAGCGACCCCGAACTCCCGCCGGTCGCGCAGCCCAACCCGCAAGAAACCGTCCGGATGTCCGAGGCGCCACCACCGCCGAATGGCCCGCCGCCGCCTCCGTCGAACCCGCCCGCCCACGGAGCGGACGCCGCATGGGACCCGACGCCACCGACCTCGACGTACAGCGTCGACGTTCCGGGCGGCACTGGAACATCGGCGCTCAACATCGCGCCGAACCCACCAGGGTTCGTGCCGATACCACTCACCGAAAAGCCCCTCGCGCCAACAGCGACAACATGCACGCCCGTCACCCCAGCCGGCACCGCAAACGTCTGCTCCGAGTCTGTAAACGCGAACGTCGCCGCCGACGCTCCTGAAGCAGCGATCGCTCCAATGGCGATGAGCGCAAGAACGTACCCCACGAATGCGCGTGCCCTCATATCTCCCCGACTCCCGTCAAAATCGACCTGCTACGGTCCCGCACCTGGGGCCAAAGCAACACAATAGCGACTAGCCACGAGCACCGCGAGTCGCACACTGCCCCCGCGCCGTCGCCCGAGACGCCTGCCGAGAAACAGGTGCGCTGAGGATACCCCCTCAGCCACTACTGAACGACTCTGCTCGATCGCCTCACGCACGTCCTTATGGACAACGAGGCCGGATACGACCGCGTTCTTCGCTCAATTAAGACACCGAGCTCTCAAGCGCGGCGACGACCGCCCTTGCCGTCTTCTTATCCGATCGCGGGACATCGAACTCCCACAGTTGGCCGTTATCGAAACGCAGCCTCAGGTGCGAGACCATCCTCCCCTCTTCCAACTCGGCCGACGCCAGCTCGCTCCTGGGCACCCGCACCAGAGCCTCGTTCGTGGGCGTCATCTTCCAACCTAGCTTCGTTTTGACCACCGCGACGTCAGTCGCGCTCACAGCAACGTAACCCACGCGACCAAAATCAGGAAGATCAGCCGCCCCCTTCGCGCGGTCGCGTGTCGCGAGCACCGCCGCCGCCGAGCCGACAAGTCCGGCCACCTCACGGCCAGCCGCGCCAGCCACTCGCCTCTTCGTGAACCCCTTGGGATTTACAAGCGTGCCAGCGATCTCTGGCGCACCGAGCGCCACGGAAGCATCATTAGCCATTCAGCAACCCCCTACCTTCTCCCGAAGTAATAGTCCAGCCGTCCAGCAAGCTGACCGGCGTCAGGCAATAAGGTAGCGGCTAAACGAGACCGGTGAAGCAGAAACGCTCTCATCGTCCACCTCCACTCGAGCGGGTCGGTGGGAGGCAGCCGGTGCTTTACGACTGTTCGATGCGCCCGAACGGACATCCGCTGAGGTGCGCAGTGACCCAAAGCAGTTTTGTCCACTCGAGCCCGTCAATGCTCTGCCCCAGCAGCGATCACGCTGCGCTCCGGATCGTCGTGGCTCCTACCACGCGCCTACGTGATGAGAGGGATGATCAGCAGCGCCACGATGTTGGCCACCTTGATCATCGGGTTGATGGCCGGCCCTGAGGTGTCCTTGAATGGGTCGCCGACGGTGTCGCCGGTGACTGCCGCGGCGTGGGCCTCTGAGCCCTTGCCGCCGAACGCGCCGTCCTCGATCAGCTTCTT
>PMOY01000122.1 GCA_003165655.1 Solirubrobacterales bacterium
CTCGCGCGGAGGGGCACGGAGGGCGAAAATCCCCTCATCCCCAGGGCGGAGTACGAGATGCTGTCGTTCTTCACAACCTTCCTGCAGCATCCCTGGCTGTACGTCTGGCTGGGGGAGAAGGTGGGTATGGAGGGGATACGAGAGACATGCAGCTCGGGCCACCGAGAGTTCGGGATCAAGACGATCACCCCGTGCAACATCCAGTGGGGCTGCGGGATCGCCTTGTTCGGCCGGCTGTTTCTCGTCAATGCAGGCCTGATCGGGCCCAACGACTACGTAGACAACCTCAGAATCATCTACTCGTTCTGGAGGACCGTGTTCGAGGGCTACATGCGGCAAGGGAAGCCGGCGGTCATGGACGTGGGGTACGTCCTGCAAGTGCTCGACCAGGACGTGGTGGAGGACCTGGGGGAGCAGGTGGAACCTCTGGACGATCCTGAGCTGCGGACCAACGTGCTGCGTTTCAACTCGCTGATCCAGTTGCTGGGCTTCCTCGATCATTACGACTGCCGGCTGGGTCTAGGCGACACCGGCCCCTATGACTTGGGTGACAAGCTGATGCTCGTCAGGGACTGCTTCGTGAACGAGAAGTCGTTCCCATGGACCTTCGTGGTTGGCGACCTGCCGTTCTCCTACAGCCTCGTGTTGACCTATGACAAGAAGAAGATGATGCGAGACCGCAAGAGCGGCAAGATGAAGATGTTCTCCATCTACAACACCGGCACGCTGTTCTGCGACCCCCCTGATTACGAGGAACAGGCTCTGATCGGGGTCGCGGCATACATGAGAGACGAGGATTATCCTCGTGGCAAGTCAACGAGGATCCCGCTGAGCGAGTTGGACGCCCACAGCGAGAAAATAGAGGCGGCCGTGGAGCGGATGTACTCCTACCTGGCCATGAAGCCGTGGTTCGACAAGATCCTCGAGGGTAACTGGGTCTATGTGGCCGCTTCGCTTCCCTACGTTCGCGCCCATGACCTCGAGGAGGAGGCGGCCGAGATGGGGTTCTGGGAAATGTCGCTTGAGAGCATGGAGTACCTCCTCAAGGGCTATACCAAGGCCGGGGAGGTGCAACGCAAATCGATGGCCGGTCTGGGGGCTCCGCCTCCGCTCCTCCCGGGGTTCCGCTCCAGGGGGACGAAGTCCGGTCGGTACGCGATCGCGTAATGCTTTGTAATGCGCAAACGTCGGCAAATGGCTAGACGGAAGGAGCGACAATGGTAGTCAAAGACGAAGCCGAGTCTGGCCTGCAAGCCCCGAGTGAGGTTCCCCCGGGCGGGCTAAGAGTCAAGGAGGAAAGCGAGAAGCGGTTTGCATGGTCGCATGAGGAGTGGGCGGTACGCGTGGACCTCAAGACGGCGGATGAGTTTGAGGAGTGGCTGAACAAGGAGACCAAGTACTACATCAGGGCCAACTGTGGTTTCTACGGCCAGTGCGTGATCGTGTGCATCGAGTCGAAGGGTGATGAGTTCCTCTGCTACGTCGACAGTTACAAGGGTAAGTTCCCACCCTGGTACACCGCGGGGGAGCTCGCGGCGCTTGACATCGACGAGCTTCGCAAGGAGCCGGCCAAGATCAAGTGGGATGAGGACTGGGAATGGACTACCTTGCGGAAAGGCGACTTTCCGCTGCGGCTGAAGGAGGTCATTTTCCTTTACCCGCCGCAGGAGCCGGTCATGCCGTGGCTCTTCGTGTCGCCAGAGGAGAGTGGCTTAGCGGAGATGGAGCTATAGAAAGGAAGAGGAACGAGGAGAAATGGGTAACGACCACGAAGGTTTCAGATTCGTCGGCCAAGGCTATAGCGTGGTGCCGGTAGGGAGTCACGAGGGTGTCGCCATGAACATCGCGACGCCGCAGCAAATGATTAAGCTGTTGACCAACTCGCAGAAGGTGAAGGAGACGGTGGTGGTCACGCCCGGTGGCACGACCACCTTTGTCGCTCCGCTGCTTTACAAGAATCCGGCCGGCATCATAACCTTTGCCGGGACGCCGGAGTCTCACTTAGGGATTGTGGGGCGCAACTTTCGCGTGCCAATCATCATGACACTCGAACTGGAAGGGATGGATGGCATCCCCGACGGCACACACTTGCTGCTCGAGTGCGAGGGCAAGCTTGGGCGAGTCTTCGTCAAGGAAGAGACGGGCGCCGGTGCGGAGCCGTCAACGGCTGGGCCCGTCGTAGGGGACGCGTCAGTCCTCGGGTAGAAACCGTAAGGGAGCGACGGGCAACCTAGGAGGCCCGTGTCACGACTCGGCAGGCGACAACGAAGAGAGAGGAAAGCCAACCGGGCACCTAGCCGGCGTGTGGTGCGACGGTAGGGATTATGCTCGATCAACAGGCATTCTTGGCGTTGAACGCGCTGTACCTCAAGAAGATGGCTTCGGCTGCAGACTTGCCTGACATGGTGGGTCTGCCTGCTGGCGAAGTAGGGATGATGGTGAGTGGCTTCGTAGAGCGAGGCTGGGTGCTGGACATGGGCGGAGAGCTCCTGATTCAGCCCGAGGGAATGGCCGAGGTGGAGGCGTACTATCGCGAAACCTATTCGGACATTGGGCAGCGGGAAGAGATGGCGCGATGGTATACCCGGTTCGAGTCCATTAACAGCCAATTCATCAAATTTGTCAGCGACTGGCAGCAAACGGAAGGCGATCCGAGGGTTCAGGACCGCGTGATTGCGACGGTTGAGCGGCTTGTGAAGTTAATCCAGCAGATTACGGAGCTCGTCCCGCGGTACGTTGCCTACATTCGCCGGTTCGAGCGAAGCGTGACCACCGTCGACGGAGGAAACGCAGACTTCGTTTGCACTCCGACAGTCGATTCGTTGCATAACATCTGGTTCGAGTTCCACGAGGACTTTCTGGCGGTGCTGGGCCGGCCGCGCGAAGCTTGAGGCGCACACGAGGCGGGTCTACGGGCTCAGGGTTGGGCTTCGGCGTCAGGCTGGAGGTTGCCGCTCCTAGGGCCGGTCTCGTGAACGTGGATACGAGCAAACCGAAGCGGCTTGACAGTGCAATGGACAGAGAGTAGTTTGGCCTTACCAAAGATCCGCCGAGGTAAGGGCCTGGAGGAGGCTTGAGCGAGCGAATCGATAGCGAAGGGTCACGGGGCGTGAGCCGGGGTAGCCACGGCGACGTCTCGCTGACTCGGCTCGACGAGGCCGCTCGCCGGGAGGCGCGGCCGTGAAGCGGGTCGCGAACAGGCACCCGGCGTCGTCGGGTTGGCCGGCGTCGGCGGCCGATTCACATCTGCCGCCCGCGAGCCAGCGTCACTGGGAGCCGACGCTCGAGACGATGGATCCTGAGGAGCGGCTCGCGATCGTTGACGCCAAGCTCCGAGCGCAAGTCCGCTACGCCTACGATCACTCCCTGTTCTACCAAGAGAAATGGGATGCTGCCGGTGTAAGGCCAGAGGACATCCGCGGTGTCGCCGACCTGCGGCGCCTGCCCCTCCTGCACAAGGAAGAGCTTCGCGCCGAGCAGGCAGCCCATCCTCCTTTCGGGCGATATCTCTGCGTGCGAAGGGAAGACGTGGCCCGCATACACGGGACGTCGGGAACGACCGGCCGTCCGACGGCATTCGCGATCAGCAGGTCCGACTGGCAACGCATCGCCACCAGCCAGGCGCGCATCATGTGGAGCGCCGGCATTCGCCCCCACGATACCGTCTTCCTGGGCTCGTTCTTTGGACTCTACATGGGTGGGTGGGGTGCCCTAATCGGCACCGAACGTCTCGGAGCGACCGCGTTTCCGTTCGGCGCCGGCGTCTCCGGGCATACGCAGCAGGCGGTGCAGTGGCTGCTCGAGATGCATCCGACGGCCTTCTATGGCACTCCTTCCTATGCGCTGCGGATCGCCGAGGTGGCACACGACAGCGGCATCGACCCGCGCGAGTTCGGACTCAGAATCCTATTCTTCTCTGGGGAGCCCGGCGCGGGCATTCCATCAACGAAGCGACTGATTGAAGAGACGTTCGGCGGCATCTGCATCGACACAGGCTCGATGGCCGAAATGACCCCATGGATGACGAACGCTGAGTGCGAGCATCGCCAGGGGATGCATATGTGGGAGGACATCGTCTACACCGAGCTGCTTGATCCTGAGACCGAGGAGCCGGTTCGGCCGGGCGAGATTGGCGTGCCCGTCTACACGCACCTCGAGCGTGAGTCGCAACCGATGATCCGCCTATGGTCCGGTGATCTTTCGCGCCACACGACCGAGCCATGCCCATGCGGCCGCACGTACGCCCGCTTGCCTGAGGGGCTAATCGGACGCGCGGACGACATGCTCATCGTTCGTGGTGAGAACGTCTATCCATCCGCCATTGAAGAGGCGATCCGCAGCGCCGGATGTCACGGCGAGTTTCGGGTCATAGTCACCAGAAAAGGATCGCTGGACGAGCTGACGGTTCGCGTCGAATGCGATCCCGAAGACGACGATGTGCAACTGAGACGTACGGTAGCCACACGGTTGAAAACGAAGATTGGCGTGCGGGCGGAGGTCGAGGTGGTCAAGGCCGGTTCGCTCGAGCGGACAGAGTTTAAGTCGCGTCGTGTCGAGGATCGGCGCGACATTGCGCGTCAGATGGCCGCCGTCAGAGGCGACAAACATGAGGGGCAGCCCGGCGCCTCCGAGAAGGAGGCCGTGTGATGACGTCGCGACCTGAGAGAAGCTCGAGCTGAATGGAAGGAGAGTCGATGACACACCCCTACGACGACGGAGGGACGGCGCTATGGCGGTAGAAGTAAAAGGTGCTTCTGTGAAGCCAGGGAGAAGGCGGTTCGAGAACAAGTCCGTGGTCGTCACGGGCGCTGCCTCGGGGATCGGGCGCGCGGACGCGCTCGCGTTCGCTGGCGAGGGCGCGGCGGTGGCCGTGCTCGACATCGCGGAGGGCCCGGGTCAGGAGACGGTGGAGTTGTTGCGCAAAGACAGCGCGGACGCCGTCTTCCTGCGCTGTGACGTGACCGACGAAGCGTCCATCGAGCAGTCTCTGGGGGCGGTCGTGGACCGGTTCGGTGCGCTGGACGTGCTGGTCGCTAACACCGGAGTGCTGTACGTCGACACGGCGGAGAAGACCGCGCTCGAAGACTGGAACCGGATGCTCGCGCTGAATCTGACGAGCGCGTTTCTGTGTTCCAAGCATGCAATTCCACGCATGCGCAAGAGCGGCGGCGGGTCGATCGTGTGCATGTCCTCAGGGTCGGGATTCCGCCCGAGGGCCGGGATCGCGGCGTACGCTGCAGCGAAGGCCGGGATCATCAACTTCGTCAAGTCGCTGGCGAAGGAGACGGCCGCGGACGGGATTCGTGCCAACTGCGTGGCGCCGATCGCCACCGAGACTCCGCTGTTGGAACACATGCTGACCAGATTCAGCGAGGGTAAGGATCGTGCCGAGGTCGAGCGGCACATCATCGAATCGATCCCGATGAAGCGATTCGCGACCGTTGAGGAAATCGCCGACGCTGTGTTGTTCCTGGCGTCAGATGATTCCTCAGCGATCAGCGGTCACTGCTTGGTCGTGGACTGCGGAGCGTTCGCGTGAAGACCGAGGGCGGATGACCACGGTCAATCGCGCCGAGGTCAAGGAGGAGCTTCGATTCGAGGCTCTCAAGGTCGCGGTCCTCAGGAAGATGACGACAGTTCCGGCGATAGCCGGAGCCAGCGGCATGGCACTGAGAGATGCGGAGGGAGCGATCGAGGAGCTCGCCGCGTCGGGAGATGTGGCGAGTGTCGGCGGTCACGTCTTGCCTACCGTGGCGGGCGAGACGCGCGTGCGCTCGTATGCCGACAAGCGCTACGGTTCGCTGCGGGCAGACCCAGCGGTCGAACGGTGGTATGCCAGATTCGAGTCGATCAACCACCGATTCCTGGAGACCGTGTCAGCTTGGCGTTCGGTTCCCGTGGGGGACGCGAAGGTCCCGAACAACCACTCAGACGGCGACTACGACACGCGCGTCATCTCCCGCATCGGAGCTCTGGTCGTGCGCATGACAAAGCTCCTCGATGAGCTCTCGGACAAGGTGCCAAGGATGGCTCGTTATGAGCAGCGGCTGGAAGCGGCGATGGAGAAAATCGACCAGGGAGATCGGCGCTTCGTCTCTGATTCCGGCGTCGACTCAACTCACACGGTCTGGTTCGAGATGGACGAGGCCGTGCTGATCGTGCTCGGCAAGGAGCGCGAAGAGCGGTAGCCATGGCGGTCGCCGATCTCAAGGACAGCACTCCCCTTCGCCGTCAGGTGACGGTCGCCTTCCGCGAGGGCGATCCCTCTCGGGTCGATCTCCTCGGGGGCAAGGGAGCTGGCCTGGTTCGCATGAGCCAGGCGGGGCTCCCGGTGCCCCCGGGGTTCGTGATCATGACGGATGCCTGTCCCGCGAGTGCAGAGGCTTGGTCGGTGCCGGCGGAGCTGATGGACGAGGTCAGGGCACGGATCGCGAACATGGAGGCGGAGATCGGTCGCACTTTTGGCGGGGCTCCCGCTCCCCTGCTTGTCTCTGTGCGATCCGGGGCTAAGGTCTCGATGCCCGGGATGATGGACACGATTCTCAATCTGGGCCTGAACGTCGAATCGGCGGCGGCGCTCGCCCGCCAGACGAACGATCTGGCGTTCGCGGTCGACATATACACGCGCTTCGCGCGCATGTATGGGGAGATCGTCCTTGGCGCGGACGGCGATCTGATTGCGGATGCTGCACAGGATGCAGCCGTCGAGGCCGTTGGCGAAGGCAACGAGCAGGTCCTTGCCGCCGTGGAGAAGGCGACCCAGGATGCGATGCGCGCAGATGTCGATGCCGTCGTGCCACATGATCCTTACGAGCAGTTGACTGGCGCCATTCAGGCGGTGTTCGCTTCCTGGAATTCACGGCGTGCCGTCACCTATCGAGAACTGAACAGCATCAGCCACGACCTCGGCACCGCCGTCGTCGTGCAGGCGATGGTGTTTGGGAACCTGGGTGCGCCGTCGGGGACAGGAGTCGCGTTCACCCGCAATCCACTCACCGGCGAGCACGAGCTGTATGGCGAGTTCCTTGAAGGAGGTCAAGGCGAGGAAGTCGTCGCCGGAACCAAGACGCCCGAGAAGCTGGCTGCTGCGGCAGCGCGCCTACCGGCGATCTTCGATCGATTCCGGGAGGTCGCGACTCGCTTGGAGGAGGTGTACCGTGATGCCCTCGATATCGAGTTCACCATTGAACGCGGCGAGCTCTATCTCTTGCAGGTACGCAGCGCGAAGCGTACGGCGGAAGCCGCGATCAGAGTGGCTTCGGACCTGCTAGGAGAAGGCAAGCTCAGTGCGGCGCAGGCGCTGGGCAAGGTGTCGACGGCGCAGGTGCGACTTGCTGAACGTCCGCGTTTCGATCAGCCGGCTGTGGAGCGCGCCATCAGTGAAGGGTCGCTGCTCGGAAGCGGGATCGGCGCGTGCCCCGGCCACGCCGGCGGCAAAGCTGTGCTGGACCCGGAACGCGCCGTCGAGTTGGCCGGCAACGACGGCTCGCTCGAAGACGTCATCCTTGTGCGCCCCACCACGAGCCCGCAGGATCTCCATGGGATGATCGCGGCTCGTGGCTTTATCACCGCCCTGGGCGGCGCAACCAGTCATGCCGCGGTCGTGGCGCGGGCGTTGGACAAGCCCTGCGTGGTGGGCTGCGGCTCGCTGCAGATCGACGAGGCGAATCGTCGCTTTGCCATCGGTGATCGATGGTTTGGCGAAGGAGATCCCATTTCGTTGGACGGCTCCAGCGGCCAGATCTACGCCGGTGTCCTGCCGCTCTCGAGCGTTGCGGCGTCGAGCGCCAGTCTCGAACGCCTATTGCGCGTCGCGGATGACGCGGCACGCTGTCGGATCTTCGCACGCGCCGCGACACCCGAGCACGTCGCGGACGTGGTCGCACACGGTGCCACCGGCATAACCACACGTATTGGCGATCTGCTAGCAACTCACGGCCGCGTCGAGGAGTTCGTCGGCCTCCTCGTCAAGCAGGGCGGCTCTGAGGACGTCGACCTCGCCGATCTCGACCAGGTGATCGCCGACTTGCTGGAGCCGGTGCTCACGGCGGCGAATGAGGTACCCGTTGCCATCAGAGCGCTCGACCTCGTTGGCGACGAGGCGATGGAGTTTCTCGATGCGCCGGCGCTGCTGGCCAAGAGCCCGCGTCTCGCCGTTCCTCTGGGCGTTCCGGAGCTGATAGCCGCCCAGGTGCGGGGCGTGGCGCTGGCCGCCCGAGCCGCCGGATGTCGGGTCCCTCCCCAATTCAGCGTCCGACACGTCAACGACCCCAACGAGGCGCGCGAGATCATGCGCCTCGCCGACGAGCAGCTGAGCCCGGGCGATCGATCGTCGATCCGTGTCGGCGCCACGCTGACCAGCCCGCGTGGGGTGCAGCTGGCGGAGCAGATTCTCAGCGCCGTCGAGTTCGCCTGGGTCGAGGTGCGGGCGCTGCAGGCCGCCCAGTTCGGGTATCCACCGCGCCTGATGCTCACGCGCGAACCGCTCGATAGCTACCTCCGACGCGGAATGATCTCCAGTGATCCACGCACGACAATTGGTGAGGCCACGTTGCGCCTGATCGCCGACCTGGCCGCGGCACGCATAGTTGGCGAGAAGGCATGGGTCGGAGTTCGCCTGACCGGACCGGTCGGGGAGGACATGGCGGTCGGACTGCTGCGCGCCGGCTTTCGTGCCTTCGCTGTCGACGGCCGTGAGGTTTACACAGCGAGGCTTGCCCTCGGGAAGGCGGCGCTGGCCGAGGAGCTAATGCTCTGAGCACGTATGCCACGACCGCGCCCTCGTTGGACGGGCGCGCCCGTGGAACCTTTCGTAACTCGACGAGGAGAAGAGGATGGCAGTCAAAGCAACAGAGGAGCTGAGGACCGCAAAGCCGGTGCTGCACGGGTTGCCCGGCGATGAGCTGTACACGATCACGGATCCGATGGACGGCGAGGCACTCCTCGAACTACTCGAGCAGCGCAGAATGGCATTCTGGAACTCCAAGCCGGACGCGGAGAAGAGCCACTATCAGGGATATAGCGGCATCAGTCGTGACAAGCTGCTCAACTCGCTGAGGCGGCAGACGCATGCCGAGCTCGCCGCGGTGCACGCCCCGGACGTCAGCGTGCAGATCTGCCCCTGGCAGGAGATCAAAATGGACTACGCGCGGCAGATGAACGAGGAAGGACGTCACTTCCGCCTGATCCGGGATCACCTTCTCGAGCTTGGCGGCGAGTGGAACGATGAGTACACGCCTGATTTTCCCGAATGGAATCAGCTGTTTGCCTTGTTCATGGGCCTGGATAACCGATTCTTCCTTGATCCGGCCCGGGAGGTCGTCGCACGCGCCACGGTGCTCAACTTCGGAATCGAGGGTTGGGACCACCTCTACGTCCAGCCCCTGTTTCTGAAGATCGCGCGCCAAGTCGACGAGACGCTGGCCGACATCTATGAGGAAGTCGTGATGCCTGACGAGACGTTCCACTTCTCGATCGGCCAGCGAGTACTACGCGAGCATTGCGGTGACCGTGCCGACCTGCAACGCGTCGCGGTCGAGTACCTGGACAAGCAGCTGGTCGCGCACCATAAGGTCAACCTCTCGTTCCCGGCGTACCACAAGCGGATCGGGCTCACAGAGGGCTGATGGGCTCAGTGAACCCAGCGCCGCTGGGCGCCCAGGTCGACGGTGAAGCCGGCGGCTCCGGCGCATCAGGCCCTAGCAAGATGACGGTTCTGCGAGCGGTGGCGAAGCGCTCGGAGTTTGCCGAGCGCAAGCCGGTGCGCGTCAAGCGAGACGGGTACGACATCGTCTGCGTCCTCGTGGATGGAGCCGTGTACGCCTTCAAGAACTCTTGTCCCCATACTGGGTACAAGCTTCATGAAGCGCGTATCCGCGGCTGCGTGGTGACCTGCCTGTCGCACCTCGCGCAGTTCGATCTCCGCGATGGCAGCGTGCTGTCCCTCCCCGTTGAAGGCACCAGCATCGAGACCGGGCCGTTGGCCGTGTACCGGGTGGTCGAGGACGGGGACGAGATCTCCGTCGAGATCCCCAAGCGGGAGCCGGAGTGACCGGATCAGGGACTGCGGCATCCTCGGTCGGGAGCGCGCGTCGTGATCCGGCGCGCGTGTTCCTGGCCCGGCACGGGTCGGCGAGAATGCCAGATGCCGACGGCCGCATATGGAACTACTCGGACGCCGAGCTGACCGAGGTTGGGCTCGCGCAGGCAACCGAGTTGGGCGAGGCACTTCGTGAGGTGGACGTCGACGCCATCTACACGTCCGATCTTCTGCGTGCCAGACAGACCTCCGAGGTGATCGGACGCGCGACCGGTGCTCCGATCGCGATGGATCGCCGCCTCAGGGAGGTCGACATCGGCGAGCACGAGGGAACGACCCTCGCCCGCCTGAGAGAGCGTCATCACGAGTTCGTGCCCTGGCTCGAGATCGCCTTCGGAGCCCGGTTCCCGCAGGCGGGATTCAGGATCCCGGCCTCATTGCGATTCCCGGGTGGTGAATCGGTGACGGACATGCTTGACCGTGCGCTTCCGTCGTTCCTGGAGATCGCGCGACAGCGTCAGGGCCAGACGGTCGTTCTGGTCGCTCACCAGTGGCTTGTGCAAGCGCTGCTCTGTCACATTGTGGCGGCCGGCGTGGATCGATACGACAGGTTCGCCGTCCCGCAGGCATCGCTCACATTCGCCGAGGTGGCGCCCGATGGCCGCGGCGTGCTGTACGTCCTCAACGGAAGGCGGCGGTTGACGGACGCGGCGGGAGGTCGCGTGGTACGGAGCCGAAGTGCATCACGTGCCGCTCCCGATCCTGACGCTAAGGCCACCTGCAGGCTGTTCCTAATCCGCCACGGTCACGCGATGCGCGTCGAAGAGGGCGAACCGGTCTACAGCCACAGGCCGGTCCCTTTGACGGATACGGGCGAGGAGCAGGCTCGGCGGCTTGCTCGGGTGCTAACAGATGTGCCGCTCGATGCCATCTACACCTCAGACCTGCTGCGGGCGTCGCAAACTGCGGAGACGGTTGCGGCGGGGCGTGAGGTCGCGCCGACGGTCGAGCCCGGCTTGCGCGAGGTTTCGCTCGGCGACTTCGAAGGGATGACGCTGGAACGTGTTCGGGCCGAGCATCCGCGCTTCGCGCCATGGCTGGAGGTCGCCTTCGCGGGAACATTCCCAACCGAGGAATTTCATCACCCGGCCGACCTTCGGTTCCCTTCGGGTGAGAGCGTGCTCGACATCCACGAACGGGTGCGGCAGGTGTTCCGACGGATTGTCAAGCAGCACCTGGGCGGAAACGTCGCCATCGTCGCCCACGGCTGGGTGATCCAACCGTTGCTGTGCTCCGTCGTGGGGTGCCCGCCGACCGAGTACTTCCGATTGCTCCTCGGCTACGCTACCGTCACCCTGGTCGAGGTTGACGAGGACGGGCACGGCGTGCTGGAGATGCTAAACGGCCGGCTCCCACTGCTCGAGACAGCGGGCGGCCGCCTTGGTCCGGGGAGTTCGCATACGCCGGAATTCGCGGGGGCGGCGTGAGGACCGGCTGGCACCCGTCGATCCAACCGCGACTGCTCCGCACCGCCGGCGAGGGCCGAGAGGATATCGCCGCCTACCGCGCGGTGGGGGGCTATGCAGCGGGCCTCGACGGTGATGCGCTTCTGCACGCGGTCGAGCGATCGGGGCTGCGGGGGCGCGGCGGAGCTGCGTTCCCGGCCGCAATCAAGTGGCGCGCGGTTGCCGGGCGAGGAGGCGCGCGCCACGTCGTCGCCAACGGGGAGGAAGGCGAGCCGGCATCGTTGAAGGATCGCTATCTCCTTCGCGTGCGACCGCACCTCGTGATCGACGGCATGCTGCGCACCGCGCGCGCGCTGGGAGCGACCCATCTCGTCATCTACCTCGCGGACGCCGAGGCTGAGCGGAGTGCTCGGCGGGCGCTCAGCGAACTGGACGAATCCGACGTTCGTCGCGACGCGGGGATCGAGATCGAGGTTGTCGCCGTCGTGCACTCGTACGTGGGCGGCGAGGAGACCGCCGCCGTGCGAGCGATCGACGGTGGGCCGGCGAAGCCGACCACGAAGCCTCCGCGGCCCTTCGAGATCGGTGTACGCGGCGAATCGACGCTCGTCCAGAACGTCGAGACACTCGCGAACGTGCCGTTTATCGCGCTCCACGGACCCGAAGGATTTCGCGCTTACGGCACCGAGCGATCACCGGGGACGATCTTGTTCACCGCCTGCGGCCGTTGCGCAGCCCCGGGCTTGTACGAGATCCCGCTGGGGCTCCAGATGTCGGAGGTATTTGCTTTGGCCGGCGGGTGGTCGGAGCCTGCACGAGGATTTCTCATGGGTGGTTACTTCGGCGGGATGCTCGGCGCTCGTGGGGCCGAGCTGCCGGTTGCGTACGACGAATTACGCGAGGCGGGAAGCGCCCTGGGGTGCGGCGCGGTCACGGCGCTCGGCGGCCACGATTGTGCCGTATGCGTCGCGGCCAAGGTCATGTCGTATTTCTCAGATGAGCAGTCCGGGCAGTGTGGGGTCTGCACGAGGGGCACGGCCTCGATGGCGGACGCGCTTCAAGCGCTTGCGGTGGGGCATGCGGACGAGGCACAATTGCGGAACCTCGAGAGGTGGTCCCAGTCGCTACCGGGCCGGGGCGCGTGTGCCCTGCTCGATGGCGCCGCCACGCTTGCCGCGACGTTGCTGCGCGAATTTCCGGACATCGTTGACGCGCACCTCCGTTCGTCTTGCGAAATCTGTGGAGCTCAATCGGACCACCACGAGCTGCGCGCTGTGGTGGCGCACTGAGGAGACGGCCGTGAAAGTCAGAGTGGATCCTGCCAAGTGTCAAGCACACGGGGAGTGCACGACACACTGCCCAGAGGTCTTCAGACTCGACGACTGGGGCTACGCGTACACCGACGGCGACGGACAGGTCCCCGATGGCCTCGAGGAATCCGCTCAATCGGCGGTTGAGGCCTGCCCTGAGGCCGCGATCACGAGCGAACCATGACCGGAAGGTAGGTACCCGTTGACTGAGACAGTGATCATCGACAGTGTCGAGCTGAGAGCTCGTGTCGCGGCACTCTTCGGCCGTGTCGGGGTGCCGGAGGAGCAAGCGCGGTGCATTGCCGAGATCTTGGTTCTTGCGGATCTGCGAGGCATCGAGAGCCACGGCGTGCAGTTTGCGCCGCGATACCTGCGCGGGCTCGCGCGCGGCGACGTCAACCCAAGGCCCGACGTCAGGCAGGTGGGTGGCCGTGGCGCCGTCGCAGTCATAGACGCCGATGATGGCCTGGGTTTCATCGCAGCCAGCCGAGGAATGGAGACCGCGATTGCCCTCGCTCGTAAGCACGGCATCGGTGCCGTCACGGTGCGACGCTCGAATCATTTCGGCATGGCCGGCTTCTACGCCATGCAGGCCGCTGAATATGGGCTTATCGGGCACGCCACTACCGACGGTCCGCCTCACACGGTACTCTGGGGCGCGAGAGGACCAGTTGTCTCCAACGATCCGATCGCGTGGGCGTTTCCGACCCTCCACGGCCCCCCGGTCGTCATCGACACGGCGCTCACCGGCGTCAAAGAGAAGATACGCCTAGCCGCAGCACGTGGTGAAGCGATCCCCGCCGGGTGGGCCGTCGACTCGGTTGGCCGTCCAACTACTGATCCCGAAGCCGCACTGCTGGGCGCATTGCTTCCGATCGGAGGCTACAAAGGCTCGGCGCTTATCGTTGCCAACGAGCTGCTGTGCGGGGCGCTGGCCGGAGCCCGTTTCTCATACGAGGTCCCGACCACGCTCGTCATGGGCGGTGATCATGACCGCTGGAGGTGCGGACACTTACTGCTGGCGCTGGATCCGGAGGCATTTGGCAGCGACAACTTCCTCGGGCGGGTGGCCGAATTTGTGGACACCGTGCACTCAACCGAGCGGGCGGCCGACACCGACGAGATCCTTCTTCCGGGCGAGCCGGAATGGCGCCTATCGGAGGAGCGCCGCCGAGACGGGCTGCCGATCGCGGTGTCGACGCTGGCACAGCTCGACGCCGTGGCGCACGAGCTGGGAGCCGCCGTCACGTTCGATGACCTTGCCGGAGCCAAGAGTCACTAAATCGGTACCATGACAGAGGTTTGGCCAAATACGCGGATGCAGAGCAACCGATTTTTGCCCGTGTTCGACAACGCCGGGCGTTCGAGGAGATCATCCTTCAAGTAGAGGAGGCAATCGTTGACGGACGCCTGTCGGCGGGGGATCGCCTACCCCCTGAGCGTGAGCTTGCCCAGATCTTCGGCGTGAGCCGCCCGGCTGTTCGCGAGGCCATGCGGGTCCTGGAGGCATTCGGAGTCATCATCGCCCGGCGCGGAAGCGGCTCGGAGTCCGGCTCGACGCTTATCTCTGGAGAGGAAACAAACGGTCTCGGCGGTCTGCTTCGTCTGTATGCGGCGCTTCTGCGTATTCCGCTGTCCGACCTGATCGAGGTCCGAGTTGCGCTCGAGGCCACTGCCATCAGAGCCACGGTCGCCAAGGCGTCCGACGCTGGTTTCGACAAGCTCGACGCGATCATTGACAGGATGAGGGACGCGACCACACCAGAGCGTTTCCTGGAGGCCGACACCGCATTCCACCTGATGGTGGCGGAACTGTCCGGTAATCCGGCGCTATCGCTGCTGATGGGCGAGCTGCGAGAGGCAGTTGCACGCGAGATGCTTAGGGCCTTCCAACGCCTCGATGACTTCGAACCCGAACGGCAGTGGCTCATCGGTGAGCACGCACGTGTTGCAGAGGTGATTCGCTCACGGGACGAAGAGGCCGCGGTTCAGGCCATCAGCGATCACATCCGCGGCTTCTACGGTCGCGTACTCCAGGAGGACGGACCATCATCACCGCCGGAGTCCCCCCGGGAACGAGGCGCCGCGCAACGCCGATCGCGTCCGCGATCGAGTAGTTCCTCCAGGTGAGATCCGCACTCTTATTGCGCGGCATCCCGACAACGCTTGACCCGCACGCTTAGCGGGCGCTAGACGCCGGCGCTGGACACCGGTCCTTGCGCCTAGTAAGGTCTGACCAAAGAGAAGGAGAGGCTGAGAATTGGTCATCCTCGACGCCCAGTCGTTGATTCCCTATCTCGTCGAGCGCGGTGTCATCAGCAGCGCGACTGACGCGGGTGCTGAGCAACTCGCTGGCGGATACATCAATCAGGTCTTCCGGGTAACCAGCCCTTCGGGCGAGATTGTCGTCAAGCAGACCCTCGAGCGGTCTCGCCGAACGATCTTGCAGGCCGATATTGCTCGGGCACACGCAGAGGTGGCTGCCATGCGTGCAATCCAGCGCTACCTCGACAACCAGGCGCCGACACCCGTCGTCATAGACGAGGATTTCGAGAACTTCGTGTGCGTGATGAGTGCGGCACCGCGAGATGCCCGCCTCTATCACGACGAGCTTCTCGCGGGCCGCACGCACCCAGACGCGGCACGCGCGCTTGGCGTCTATGCGGCGCAGCTTCATGGAAAGACGCGCCGCGATGCAGCGGCCGCGAGCGAGTTTGCGGCGAATCCCGGGTTCAAGCTCCGTGACCAAAGCATTCGCAGCGCGACGGCAGGCAGCCCGGATCTCAAGGGTCGTATCGAGGCTCTACTTGACCGAAACCTCACGCTGCGCGAGGCCCTCGTCGACTACGACATCACGCCCAAGAACGTACTCGTCCATTCCGCTGGGATCACCAAGCTGGACTTCGAATGCGCGCAGTTCGGCGACCCGGCATTCGATGTGGGGATCGTGTTAGGTCACTTCATGCTGTACGCCCTCGCCTGCCCCCGGTGGGCCTCCGAAGTCCTTCAGGCCGGAAAGGCATTCCAAGAGGGATATGCCGCCGTTGATGGTCCGGTGACCGCCGAATTCGTGCGACGAGGCGCAGAGTACGCCGCAGTCATGCTCCTCGGGCGCGTGGCCGGGGACCTGATTCTGGACTTCTGCGTTGACTCGACCGCCGAAACCGTGACCGTGGCCCGGCGAATCCTGGACGATCCGCCTCACGACGCGGACACCCTCTTGGCCCTCGCGGCTCCACCGGCACCGACGGTCGCCGCGGCTGGATGAGCACCGTGATCGGAAGTCAGCCTGAGNNCGTCGTTGGCGCTGGGCAAATGGGTCTCGGTATCGCTCAGATCACGGCGGTGTCAGGACGTGCGGTGACCTTGACCGACTCAAGCCACGACGCTCTGGCCCGAGCACCGGCCACGATTGCCGCAGGGCTGGAGCGCATGAGTCGCAAGCGTCGGGAGATCGAGCCCCCGACGGTTCTTGGTCGGATCGAGTTCACGGACTCGTTGGTGCCCGCCGACCTCATGATCGAAGCCGTCGCCGAGGATCAAGAAGCAAAGGAGCGCATATTCAGAGGCGCGGATGCCGTTTTCCCGTCAAGCGCGGTGCTGGCGTCCAACACGTCGTCGATCTCGATCACGGAGCTCGCGAATGTCACTGAGAGGCCGGACCGCGTGATTGGCATTCACTTCTTCAACCCCGCGCCTGTGATCAGCGTCGTTGAGCTGATCAGGGGTGCTGCAACCTCAGAGACGACAATCGCGTCTGCCCGGGCATTCCTTGAAGCGCTGGGTAAGTGGCCGGCCCTCCTCGGTGATCATCCAGCGTTCGTCGCAAATCGCATTCTCATGCCCCTCATCAACGAAGCTGCGCTAGCGTTGGAGGAGGGGG
>PMOY01000317.1 GCA_003165655.1 Solirubrobacterales bacterium
GTCAGAAGGGTTGAGCATCGTGAAGCTCGCGCTCGGCGTGCTGCTTTTGGTCGTCGCGTTACGGCAGTGGCGGGAACGTCCCCAGGACGACACCGACCCCGAGCTGCCGAAGTGGATGCGGACGATCGACAGCTTCACGCCGGTCCGGGCGGGCGGCATCGCGATCGCGCTCTCGGCCGTCAACCCAAAGAACCTGTTGCTGACCGTCGGCGCCGGCGCCGCGATCGGGGGCCCGAGGCGGGAGCGTCAGGCGGCGACCGACCGGTAGAGGTCCGCCAGAGCGGATGCGCACTCGTCCCACGTGGTCAGGCGCGGCGATCGCGTCGGCAGCGGACGGTCGAGTTCCTCGACGATCGCGCTCGCGACCGAGCGCGCCGGCGCATCGGGCTCGATTCCACGAGCGATGCCGTCACGGATCAGGTCGAGCAGTCCGCCACGATTGGACACGAGCAGGCGCCGGTGGGCCGTAGCGGCCTCCAACGCGGTGATCGGATGCGTCTCGAAATCACTGAGCAGCGCGACCAGCGAGACGCCCTGGAGAAGGACCCACATCGCCCTGCGGTCCTCAGCGGGGACGCTCGTGAAGTCCACGCGATCCGCGACGCCGGCGGTGGCCGCGGCGGCTCTGAGCGCCTGCTCGTATGGCCCGTTCCCGACCACGATCACCCTGGCGTCAGGGCGACGTTCGAGGATGTAGGGGAGCGCGGCGATCACGCGGTGATGTCCCTTGTAACGCTCCAGGCGGCCAATCGTCGCGATCACCGCTCCATGCTCGCCTTCGCCCGACAGCGCTTGATCGGCGAGCTCGGGGATGTCGAGGTCGCTTCCGTTGGGGATCAGCACGAACCTGTCGGCGGGAATCCGAAGCTCGCGGCCGTACTCGTCGATCTCGAACCGAGCCACCGCGACGAGCCGGCGGGCGCGCACGAGCAGAGGCCGCAGCGCACGACGCTGCAGGCCCCGCATCCGATGCCGGAGCGCCGAGGAATGCCCGCCGCCGTGAAACGTGACGACGAAGGGGATCCCGAGCGTCGCTGCCCGCAGCATCGCCAGCGGGGCGACCAGCGTGTGATAGCTCTGGACGTGGATGACGTCGGCATCCGCCCGGGCGATCGCGCGCCACAGGCCGGGCGCGAAGCACCAGTCGCTGTTCGCCGGCCAGGCCCGGAGCGAACCGATCATCACGCCGTCTCGGACCTGCTCGCCGGACGCGAGGCCTCCTGGATCCGCACACAGAACCTCGACCTGCATTCCGGCGCAGGACAGGCGCCTCGAGACCTCTCGCACGTGTCGCTCGACGCCGCCGCCTCCGAGCGGGGTCGTCGGCGTCACCATCAGCACGCGCGGGTCGTTCCTCGGCACCGGGGCGATTGTGTCAGGCGCCGTCCTCGGTCGAGGCGGTCTCGCCGATCATCACCGGCCTTCTAGCGAACGCCAACGAGCTTGACGGCAGCCAGGCCCCGGCCGACAGGCAGCCTGATGCTCCGAGGAAGCCGACCGATCACCCATTCCACGGGCACGAGCAGCGAAGCTGGAAGCAGGGGCGTCAGGCGCCACCCGGCAGCGCTGACGACGAACTTCACTTTGCTGAAACCGGCGGTGCGAAACGCGCTCGCCAGCTCGGTCGCGCTGTATTCGTAGAGATGGAACCCGCGGGGCGAGTCGTCGAAATGGCGCGAGACGTCGTGTGGCCCGGACAGGCCGTTCGGGGTGACGCACACGTAGAGACCGCCGGACCGCAGCGTGCGCAGCACCGCGGCGGTCTGTTCGAGCATGTCCTCACGGTGGAGGTGCTCGACGACGTCCATGCTGTATGCGAGGTCCATCGAACCGGCGGGGACGCCGGGATCGAAGCCGTCGAACAGACGAAACTCGAAATTCCCGTCGCGGCTCGTTCCGTGCATGTTGGTGTCGGTCACGTCGAGCGCCAACGCGGAGGAGACGAACGGAGCGAGTGCGCGGGCGACCCCGGCGTCGCCGGCGCCGATTTCCAGGAACGACGTGTCGCGGCTCGCGAAGCTGCGCAGCAGGCGGACCTGCGGAGCGGTCATGACATCCCGGGCCGCGCTGTCGTCGGCCCGCACCACCAGCGGATGGTGTGGGAGGCGCTCGTTGAGCTCGCGGTAGACCTCCTCGTAGAGTCGCCGTCGTTCCTCGCGCGACCCGGCGTTGCGCAGCCGGTCCGAGAGCTCTCTCTCCACCTCGTAGTGCTCCCGAATCTGCGCCGGACTCTGCACCGAGAGAAAGCTAGCAGTGCGGGGCGGAGCCGCCGTCGGATCGAGGCCTTCGCGGACCGATTCCGATCATCTGAAGAGCGGGCGCAGCGAGGTGAACGAGAGCCAGATCGCGACCGCCCACTGACTGCCCAGATACGCCCATCCGACCCCGACGAGTCCGTCCGTATGCAGAAGGACGATGCTCAGGGCGATCAACGGCACGCATTCGGCGGCCTGGATCCCGAGGACGGCTCGTCCCCGATGGTGGATGCGAGCGACCGCGAGGCCAAGAGTCACGAAGACGTTGGGAAATGCGCCGAGGGCGAGCAGCCGCATCAGCGGGGCGCCGGCGTGCGCGTATTTCGGTCCGTATGCGCTCAGGAGGATCGGAGCGCCGATGATCACGACTGCGACCAGCGGCACCAGCAGCCAGAGCGTGTGCGCGAGCGATCGCCTGAAGAGCGGGCCGAGCTGATCTTCGTCGAGCGCGGCCTCCACGGTCAGCGCACTCGCTGTGTTCTGGCAGACGAGCAAGAGCGCCAACGCGAGCGTCCACGGAACGTAGAAGTAGGCGGTGGTGGTGGCGTTCGTGACGTCGGCGACGACGATCGGCATCACGAAGATCGCCGCGATCCCGAACAGCTGCGCCAGGTAGTTGCCTGCCGCGAGCTTGAGCAGCCTCGGGCTGTCGAGCTCGGCACTCGCGTCCGGCGCGTCGCCGGCCGGGAGCAGCCGCCGGAAGATCAGCCACATGAAGCCGATGACCACCAGCACGCCCGGGACGTTCCACGCCAGGAACGGCCCCGCGAATGGCGACAGGCCGGTCAGCGCGAACAGCAGTGCGAGCTTCGTCGCGGCGAAGATGGCGTTCTTGACCGGCACCCAGTGGGTGACCCGGAGCCCGGTCAGAACCCCATCCTGCAGGCTGAACAAGGTCCATGCGGTCGTGGCCAGGACGAAGTCTGCGAGCCAGCTCGCGTCACGGGCAAGGAAGCGCAGGCTGGGGGACCACAGTCCGCTCGTCAGCGCGGCCGCCGCTCCCAATGCGAGCGATAGACCAGCGGTGAGGAGCAGGCTGCCCTTCACGAGCTTGCGGGTTCCGCCACCGGCGGTGGGGATATATCGAACGAGCACCGCCGGGAGGCCCAGCTGGCAGACGCCGGAGACGAACATCATCGCCGAGATGGCGGCCGAGTTCGCCCCGACGACCCGGGCCGGATACGACCGCGCGGCAAGGATCCAGAACACGAAGCCGAGCAGCGAGGTGATCCCCGCGCCCGCGATCAGGAGGTAACCCATCCGGTAAAGCGGGTCCTCGGTGTGGCGGCGGAGCCGGCCCAGCGCTGTCGGGCTCGCGAGCGAAGGCGTGCTGTCCATCACGCCAGCGGGGCGCCGGACCGGTCGGCGACGAGATCGCCGAGCGCCCGCTCGTACTCCGTCAGGACTACCTGGGCTTGGAACCTCGCCGCCCGCCCGATGCCCGCGCTGCCGAGTCTCTCGCGCAGGGCGGGGTCGTCCGCGAGCATCTGCATGGCATCGGCGAGGCCGGCGACGTCCCCCTGCTTGACGATCAGTCCGGCGTCGTCGCCCACCACGTCGACCATGCCACTCGGCGCCGAGATGATCACCGGCGTTCCCTGGCTCACGCACTCAATCGCGACGGTTCCCAGTGGCTCGGGCCAGACGGAGGGTACGACGCCGAACATGGCGCGCTTCCACGCCGCCATGACCGCCGCGTGGGGAACGTCGGCGAGAACGATCGTGCCGCGAGGGAAGCGCTTCGGGGTGTCCGGCTCGAACGTTCCCATGAGCACGAGCGGAGGCCGATCCTTGAGCATGCAGTAGGCGTCGAGCAGGATGTGAAGTCCCTTGAGCCGCCGGAGCGCGCCGACAAACATGATGAACGGCTCCTTGGGCAGCTGGTCGAGGTAGGAATCCACCGATCCCTCGGTGGTGACGTGGCTGGGCGGATCGTCGTCCAGGAATGCCGGGATGACGTAGCGGCGCACCCGCGTCTCATCCCCTTCGGAGAACACGTTCCTCCAGGTCACCTCGTCGACGAACGACGACACGGTCTGCACACCGGCCGTCCGCCGCCGCAGGATCTGACGGGAGAGGGCGACCCCGGCCACCGTGGTGGCGCCCTTCGGCAGGCCGCCGTAGAAGTCGGCGGCGCATCGGACGCATTTCAGGGGCGCCGGACCGGAGCAGGTCGCCCCGTTATTGAGCAGCGTCTGGGTGGCGCAGAAATAGCCGTAGTCGTGTGCGGACATGAGCATCGGGATCCGGTCCCGGGCCAGCGCCACCATCGCCGAGAACGTGATCCATCCGTGCGACAGGGCAACCTCGGGTCGGGTCGCCGCGATCACCGTGCGGATGTCACGAACCACGAGCGGATCGGGAAACGGCGGAGCGTAACGCTGCCGGCCGTCGCGGATCAGGCGTGGCACCGGAGTGCGAAGTTGGCGGACGCGATGGACGGTCACCGCGCCGACTTGCTCTTCGCCGGAGAGGCCGCGCTGCCACTCGGTGACCACGTTCACTTCATGGCCGCGCCGCGCGAGCCCGTGCGCCAGCAGCTCGGCCCAGCGGTGGGCACCGCCGATGAACGGCGGGTAGTGCTGGGTCACGAGCAGGATCCGCATCGTCACCCGGCCGCCGGCGGTCCAGCAAGTGCGTGTGTGCGGCTCAGGCGTCCGGACATCAGCGCAAGCGCTCCGGACATCGGCGCGAGCGCCGGACGCTGAGACACAGGCCCGTACGCAATGGTCGACATCGAAGGGCGAGCACCGTCCACAGCGTCGCAGATGCACGCGCGACGGTCGTGATCGCTGATGACGATCGAGATCTTCATCGCGTCACGGAGCGGGCGGGGAGATCCGCCGTCACCTGCCGGTAGACACCCGAGGTGCCGTCCTTGTACAAAGTCGCGGTCACCATCCCGGATGAGGTCGATCGAGAAACCGAGAGCGGCACGACGAACTTCGTCTGCTGTCCGGGCCTCAGCATCAAGCTCGAGTCGACGATGCGGTCCGTGCGTCCCATACGGAGGAGGAGGCGGTAGCGGGTCGGGTGCTGCTCGTTGCTGATCACGCCGATGTTCACTGACGGCGCGTGCGCGCTGCCGGAAGGCAGCATCCACAGGGCCGAGTAACCCACCGCGTTGGGGGCAGTGCGTGGGTGGCGCGTGATCGCGAATGCGGAGCCTGCGCCGATCGCGCCCACGAGTAGGAGCAGCGCGTCAACGCGCGTCACGCGGAAGCTCCAGCGGCGACTGCGCCGTCGCTCGAGGGGTAACCCCCGCAACGTACCCACGACGGACGCGACGACGATCACGATCACGAGCAGGATCAACCACGACCCCTTTTGGAGCCCACCCGGAACGACGTCGAGCAGCAGCGATCCCAGCACGAGCGCGACGAAACTGAGCCCGAGCGTCAGCATCAGCCGCTGTTGGTACTCGAGGTGGCGCTTGGCGAACACCGCGGCCGTGATCGCGTAGCCCGGCAGGATGAGACACAGCGGTACGACGAAGAGCGCGCGCACGAGGGTGATCGGCACAAGGACCACGACGGCGGCGCAGAGCAACGCGCCGGCGACCACGACCCAAAGACGCGGATCACGCATCTTCACGCGAGCGGAGACCTTCGCGCCGGCGAGCCGCTCCGCGTCAGCGGGCACCTTCGCCCCAGGGGGCAGTCTTGCGCCGGGGGGCACCTTCGCGCCAAGAAGCGCATTCGGGCGATGAGACCCGTCGGGGCGGCGAGGCCGGCTCATCCGGCACCTTGCAGGTTGAAGACGCGGATGTTGCCGCTGTCGAAGACCTCCGGCGCCGGTAGCTTGGTGAATTTGGTCGCCACGCTGAGCGGCAGAAGCTCGTCCGTCGGCCCCGCCGGGGGGTGCACGCCGAAGAAGTACCCCGCAGCGTTGTCGGTCGAGCGCACGCGGAGATCGACGACCGCGTACTGCAGGTGCTTCGAACGCCACAGGGCGATCTCGTACCCCTGCAACGTCGGCGCCTGGAGAATGAAATCGGCGTAGTCGGTCGCGTTCGTCGCAACGTAACCCCGTCCGTAGAGCAGTAGCGTCGCGGCGTCGGCTTCGGGCGCAGCGAATCTCGTCCCGGGCGCGAGGTGGCTCCCGACCCACCGCCCGACCTCGTATGTCTCTGACTGGATCCGGTGACCATCGG
Source organism: Solirubrobacterales bacterium (assembly GCA_003165655.1). GTDB lineage: Bacteria > Actinomycetota > Thermoleophilia > Solirubrobacterales > Solirubrobacteraceae > Palsa-465. The sequence goes on from PMOY01000317.1 coordinate 6,409, forward strand.
CGACGACCACCAAGGGATTCGCTAGACGGGTGTTGGCGGGCCAACCCAAGATGGCGCCGCCGACGACGATCGTCGCGGCGCCGGCCGCGAACACGGCGTGGACCGGCCATCGCCGTCCGCGCACGCGGAAAGCGTCGATCGAGATGGATCCGATCACGAAGCCGACCCCGACGAACAGGAACTCGGCCAGCCGGTTCCCGATCTCCCAGGCGGCCGGAGCGACGCGCAGTGCCGTGGCGCCGAAGTAGCCGACTGAGGACAGAACAATCAGGAGGGTGAGCGGTTGGTCGCGGAACCGGTAGCGCCGTCTCGCATAGATGAGTCCGCCCACCACCGCCGCAAGCGTGATCGCGATCGACGCGAGGCCGACGACCTTCTCGCCGAGGTCGTTGACCTGGTTAGCTCCGACACCACCCCCGCTGAACGCCGCACGAGGCGGGGACTCGCCAGTGAGTGTGTGCAGCGTGGACTCGAAGGCGGCGCCGGCAACCGGTGAGAGATAGCCGACGGTCGCGCTGGCGGCGACAACAAGCCAGGCCAGGGTCAAGACGACCGTGAAGAGAGCGATCGGCCACATTGGCGCCGCAACCGAAAAGCGCTTGGAGGTTAACTGTATGACCGTCAGCGTGACCAGGATGATGATCAGCAGATACGAGGTCAGGTGATGGGTCGGCACGAGCGCTGCGATGCAGAGCAAGGTCACGATCGTCCACGCGCGCGAGTCCGATGCCCGCGCCCGGTCGCGGGCGGCGATGCACGCCAGGATCACCACAAGGAGCGGGAGCGCAAGCGACTCGTAGGCGAACTGAACACCGAACAGGAGGAAGTTGGCGTTGCCGGCGTAGATGGCGGCGCCGAGGCCCGCCACGCGCGACGAACGGCTGATCCCACCAATCAGCCCGAACAGACCGACCATCATCATCAGGCGCGCAGCGCCGATCACGACGATCCCAGCGGCGGTAGCCGACATCCCGGTCACCATCGCCAGCGCGGACGTGGCTCCTTCGAGGCCGGGATAGTCGGCGGTGATCGAGAGCAGCGAATCGGAGTGGAACAGGTGGTGGTAGCGCAGGATCTGCTCGACGTTGAACAAATGCGGGTACTCGTCGGGCTGCGTGAAGCCGAACGGAGCGCGCATCAGCTTGACCGCGTACAGGGCGAGACCGAGCATGCAGACCAGCGCCAGGCGCTCCCGTGTGGTCGGGAGCGGCGAGCACAGCCGGTAGAAGACCGGGGCGGTGATGAGCGCCACACCCGCCCAGTAGATCCACGGAGTCGGGGCGAGCGTAGCGCGCGAAAGCGAGTCCGCGATCGAGCAGAGCACGAGCCCGACGCCGACGATCGCCGCCACGAGCGGCACCCCGCCGAGCGACCCGTCTGACGACTTTCTCACCGCGACGGGCGGCGAGGGCACCGCCGCCGTGACCTCGGCGATCTCCCGCCTGCGCCTGGCTGTGATGGTTGACACGGCGCGCCTAGAAGTTCAGGGTCGAGCTGACGGCGACCGCGGAAGGCGAGCTGGGATCAATTGTCGGGAAACTGGTCATGGTCGGCCGAGGCATGGCGATCGCTGTCGTGCACGGCAGGGAACGCGTTGCATTCCCAGCACCAGCCCCCCGAGCCAAAGGCCATTGTGCCGCTGTCCGAGGATTGTAGAGCCGCGTGGTTGCTCCGGCAGCCATCGCGAGCCCGCCGTGCGCTCCACCAAGCGAGTTCAGCCGAAACGTCTGCATCGGTTTCTGGAGAGCTTGTCGTTATCGATTGCGCGCGGTGCCCGCGCTCACGTTCACCGTGCGGCCAGCGAGGTCCCGTCTGCGGTCGGCGGTCGGATCAGACCGGACCCGAGCCCACGGAAGTGGCCTGCCACATACGCCGGACCACGGACGCCCGCGCTGAACGCCGCCGCGGAAGCCGCCGAGGTCTCGATCGGCCAGTCCGCGCCCTGGTAGTAGTACTCGGACCAGATCACCCCGCGGACCTGGGGATACCTGATCGGCAGTTCCCGAAGCATGTTGGCGATCCAGCTCGACTTCGATCCCCCGTCCTCGCTCGATGCGATCTCGCCGATGATCATCGGCTTGGACGGCGCCACCTGATCGACGATCTCCTGGTAGCTCGAGCTGAACAGATCGTCGAAGGTCTGCCACCGCATCGGGTCGGACCGGTTCGTGCCAAAGTTGTAGCCGCTCAGGCAGGTCCAATCGACGTACGCATTTCCGGGATAGAGCTCGGCGAGACTACTGACCGAGTTGCTCGACAGGGCTTCCGGACACCACACCCAGGTCACGTTGTCGGCGCCGACCGACGCGAAGATGTCGTGCACGTGGCGCCAGGCCGCCACATACTCACCGGCGCTGTTGCCGTTGACGCTCTCCGCCCACGGCGCCCAATAGGCGTTCATGTCCCAGTCGAAGCGCAGGAAGAAAGGATGCCCCCAGCGCTTCGCCGACTGCGCGAAGCTCCTGATGTACGAGTCGTAGCGGCCGGAGATCAACTGGGCGAGCGAGAAGCTGGGCTCGTTGAAATGCGACGGTGTCGACTGTGAGCTCCAACTGAAGAACGGAATCGCTCCCATCGAGCGGATCGTGTTCATGGGCGTGAGCGGGAACGCGTAAAAGGAGCACGGCGTCACGGAGCAGTTTGCGAACGGCGCCTCGAAATGGACGACCGATACCTGCTTGCCGGCGAGCGCGTCGAACGCGGAGATCCCCTTTCTCGACCACGGCGCCTGATGGCCGGTCAGCTGACTGCCGATGCGGGCTCCCCAATAGATCGAGCCGGGCCGGATCGCCGCCAGCTTCGTCTTCGGCGGCGGCACGGACGCGCCCGGCTGCGGCGAGCACGAGCTGATGGCGGCGACCGCGACGGCAGTGCCCAGGACGAGGGAGAACCGTGTCAGATGCTCCCGGGTAGCGAGTAGACGCTCCCGCGTCGGGAGCAGTTGGAATCTGTGGCGCCTCATCGCGAACGTATCGGGCGCGCCGGGCCACGCCTTTAGCCGATCCCGCTCGACGCCGTCGCTGGAAGCTCAGCTCGACACACGTCAAGGCACACATCAAGTTTCCGTATGGATTGCAGAAGAATTGGCGTCGCCGACCAAAGGTTTGCTGGCAAAGCGTTCGCATTTGGTGTACGTTAATCCTGCCAAACTGTCCACAATCGGATTGCCAGATGTGTGGATGCCCCCGGGGTGGGGACAGGGCGCGAGTCTCGAAACATAGTGCTTATCAACACCTGACCTGGGCGGGTCCCGCCATGGAATTTTCTCCTAACCTTCAGTCGGCTGACGTCGATCTGCGGCCTGATGAGGCGAAGCTTGCGTCTGACCGAGTGGCTCGTCGGCTTGGCTCGGCGCCTGTGCGGGCTGCCCGGGTGGCGCCCGTCGGACCCGGCCTGGGGGCCGATGATCTCGAGCCGGGGGAATCCGAGGATCAGTCGTTGCAACTCGTGCGGCCGCCGTCGGTCAGCGTCGTGGTGCCGACCCTCAACGAGGAGGGCAGCATCGCCTGGGTGCTGGAGAACATCCCCACGTGGGTCTCGGAGGTCGTGCTCGTCGACGGGCTCTCGACCGACCGCACCGAGGCGGTCGCCCGTCTCGTGCGACCGGACATCGTCGTCGTGCACCAGCATCAGCCCGGGAAGGGCGCGGCGTTGCGCGCCGGGTTCGCAGCCGCGAGGGGCGACGTCGTCGTGATGATCGACGCTGACGGCAGCACCGACCCCGCCGAGATGCACCGGTTCATCGAGGCGCTCCAGCTCGGCGCGGATTTCGTCAAAGGCTCACGGCACCTCGAGACCGGCGGCTCCGCCGACTTCACCCGGCTGCGAGCGACCGGGAACCTGACGTTCGTGAAGCTCGCGAACCTGCTCTACGGGTCTCGCTTCACGGACCTGTGCTACGGCTACTGCGCGTTCTGGCGCCGGCACCTCGACGCGCTCATGCTGACCGCCGACGGGTTCGAGATCGAGACCCAGCTGGTGCTCAACGCCGTCAAGGCCGACCTGAAGATCGAAGAGGTGCCGAGCTTCGAGCTCGAGCGGCGTGCCGGCAGCTCCAACCTCAACGCGTTCCGCGACGGGCGGCGCGTGCTGCGCACGATGCTGAGCCGGCGCCGCGTACGCGAGGGACGAAAGGACGGCTGGAACGTCCGCATCGACCTCCACGAGCACGCGGTTCCCTGCCCCGAGCGGGCAGCCGATACGTGGCGACCCGCCGGGAACGACCAACGCCGCCGCGATCGCCGCGTCCTCGAACCAGCCGCGTCCGGCTACACCGGACCCGAGCGCCGGCGCGGCGCGAGGCGCCAGGAATACGCGCACACCGCTCTCGTCTATCGCGTCGTCGCCCAGGACCAGGCCGCCTGAGGCGCTCTTCGCCGGGCGCCGGGCGGGCCGGCGCTGCTCGACAGCCGGCCCGGGGGCCTTGCGTGGCGGACCGGCGTTGATCGACGGCCGGCGCAGGGCCCGCGTTACCGGAGCGCGCGGCGTAAGAGCTTCCCTGTCGGGCTCCTCGGCAGCGCGTCGGTCAGCTCGACGGTCTTCGGCACTTTGAACGAGGCGAGCCGCGCCGTGCAGTACCTCAGCAGCTCCTCGGGGCTGGTATCCGCGCCCTCGCGCAGGACCACCGTCGCGACGACCCGCTCGCCCCAGTCGGGGTCAGGACGCGCGTGGACCGCGGCGTCGGCGACCGCCTGGTGCTCGAGCAGAATCGCCTCCACCTCGGCCGGTGCGACGTTCTCGCCCCCGGTGACGATCGTATCCGAGCGCCGCCCGAGCACGGACAGCCGGCCGCGCTCGTCGAGCGCGCCGAGGTCGCCCGTGTGCAGCCAGCCGTCGGGCCCAAGGGCACCTGATGCGACCGTAGGTCCGCGCACGAGCAGCTCTCCGTTCGCGGCGACCCGCAGCTCCACCCCGGTCAGCGGCCAGCCGTGCGTGGCGATTTGCGAGCACGCTTCGGTCATCCCGTAGGTCGAGGCGACGGGAACGCCCGCCGCCCCCGCCCGAGCAACCAGGGCCGGGGGGATCGGTCCGCCCCCCAGCAGGGCCCAGCGGAGCGTCGGGGGCCGCTGCAGACCGACGTCGAGGAGCCGCGAGAGCATCGTCGGCACGAGCGAGACGAGCGTGACCCGCCGTTCGCCGTCCGCGAGATCCCGCTTCGCCGCCTCGAGGTCGAAGCGTCCCGGGAGCACGACGGTGGTGCCGTAGATAGCAGACCGCAGGAGAATCGACAGGCCACCGACGTGCGCGAGCGGCATCGGGCACAGCCACCGCTCATCGACGTCGAGCCCGAGCGCGACCGCCGAGCCCAGCGCGTTCCACAGCCAGTTGCCGTAGCTCAGGCTCACCGGCTTGGGCGCGGCGGTGCTCCCCGAGGTGTACATCACCGTCGCGACGGCGTCCGCGCGGTGCCGGGCGACGCTCGCGAGGGGCGGCCCGTCGATGGGGCCCTCGACTGTCGCCGCGACGCCCCGCATCCTCGCCTCGCGCTCCGCGGCGCCGAGACGAAGGTCGATCGGGACCGCCGCCGCGCCGAGCAGCAGGCAGCCGTGCAGCGCCGCGACGAAGTCCTCCCCTGGCGCCAGCGCAAGGGCGACCCGGTCGCCGGGGCGGACGCCGCGCGCCGCCAGCCCCCCGGCCGTCGCGCGGGCACGGGTCTCGAGCTCTCCATAGCTGAGCGATCCCGTCGGCGTCACGAGCGCCTCGCGGCTCGCGTGCATGCGCGCGGCCCGCGAAAGCCATGGATCGAATTCCACGGTGAAGAGGCTAGTGGGCCCTTCGTCCCGCCACCCCCGCCGCGCAGCGATTACCGTGCCCCCGCGCAGTGCACTAGTCTCCGCCGCCCCCACCAACGGAGCCCACGTGCCCGTCACCTGGCAGCCCGGCGCCGCATACACCGACATCCGCTACGAGCTTTCGACCGGCGAGGACACCGGCATCGCCAAGATCACGATCGACCGACCGGAGGTACGCAACGCGTTCCGTCCAGAAACCGTGATCGAGCTCTCCGATGCCTTCGAGCGCGCCCGCGAGGACCTTTCCGTCGGCGTGATCGTTCTCACCGGCGAGGGACCCGATGCGTTCTGCTCGGGCGGCGACCAGCGAGTTCGGGGCGAGCGCGGCGGTTACCTCGCCGACGACACGGCAGGCAGGCAGGGAGTCGGTCGCTTTCACGTCACCGATCTGCACGTTCAGATCCGCCGGATGCCCAAGCCGGTCGTAGCGATGGTCGCCGGTTATGCGATCGGCGGCGGTCACGTGCTCCACGTCGTGTGCGACCTCACGATCGCCGCCGACAACGCCCGCTTCGG
>PMOY01000425.1 GCA_003165655.1 Solirubrobacterales bacterium
CTGGAGTTCTCGCTCGTGCGCGACCGCGGTCGCGCCGCCCTGGCGCCGACCAGGGGTCTCCTGTGGGTGCTCCACTCGATCGGTTGCTTGCCCCAAGCGGCTATCGAGCGCGGTGCGACCTGAGACCGCCTTCTACGGCGAGACGCTCGGCCTGCCGTTCGTCAAGCGCTACGGGAGCCGGCCGGGCGCCGAGTACCAGGCCGGCAACCTCACGCTGGCCATCATGCGCACCGAAGACTTCGGCGGCACCTTCTCGCGCAACGCGATGCCGATCGCTCTCCAGGTCGCCGACGTGGCCGTCGCGCGGGAGCGGCTTGAGGCAAAGGGCGTGCGTTTCGTCAGCGAAACGTTCGACTCCGGCGTCTGCTGGCAGGCGATCTGCCTGGACCCTGACGGCAACCCGCTGTCGCTGCACCACCGCTACGCGCCGAAGGACGAACGCCCCGCCGCACCATAGCCCGTCCCGGCGGGACAGCATGTCTGGACGGCACACGTTCGTGTCCGACCGAGATGACGACTGCTGCCTTGGGACGAAGTGGAGCCGTCATCCGCCGTGGAGTCGTGCCAGCGCCGCGTGTCGAGCGCCAGGCGGGCTTGAGGGCCGCGGGCCTGAAGTGGTGCCAGCGCACGATCTCCCTTCGGCGTGCCCCAGGACGTCTGCGGCGTCCGCGACGGTGTGGCGATGCGAGTGCGGGCCGCATGGCTGATTGAGGGGGTCCGGATGGATGGACCGGTGCGCATGGCCCCGCTGTCGCTCTCGCCAGTGTCTCTTGATCGTGGATACGTCGGGCGCGAGGCGCGCGAGATCTTCAATGCCGAGCTCACGGATGCAGGCTTCGTCACCGCCGTCGGCGACCGATTTGGGGGGCACAGATCGCGCCGTATCGCAGGCTCGTCCGTGTCATCAGCGATGAGCTCGATATCGACCGCGTGTCTGAGGTCGGCGCCCTCGGCTCGTTAGCGGCGAGGGTAGCCAATGTCGTCGTCCTGATCTGGGGTGGCGCGCCCGAGATCATCGCCGGCGCGACAGAAGTCTGGGACGAACGTCAAGGTGAGTGGCGAACTCTGTCCGTATCGGTGGGTGGCGGCGCCTCGCAGTCGAGCCTTGTGCGCACGCTTCTGCCTGACGCACCCTCGGGGTGTGTCGAGCCCGGGTTGCCGTAGACCTCGGCCCAGATTCGTTGCGACTGCTCTCTGAGTCTGCGAGGGCGTCAGGGCTGAGGCAGCCACCGGTATAGAGAGCCCCACGCGATCATCAAACCATGATGAGGCGTCGTATGGGGATACCTATGGTCATGTCCACTTCGTGCCGTTCCAGTGGAGGATCACGGTCTTAAAGTGGCTTCCGCCGGGTTGGCCCCGTTTCGCGGTGTAGGACGTTCCGACCGCCCATGCGTTGCTGGAAGAAGTGGCGGCCACGCCAGCCAGGCTGCCGTAGGCGCCAGGGTGCGGTATGGCGACACTCTTCCACGCCCGCCCATTCCATCTGGACATCACGGCGTGCGTGGGGCTGTCCCCCTCGCCCGACTCGCCGACCACCCAGGCGCTGGTAGCGGAGACCGCGGCCACGCCGGCCAGGGCGTAGCCGCCGGGCCCCGGGCTGCGTACCTGCTTCCACACGCGGCCGCTCCAGCGCTCGATCAGGCTCGCGCCCGGGCCGCACCCGCAGTTGGTGCTGCTCCCGACTGCCCAGACTCCGCCGGCGGGAGTCGCGGCGACGGCCTCGAGGTAGTCGAACACACCCATCTCGCTTGAGCTGGGGCTGGGCACCTGCTTCCAGACGCTGCCGTTCCAGTGCATGATCAGAGTCTTGCCGCTGCGGGCGGTGCCGACCGCCCATGCGTTCGTGGCGGAGGTGCCGACCACGTCGGACAGCGAGCTTCCGGCGGGGCTCGGGCTCGCGACGCGCGCCCAGGCCGATCCGTCCCAGTGGAGGATTAGCGTCTTGCCGCCACCGGCCGAGCCGACCGCCCAGGCATTGGTGGCCGAGGTCGCGGCCACGCGATTGAGGGAGCTGCCCGCCGGAGCCGGGCTTGCGACCAGCTCCCACGCGGTGCCGCTCCATTGCATGATGAGCGGCGCGCCGATGCCGCCCGAGCACCCGCTACAGCCGACCACCCACGCGCTCCCGGCGGAGGTGCCAGCCACTCCGTACAGGATGCTGCCCGCGGGCGCCGGGTTCGGCACCGGCGTCCAGGCAGTGCCGTTCCAGTGCAGGATCAGNNCACCGCGGCCACTCCCCGCAGCTCCCCCGCGACGGTAAAGGAGGTTGGGTCCGAGGAGCGGGCCTGCGCGGCTGCTACCGGAAGCTGGCTGAAGCCGATCTCCTCGCGAGGATCCCGTCGCGTTCCTCCGCGCTGGCAAGCCGCCCCGCCCTGTTCGATGACCGAACACCTCCAGCCGCCCGTGAGGGTGACGTACTGCTTCGCGCGTGGACCGTTGGGCGGACCGTGGAACTTGCCGTGACCGGAGACATAGTTCTTGACCGCCGCACGCGCCTGCGCGCACGTCACCGGGCCGCGACCGATCTCGACTCTCCAGACCGAGGCCTCGCTTGCCGTGGTCCCGCCGCCGTGCACCGTCCCACAAGACCGCCTAGCGGCGTCGGCCGGAATCGCAGCAAGAGCAACGGTGGTCAGGGCCACCATAACCACGATCACGAACCGCTTCCTGTGCACGGCGCTCACCACGACTCCTCCATGCAGCCACAGGGCGGCAATGTCAAACGAAACGGCCCGCACCGCCGCCCTGATGCCGCGGGCCCTGATGAGCGGTCTGCGGCAGATGCGGCCCACAACAGCCTAGCCACGAATATACGCTCCGCCAAGTGGAAGCGAGTCCGGGAAGACTACCGGCCTCACAGAGCACGACCAAGCGCCGAGTGAGCGCAATCGGGCGGGCGGACCTACGCCGAACGGCCCCGAAGCATCACCATAGTCGTCGATCCGGGCCGAACGACCGGTCTCGAAGACGAGCGTGGTG
>PMOY01000345.1:0-4019 GCA_003165655.1 Solirubrobacterales bacterium
CGGCGTGCGAGGGCGCGCTGCTCGTCGTCGACGCATCCCAGGGGGTGGAGGCCCAGACGGTCGCGAACACCTACCTGGCGATCGAGTCCGGGCTCGAGCTGATCCCGTGCCTGAACAAGGTCGACCTGCCGGGGGCCGAGCCCGAGCGGGTCGCCGAGGAGATCGCCGAGCTGCTCGGAGAGCCCGCCGACGATGTGCGGCGGATCAGCGCCAAGACCGGCGAGGGCGTCACCGAGGTGCTTGATGAGCTGATCGCGCGCGTCCCACCCCCCAGCGGCGATCCCGACGCCCCGCCCCGGGCGCTGATCTTCGACTCCGAGTTCGACCAGTACCGCGGCGTGATCGCCTACATCCGCGTCGTCGACGGTTCGTTCACCAAGGGCGAGGCGATCCGCGCGATGCAGGCCGGGACGGAGGCCGACATCGACGACATCGGCTTCTTCACGCCCGAGATGATCTCGACGCCGGCCTTGCACGCCGGAGAGGTCGGCTTCCTGACCACGGGCATCAAGGACGTGACGAAGCTGCGGGTGGGGGACACCCTCACCGTCAAGGCGCGGCGGGCGAGCGAGCCGCTCCCGGGGTACAGAGAGGTCAAGCCGATGGTCTTCTGCGGGCTGTTCCCGATCGAGTCCGATGCCTATTCCGACCTGCGCGACGCGCTCGAGAAGCTGACGCTCAACGACGCCGCGCTGTCGTGGGAGCCGGAGACCTCGGATGCGCTCGGGTTCGGCTTTCGCTGCGGCTTCCTCGGTCTGCTGCACATGGACATCGTGCGCGAACGGCTCGAACGCGAGTATGACCTCGAGCTGCTCGCGACGATGCCGAGCGTCGAGTACGAGGTGACGCTCACCAACGGCACCGTCGTCCCCGTGCACTCGCCCAATGACATGCCCGACCCGACGAAGGTGGCGGAGGTGCGCGAGCCGTACATCCGCGCCTCGATCCTCAGCCCCAAGGAGTACATCGGCCAGATCATGGAGCTCTGCCAGGAGCGTCGCGGCGAACACGCGGGGATGCACTACCTCTCGGCCGAGCGCCTCCAGATCACCTACGACCTGCCACTGGCCGAGATCGTGCTCGACTTCTTCGACCAGCTGAAGTCACGCACCCGGGGATACGCGTCGCTCGACTACGACCTGATCGGGCTGCGTGAGTCGGACCTGGTCAAGCTTGACATCCTGCTCGCGGGCGAGCCGGTCGACGCGCTGTCGATGCTCGTGCACCGCTCGAAGGCCGCCGACATCGGGCGCACGATGACCGAGAAGCTCCGCCAGAAGATCCCGCGCCAGCAGTACGACGTCCCGATCCAGGCGGCGATCGGGTCGCGGATCGTCGCCCGCGAGACGATCAAGGCGTACCGCAAGGACGTGATCGCCAAGTGCTATGGAGGCGACATCTCGCGCAAGCGCAAGCTCCTCGAGCAGCAGAAGAAGGGCAAGCAGCGGATGAAGCAGGTGGGGAGGATCGAGGTGCCACAGGAGGCGTTCCTCGCCGTCCTCGAGCTCGGTGAAGGGCGCTAGCGCGCGGCCGGCCCGCGGCCTCGCCCGGGAATGTGCCCGGGGAACAACGACTTCCCGTGCGCCGGTGGCTTCTGAACGACCACCCAGCCGAGCGCGGCGCAGAGCGCCAGGATCACAAGCAGGCCGGCGATCGCCGAACCGGCCATGAACAGCTGAGGCCCGAGGTGAGGCCCCTGATGAGTGAATGGTCCGGCGCCGCCGCGCCCGACGTGCCCGCTCGCCTGGAACGACGACTGTCGGGCCGCGGCGGCCAGCGCCGCGAGCAGGGCTGCGAGCACGATCGCGACCGGGACTACCGTGCGGGCCGGGATCAGCGCCCTCGACCGCCCGCGGCTTGGCGCGACGTCGGGCGGCAGGTCGGCCACGAGCCGGTCGAGCTCCCCGTACGTGCGCGCGGAGAACACCGCCCCCAGCCGATCTTCGAGCTCGTCGGCAAACAGCCGTCCCTCAGCCGAGGCACGCCGTAACTGCTCGGCGATCCGCTCCCGGTCGGAGTCTGAAGCCCAGAGCACTGGCCGCGTCTCCATCGCGCCCTTAAGGCTAGCGCGTGCCGATCTCCCCGGCGCCGGGCCGCGACGCTCGTAGCGCCAGCGCGAGCTCGAAGCGGCCCTCGGCATCGTCGAACTCGGCGCCGAGGAGCTCACGCAGCCGCGCGACCCGGTAGCGGACCGTCTGCGGGTGCACGACGAGGTCAGCGGCGGTCTCGGGGACGCTGCCGTGGCGGGCCAGCCACGCGGCGAGCGTCGTCTCCATCCGCTCTCGTTGCATCGGCGTCAGGCCGTCGAGCGCGGCGAGCCGGCGCGAGGCGAGGTCGCCGAGCGCGGACGGATCGGCGTGGACGACGAGCGCTGCCAGGTGCTCGTCGCTGTCGGCCAGCCCTTCGGGCGAGATCACGCCGGCCGCCTGCAGTGCCGTACAGCGGATCGCGCGGTCGTAGCTGGCGTGCGCCCGCTCGAGCGTCACGGTCGGTCCGAGCGCCGCGGTTCTCGTGCCGAGCGCCCGGGCGATCCGGTCGCGCCGGCCGGGCGCGTCCGGGTCGGGGATGAGGATGACGACGTACTCGTCGATCCGTCCCGCGAGGGCCCCCTCGCCGATGAGTGCGGCGAGCCGCTCGGGGTTGCGGTGGCCGCAGACGAGGACCCCAAGCCGGCGCGGCGCCGTCCACGCGAGCGTCGCCGCGAGGCGTTCGATGTCCTCGCCGCCTCCGGAAACGACGGCGCGGACGAGCGCGCTGTGGCGGCGCTGGCGCTCACCGGCGTCGACCGTCTGCTCGCGTGCGAAGCCCTCGACGGACTCCGCCGAGAGCTCGTCGATGTAGGCGAAGATGGCTTCGGCGAGCAGGGCCTGGGTGCTGCCGTCGACGCCGGCGGCTCGGGCCGCGGCGGAGAAGCGCCGCCACGCGACGCGAGCGCCGATGCGATAGGCGAGCTGAAGGGCGTCGAGCCCGCGTCCGGCACGGAGCTCGCCGCGGCCGAGCGCGAGGTAGACCTCGCGGCCCGGCCGTTCGGCCGGCACCGGGTGGCCCATCTGGTCGAGGAACTGGCCCAAGCCCTGCTCGATCGCAGTGTGCACGCCACGTCCGAAGGCGCCGCGCATGGGGCGCCGGTACGCCGGAATCGCGGTGACGATCGCGCGGATGATCTCCTCGGCAATCGTGCCGAGCTCGGGCTCGAGGATCGGGCGGAGCTCGGCAGGTACGGCCTGCCAGGGGCGTTCAAGCGGAATTTCTTGTTGCTCTCTCATAAATGGCTGGTGGACTCAGTGGAATGATGGCAAGAATATTGTGTTCCGGATAAGTAGCGTGTCGGTCATGACCAGAACTGAACGCAACGTCAACATCGCCGCTGTCGTGATCCCGTTTCTCGCCGCCATCGCGGCGGGGGTGCTCGCGTGGGGTCATCTGTTACACGCCTACGACCTCGTGATCTTCGGCTTCATGTATGTCGTCACCGCCAGCGGGATCACGGTCGGCTTTCACCGGCTGCTGACCCACCGGGCGTTCGAGACGTACCGCCCGATCCGCTACGCCTTCGCGATCATGGGCTCGATGGCGGTCCAGGGCCCGGTGCTCGACTGGGTCGCCGACCATCGCAAGCATCACGTCTTCCCCGACCAGGAAGGCGATCCGCACTCGCCCCACGTCGGTCAGGGCGCGGGGCTCGGCGGCATGGTCCGCGGTCTCTGGCACGCCCACGTCGGGTGGCTGTGGGAAACCAACGGCCAGGCATCGAAGCGCCGCTACTGCCCTGATCTACTTGAAGACCCCCGCATGCGGCAGATCAGCAAGAGCTTCCCGCTGATCGTGCTGCTGAGCCTCGGGCTCCCGTTCCTCCTCGGGCTGGCCTGGAGCGGCACCCTCGTCGGCGGGCTCGAGGCGTTGGTGTGGGGCGGCCTGCTGCGGATCTTCCTCGTGCACCACGTGACCTGGAGCATTAACTCGATCTGTCACTTCTTCGGTCGCCGGCGCTTCGCGACCGACGACCATTCGACGAACGT
>PMOY01000345.1:4037-4163 GCA_003165655.1 Solirubrobacterales bacterium
CTGCGCTGGTACGAGCTCGATCCTTCCGGGTGGCTGATCCTGGCGATGCAGAAGCTTGGGCTCGCGTGGGACGTGGTCCGGATATCCCCGGAGCGGGCGCGGGCGAAGCTCGCGTCGGCGTAGGGC
>PMOY01000196.1 GCA_003165655.1 Solirubrobacterales bacterium
GGGCAGACGATCTCGCAGCCGCTCGTCGTCGCGCGCATGCTCGAGCTGCTCGAGCTCCGAGACAGCGACCGCGTACTCGACGTCGGCACCGGCTCCGGCTACCACGCGGCGCTGCTGTCGCTCCTCGCGGGCGAGGTCTGGACGATCGAGCGTCACGACGAGCTTGGCGCGAAGGCCGAGCGGACGATCCGCGGGCTCGGGATCGAGAATGTCAGCTTCACGATCGGCGACGGATCGCGCGGCCTGCCCGAGCACGCGCCGTTCGACGCGATCAACGTCGCTGCCGCGACGGGACCGAGCGTGCCCAAGACGCTGCAGGATCAGCTCGCCCCCGCCGGGCGTCTCGTGGCACCGGTGGGCGTCGACGCTCAGCGCCTCACCCTGATCAAGCGCGCCGGCAGGCGACTCGAGGAGACGAGGCTCGAGTCCGTGCGGTTCGTTCCCTTGATCGTGCGTGACCGATGACCGATGACCGGCGGCGTCGCTACCGTCGCACTATGCGGCTCATGCACGCCATCGAGGTCGGCGCGGCCGGCGCGATCGAGCTCGAGGAGGACCTGCTGATCCATGCCGAGAACGCCGACGTCCTCCCGAAGCTGCCGGACGCGAGCTTCGACCTGATCTACATCGATCCGCCGTTCAACACCGGCCACGTTCAGCGCAAGCGCACTGTGTCCGTCGAGCGCGACGAGGAGGCGGGCGAGCGCGTCGGGTTCGGAGGGCGCCGCTACCGTACCCGACTGCTGACCGACCTCAGCTTCGACGACGACCGGCGCGAGTATCTCGACTTCATCGCTCCCCGCCTCGAGCACGCCCGCAGGCTCCTCGCGGTCCACGGAACGCTCTACCTCCACCTCGACTACCGGGAGGCGCACTACTGCAAGCTCGCGCTCGACGAGATCTTCGGCCGCGACTGCTTCCTGAACGAGATCGTGTGGGCGTATGACTTCGGCGGGAAGCCAAAGCGGCGCTGGCCGGCGAAGCACGACACGATCCTCGTCTATGTCCGCGCCCCCGGCCGCCACCACTTCGACTCCGAGGCGGTCGAACGCGAGCCGTACATGGCTCCCGGCCTCGTGACGCCGGAAAAGGCCCTCCGAGGGAAGATGCCCGTCGACACCTGGTGGCACACGATCGTCCCGACCAACGGCCGAGAGAAGACCGGGTACCCCACTCAGAAGCCCGAGGGCGTCGTGCGGCGGATCGTCGCCGCGTCATCGCGCAAGGGCGGCTGGTGTCTCGATTTCTTCGCCGGATCTGGGACACTCGGCGCCGTATGCGCAGCGCTCGAGCGACGCTTCGTCCTCGTCGATCACAGCCTGAGCGCGGTCACGATCGCGGCACGACGATTAGGACTGGACGCGGAGGTCCTCGCCGGCTGAGCGCCGGCGCGGCGACGGTGCACCGTTCCCGAGGCGATGCGCGCCCGCCAGCGGCGAGCTAGCGCTCGCGCCCGGCTCGCGGTTGCCGGCTCCGCGATCGTGCTCGCGGTCGCGGTGATCGTCTCCGCGCTGAGCTCGTCCGGACCTCCGCCGCTGCCGCTTCCGGGCCTGGGGCGCCCGGCCCCGGCCGGTGACCCGTTCGGCTACCGGGCAAGCCGCCAGTCTGACTTCGAGCAGCGCGCGAGCACCGGTGAGGAGAACGTCCTCTTCCTCAAGAGTCCCGGCGGCGTGCTCGCGACAGCGGCCCGCGTGGCGGCTTACAGGCCGCTCGTGGACGCCGCAACGACGGGGACGGAGATCGATCCGAACGTGCTCGAAGCGATCGTGTTCCTCGAAAGCGCCGGCTACCCCGACGCCCTGGCCGGGCCGGATGCCGCCGATGCCGCCGGCCTCACCCAGATCCTCGCGCAGACGGGCCAATCCTTGCTCGGCATGCACATCGACCTCGCCCGCAGCCGCCGGCTCACGAAGGCGATCGCCGCCGCCTACACGCTCGGCGAGACCGGCGAGGTCGCCCGCTACCAGCGCGAGCGGGCGCGGATCGACGACCGCTTCGACCCGCCGAAGGTGCTCGCTGCCACGGTGCGCTACCTGGAGATCGCCCGTCGCGACGTCGGGCGCGAGGACCTCGCTGTGGTCTCGTACCACATGGGGATCGGCAACCTCGAGGACGTCCTGCACGACTACGACGGGGGCGGTTCCGTTCCCTACGCGCAGCTGTTCTTCGATACCACGCCCGAGCGGCACGCCGCCGCCTACCAGCTGCTCCAGGGATTCGGCGACGACTCCTCGCTGTACTACTGGCGTATCCTCGCCGCCGCGCAGATCATGGCGCTCTACCGCTCGAACCGCCCCGCGCTGGTGCGACTGAACGCGCTCGAGACCGCCGGGGACTCGGACGCGGAGGTCCTTCATCCCCCGAGCAGCACCACGGTGCTCACGAGCCCGAGCGCCCTGCGCGCGGCGTACGCGAGGCGCGAGGTATTGCCACTCCCGACCCGACCCACCACGCTCGGCCTCGACTACAGCCCGGCGATGGGGTCACTCGCGCGCCGCCTGGGCGAACCAGCGGCGCTGTACCGCGGCCTGCGCCCTGCGGCGCTCGACCTGTTGATCGAGCTTGCCGCCCGCGTCCGGGCCCTGAGCGGATCGAAAGCGCCGCTGCTCGTCGCCCAGACGGTGACCGACAGCGGTTACGAGCGCCTGCTCTGGTCTGCGGGCGGTACGCGCTCGCCACCACCGGATACCAGTTCGAGATCGAGCGCAGCTACGCGAGCGAGGCGCAGGCCGTGGCGTGCCAAGCGATGCTCGACCGCCTCCAGGCACTCAACCTGATCGCCTGGACGCGCGGGGGCACAACGATCGACGTGACCGTGGCGTCTGGCGCCGGCCAGGCGATCGTCGACGGGCCATAGCGGCGCCTCGGTAGCGCGACCCGCCAGGGGCGCCGGCCGCGCGGGGGCCCCGGCCGCGCGACCGACCGGCCAGCCCGCGGAGCGAACCTGGTCGAGTAACGCTACTCACGGTCGCGTAACTCGACCAGGTCCCGCGCACACGCGAGTCGGAGCGTCTCGTAGCGGCGCCGTGGTGCAAGTCGGAGCGTCTCGTAGCGGCGCCGTGTTGAGGCGACGCGCGACGTGGGGTCGTGACGGCGGGCGAGCAGGTTCTCGCCCGGCACGGCGGCGCCGCGCTGACGTTCGGCTACGCCTCGATCACATCAGCGCCGCACTTTGGTAACACCAGAGGCCACGGTCGCGGCTTACGATCGCGGCACCCCAGGATGCTCGTCAACCCGGCGCCGCGCAGTCCGCGCTGGGAGCCCCGAGCCCATATTTTCGCTGCCCGTCCGGAATGGAGCCCTGCCATGCCCGAGGTTACCCGTCGTCGCCTTCTCAGCTCCGCCGCCGCCGCGGCGGGCGGCGTGCTCGCCTCTTCCATCCTGCCGCCGGCGCTCGCCCGTGCCGCGGCCGACGGCCCGCGGAGGGGCTCGCTCAGAGACGTCAAGCATGTCGTCGTCCACATGCAGGAGAACCGCTCGTTCGATCACTACTTCGGGACGCTCGCCGGTGTGCGCGGCTTCGGCGACCCGAATGCCCTGACCCAGGCCAACGGCAAGTCGATCTTCTACCAGCAGGACCCATACAACCCCGACGGCTACCTGCTGCCCTGGCACCTCGACACGCTGAGGACCAGCTCGCAGGCGATCCCGTCGACCTCGCACGCCTGGACCTACCAGCACGAGTCACTGAACATCACCGTGAGCGGCACGACCGGTGCGCCCACCACCGCCCTCAACAACGACTGGGTCCCCACCCACTACGTGTCCGACGGCGCCGCCCACTACTGGTACACGATGGGCTACTACGAGCGCCGGGACATCCCCTTCCACTTCGCCCTGGCCGAGGCGTTCACGCTGTGCGACGCCTACCACTGCTCGCTCCTGGGACCGACCTGGCCCAACCGCATGTACCTGATGACGGGCATGATCGACCCCACCGGCGCGGGCGGCGGCCCGGTGATCTCGAACGTGGTCCCGAGCCCCTACACCCACGAGCCTTACACCTGGACGACCTACCCCGAGCGCCTGACCGAGGCGGGAATCAGCTGGCGCGTCTACCAGGAGGAAGACGACTACGGAACGAACCCGCTCGAGTGGTTCGCGGCCTACCAGAACGCGACCCCGGGCTCGCCGCTGTACGACAACGCCCTGACGATCTACCCCGCGGATCGATTCGAGTGGGACGCGAAGCACGACCGGCTTCCCACTGTGTCCTGGATCCTCCCGACCTCGGGCCAGAGTGAGCATCCGGCCTACATCCCCGCGTCGGGGGCGAACTTCCTCGCCTCGAAGCTGGGGGCCGTCGCCGAGAACCGGGACCTCTGGTCG
Organism: Solirubrobacterales bacterium; assembly: GCA_003165655.1. GTDB lineage: Bacteria > Actinomycetota > Thermoleophilia > Solirubrobacterales > Solirubrobacteraceae > Palsa-465. Next base: position 4,330 of record PMOY01000196.1, read on the forward strand.
AAGACCGTGTTCATCGTCAACTACGACGAGAACGACGGCCTGTTCGACCATGTGGTGCCGCCGCTCCCACCTGCCGGCACGCCCGGCGAGTTCGTCCAGGCCGCGGGCCAGCCAAATTGGCCGATCGGCGGCGGCGTCCGGGTGCCGTGCTTCATCGTCTCGCCGTGGACCGTCGGCGGTTACGTCGCCACCGAGCAGTTCGACCACACCTCAGTGCTCCAGTTCCTCGAAACCCTGACCGGGGTACAGGAGCCGAACATCACCGCCTGGCGGCGGGAGACGTTCGGCGACCTGACCTCGGCGCTCGGCTTTTCCAACGGGAGGGCGTCGACGTTCCCGCCGCACCTGCCGGCGACGATCGGTGAGTTCTGGCAGGCGGAGAAGGAGGTCGAGACGCTGCCGGCCGCGACGATCCCGGGCGCCAGCCAGACGCCGCCGGTCCAGGAGTCGACTCGGCCGGGGGTGCCATGGAAGCGCCAGCGGCACTCCACCTTCGCCAGGGCGGGGAAGAGCGCGCTTCCGGGGACGGCCAGCCGTTTCATCGAGAACCGGACGACGCACGCCGCGGACTTCGAGAAAGGGTCCACCGACAAGGTGTACCTGGCGAGGATCGCGGCGGTCGAGGGCAAGGCAGTCGCCGCGAGCACCGGCACCGCGCTCGCCTACGTTCCCGGGATCGTCGGCGGCAACGTCGGGATCTTCAACGGCTCGACGCCGTACGCGCTGGTGTCAGCGATCACGAGCGGGTTTACCAACCCGTACGGGGTCGCCGCGACGCCGGACGGGACCGAGGTCTGGGTGACCAATTCGGGCACCAACACGGTCTCGGTGATCAGTACCGCGACCAACACGATCATCACCCCCACGGGCATCGTCGTCGGGATCTACCCGCACGGGATCGCGATCACGCCCGACGGCACCACGGCCTACGTCGCCAACACCGGGCCGAACACGGGCCCCGGCGGCTCCGAGACCGTCTCGGTGGTTGACGTGGCGAGTCAGGCCGTGACCGAGACGATCACCGTCGGCGAGGCGCCCCAGGTCGTCACCGTCACCCCGGACGGCTCGCTCGCGTTCGTCACCTGCGCCGACGGCGTCTACGTCATCACCACTGCTAACGGCAGCGTGAGCAAGGTGCGCGAGGAGCTGCACAATCCGCACGGAGTGACGGTCACGCCCGACAGCACGCAGGCCTACCTGACGGACTCCGAGCGCGATCGGGTCGTCGTGGTGGGCACGGCGTCGCTGCGCACGGCCGGCCGGATCCCGGTCGGCGCAACACCGTGGAACACGGCGTTCACGGCGGACGGCTCGAGCGCCTACGTTACCAACGCCAACGACGACACCGTGTCGGTGATCGACACTGCCTCGCAGAACGTGACGACGACGATCGCGCTCGGCGCCAACCTGAGCACCGGCCAGATCAACCACATCCCGACCGCGGTCGCGCTCAGCCCCGGAGGCGATATCTGGGTGGCGTGCAATGTCTCCAGCTCGCTGGTGGTGATCGACACCTCGAGCAACACGGTGATCGACTCGACCGACATCGGACTGGGCGACGATCCGACCGGTATCGCCTTCGTCTGATCGACACAGGGCTCACGCTCGAGCCCTCCGGCCGGTCGCGCCACGCAAGGCGCGACCGGCCCATGTTGGGCACGCTGCGGTCGCGGGCCCGTGGGCGTATCGTCTGCGGCCGTGACCGATGCCGTGAGGACCCCGGACGAGCTACTCGCCGGCCTGCCGGACTTTCCCTTCGAGCCCCGCCACCGATCCTTCGACGGGCTTCGCCTTGCGCATCTGGACGAGGGCTCCGGGCCTCCGGTGCTGTTCTTCCACGGCGAGCCGACATGGTCGTTCCTGTGGCGTAAGGTGATCCCGCCGGTGCGGGACGCCGGGTTCCGGTGCATCGCGCCGGATCTGGCTGGGTTCGGGCGCTCGGACAAGCCGCTAGATCTCGAGTGGTACAGCTACGACCGCCACCTGGCGTCGGTCGCGCCGCTCCTCGAGGATCTCGACCTCCGTGACGCGACGGTGGTCGTTCACGACTGGGGGGGACCGATCGGGCTGCGGCTCGCGGTCGAGCATCCGGATCGGATCGCGCGCCTGGTCGTGCTCGACACCGGACTGTTCACCGGGCATCAGCGGATGAACGAGGCGTGGCTCTCGTTCAGGAGCTTCGTGCAGCGGACCGAGGACCTGCCGATCGGATTCCTCGTTCGCGGCGCATGCCACAGCGACCCGGGCGACGATGTCGCGGCGGCGTACGATGCCCCGTACCCCAACGTCGCCTCGAAGGCGGGGGCACGCGCGTTCCCGTTGATCCTTCCGACCTCACCCGACATGCCGGGCGCGCGCACCGGCGCGCGCGTGCTCGACGCGCTCCGCGACGACCAGCGGCCGAAGCTCGTGCTCTGGGCCGACTCCGACCCCATTCTCTCCCTCGAAACGGGCCACCGGTTCGCTGCAGCCCTGCGCACCGAGGTCCACCAGGTGATCGAGGATGCAGGGCACTTCCTTCAGGAGGACGCCGGACCCGAGATCGGGGCGAAGATCGCCGCGTGGCTCGAGTCCGGCGAGACCTGACGACGACGCCCCGGCGAGCGATCGTGGGGTTCGTGGTGTGGTTCATTCCTCCCTGTGTCGCGGTGGCGCCCGGGACGGTAACGATCATCCGCATGCTCGACCTCCGTGCTCACCTGCTGAGCGCTCAGCGGGAGCCCCAGCCGGGTCCACGGACCACGACGATCCGCCGGCGTCGGCGCTCGATCTCACGGCGATAGTCGCGGCACCCCCGGCATTCGCGCAGGTGCCGTCGGAGCGTGGTGCGGCGCAGCGCCGCGCCACGCATGGTGGCGAGCTGCTCGCGAATCTCCGAGCAATCAGTCTCGCGACCCGCGCGGCTCGCGAGCAGCGATTCACGCGCCTGGTAGACGAGGGCCTTCACCTTTTCCCTCGGGACTCCGAGCGCGGAAGCGATCTGCCCGTGGGTGAGCGCCCCCATCTCGGCGAGCACGAGCGCCGCGCGCTGGTCGTAGGGCAGCCGGTTCAGATCGACGATTAGGTCGCGGAGGTCTTGACGGCGCTGGACCTCCGCCACGAGACCGTCGGTCGCCTGCTCCTCGAGCGCCATCAGCGACTGCTCGCGACGCCCGCGGACGATCGACAGGCAGCGGTTACGGGCGATCGTGAAGAGCCAGGCCCGAAGATGGATGTCCTTCCCCGATGAGACGAGGTCGTTGTAGGCGGCGAGGAACGTCTGCTGGACGGCATCCTCGGCTTCGTCGGCACACCCGAGTATGTGCCGGCAGAAAGACAGGATCGTCGTGTGATGCCGGTCGTAGAGCGCCTCGAAGGCGTTCGTGTTGCCGTCTCTGATGAGCGCCACCAAACGATCGTCCGACAGCAGCCGCAACAGCCCCGAAGACGCGAACGCTGCAACCCCCGCCGGTGCCTCCCGCGGCACGGCGCTTACTTCCATGTATTGATTATGCGCTCTCCTTCGGTGGCGAGCGCTACCCATAAGTTGAGACTTCGAGACCGAGGCGGGTGTAGTTCTCACCGCGGAGGCGGCGGTCCAGGCGGTTCGACGATATCCCGACCCGTCGGCGACATCGCTTCGTCCAGCTCCAGCTGCCAGAAATATCGGGTGAAGCTGATCCCGGCACGGAACTCGCCGACATGGGGCTCGACCTGCTCACCCGCGGCCATCGCGACGATCAGCTCGGGGTACGTGCGACCGGGAAGCGCCGCGTACATGGGGGCCGGGAACGCGCCCCCGAAGCGGGTGTTGACGTCGGTGATCCCGAGGCCGATCTCGCGGTCGCGGAAGGCCTGGACCGTGCACGGTCCGCGGACGCCGAGCGCCTCGACAACGCGGCGTCCGAGCGTGATCAGCTCCCGGTCGGCGATCACCGTCCCCTTGATCGACTCGCCGCCACGCGACTCGATCATCGTCCGGGGGATCGCGTTCAGGCAGCGACCGCCGAGATCGGACAGGCAGTCGATCGAGAATTCCGGTCCGTCCATCAGCCATTGGACCATTGTCGGCTCCTGCACGTAACCGACGAAGAACTCCGCGTCACGAGCGTCATCGGCCCGGTGGATCGAGCGCGCCCCGGAGCCTTGGCGCGGCTTGACCATCACGGGGTAGCGATCCACCGGCTCGCCGGGGAGCACCGTCGGCGGCGAGGGCAGGTCCAGGCGCGCCAAGAGCAGATGCGCCTCGTACTTGTCGAAGGTCGCGCGGGCGATCTCGGGTGCCGGCACGAGGGCCGGTAGCTCACCCGCCACGCGCGCACGCGCCAGCACCTCGATGTCGAGGTCGGTCAGAGGGATCACGGCGCGGACGCCGTGGCGATCACACAGCTCGCGCAGGGCGGGAACGTAGGCCGGGTCGTCGATCGGCGGGACCGCGCAGCGATGGTGAGCCGCGTACTGCGCGGGAGCGAGCGGATTCGGGTCGACCGCCACGACCGTCGCGTGCTGGGCGAACGCCGAGACGATGTCGTAGCGCTTTCCGACGCCGGTGAGGAGCACGCCGACATCGCGCTCGGACACGCCGACGTCGCGCTCGGACACGCTTACGTCGCGCTCGGCGGGTGCCATCCCCCCCGCTTCCCCTTGTACAGGCCCTGGCCACTGAGCACCGCGCGTCCGGTCATCGCCAGGATCTTCAGGTCGAGTGCGAGCGACTGGTGCTCGACGTACCAGAGATCGAGCTCGATCCGGTCCGACCACGGCAGGGCCGCGCGCCCGTTGACCTGCGCCCAACCGGTGATCCCCGGCTTGACGGCCAGTCGACCCCGCTGGCGGGGCGTGTACTGCTCCACCTGTGCGGGCACTGTGGGACGCGGCCCCACGACCGACATCTCGCCGCGCAGGACATTCCACAGGTTCGGCAGCTCATCGAGCGAGAAGCGTCGCAGGATCCCGCCGACACGGGTGATCCGAGCATCGCCGCGCTCGATCGCAAGTCCGGCACCCGTGAACTCCGCACCGTGCATCATCGTGCGCAGCTTGTAGATCTCGAACCTCGCGCCGCCCTGGCCGACGCGCGTCTGGCGGTAGATCGGGCTACCGGGAGACTCGATCCGGATTGCGAGCGCGACGAGCGTCACGAGAGGAGCGCTCAGGACCGAACCGGCCGCGGCGAGCAGAACATCGAGCGTGCGCTTGGGCACCGTCACCGCGTTCCCTCTGCCGGCTCCCAGACCGCCGGCGTCCCCCACCGCAGCCAGTCCCACAGGCCCGCGGCCAGCGACGCCGTCGTGAGCACGTAATAGCGAGCGATCAGGAGCGGCCGGGCCGGGATCACGCCGGCCGCCAGAGCCGCGAGCAGGATCGCCGCCTGGATCGCGACGGCCGCCGCGTAGATCCAGCCGTCGCCAAGTAGCGCGATGCTCGTCGCGAGCGCGAGCACGTGCAGAAACGGAGTTGCGTAGCGCAGCACCCGATGGGAGACGATCATGAACGCGTACAGTGGGTCATAGCCCCGAGGGGAGAGCATCCCGCCGCGTAGGACGATCGGCCAGGCGTGGCTCATCATCCGGCGCTTACGCGCGAACTCCCCTTCGATCGTCGGCACCATCTTCTCACTCGCCCGCGCGCCCGGCTCGTAGACGGCCAGCCAGCCGCGCTTGACCATGTTGAAGGGAAAGGAGAGGTCGTGGCCCATGATCGGGTCGACAACGACGTAGGACTCCTTGCGGGTCGCGTAGATCGCGCCGTTTCCCCCGGTCACCGAGCGCAGGCGCGACTCGAGCGCCCGCAGCGCCATCTCGTAGCGCCAGTAGAGGCCCTCTTGGTTGGTGCCGCTCTCGCTGACGAAGCGGACATCGCCACACACGTATCCGACGCGCGGGTTGGCGAACGGCGACACCAGGCGCCGGAGGGCGTCCGGCTCCCACAACGCGTTCGCGTCCGAGAAGGCGACGATCTCGCCCCGGGCGCGCTCCACCGCTGTGTCCTGGGCGCGGATCTTGCCGCCGCGCGGCAGCTCGAGCACGACGTCGGCACCTGCGGCACGCGCGCGCTCAGCGGTGGCGTCGACCAAGCCGTCACAGGCGACGATCACTTCGAGCAGCTCGGGCGGATAGTCGAGCGCGCGAAGGTTCGCCACCCGGCCGGCGATCACCATCTCCTCGGCGTAGGCAGGCACGATCACGGAGACCGCGGGCAGCGCGCCGGGGTCAGGCGCCGGCATGACCCGGCGGCGCAAGCGCACGAGCACCGCGAGTAGCGCACCGTAGCCGACCTGGACGTACACGAGCAGAGCGGCCGAAACCCAGAAGATGACCACGAGAACGGTCACAGCGGCGCTCATTGTCGCGTAGCGCGCAGCGAATCCGGGTCGAGGGCTTGACGGGTGTCGGCGCTCCGCTACGGCTTCGCGCCGGCCGGTGGGGCCGTCGTCGTGCCCGGGGCGGGCGCGGCGGTGCTCGTCGCCGCCGGCGTTCCCTTCAGCTTGCGGTGCATGCGCTTCGGCGGCCAGCCGATGCCGAGCTCGGCGTAGATCTCGCCGTCGGCCGTGTCCTCGGCCTTGACCGGATCGGTCAGCGGCTCCCAGACCTCGTCCTGCTTGTCGAGGAAGTACTGGACCATGTGGTCGGCGTACTCGCCGGTGATCAACGTTGCCTTGCCGAGCGTGGTGGACTTATCTTTCAGGTACGGGTGCTTCGTGATCACGTCCCTGGCGAACGTGGTGTAGCCGGGGAACTTGTCCCAGTGGTCGAAGTTCCTCAGCGAGCGGTCGCCGACACCCCACCACTGGAGGTGGAGGACAACGTGGATCGCCTGCATCGGCCAGCCTTTGTCCGCCAGCGTCTTGATCTGGACGTCGAAGGCGCTCGTCCCGGTCGCGTACTTGTGGAGGAAGTACTGCTCCTGCACGTCGTAAGCAGCGCGGCGGATGGCGTCTTGCAGCTTGGGGGAGACGTTGGCGGAAGCCGGCGAGGTATCGGAGATCACGGATGCCGCCGGCGCGAGACCGGGGAGCTCCCCCCGAGAGATGTGGGAGAGCAGCATGAGCAGTCGCTGGTCGGCCTTGAGCAGGAACGCCGCGTCGTTGTCGCGGAAGATGACCTTCTTCGTCGTGTCGACGACAGCCCAATCCTTACGTGCCGGGTCACTCGTCGCGGCGAAGGCGATCCCGGTCGCGTGCAGCGCTTTGGTGACCTCTCCGCCGACGCTCTTGCCGTCGACCACCGTCGTGTTCGACGCCAGCGCGAACATGGCCGTGCTGGCCTGTCCCGAAGTCGAGCCGATGCCTCCGCCCCAGGTGAGGATCTGCGAGTCCCAGACGTTGATCGAGTCGGTTCCGCCCTCCTTCGCCGAGACCTCGTAGAACAGCCGCGACTTCAGCGTCGCGAGCCACTTCGCGTCTGCGTCCCTGTAGGCCGTCACCTGCGCGGGCGTCGCCTCGGCTCCCGGCGCCGTCGGGCGGGTCAGGTCGGCCGACTCGCTCCCCACGGTGTCGAGGAACTTCTTGTATCCCTTGGCCGAGTCCATTGCCGCCTGCTCCTGGGCGGTAGGGGGCACCGGCGTGGGCTTGTCTCCCTTCTTCTTCGGAGGGATCGGCTGCGGCGCTGCCATGTCGGTCGCGGCGACGTAGCCGCTGGGCCCGATCCACGTCCCTCCGTACCTGTCGAGCATCGGCAGGCGGCCGGGAAAGGCCCACCCGGGGAGGCTCGCACGGGCGCTATCGATCGCCGTGCAAGCCGTGTCGACCGCGGCCTTCCGCCTCGCCGCCTCGGCAGCCTCGGCGGCCTGCTGCTCGGGCGTCGAGCTCGTCGCCGGCGGGGGCGTTGGCTGTACGCCGGCATTGGTCTTCGACGGCGGCTTGGGAACGGGCTTGCCCTCGAGCTTGAGCTTTGCCTCGAGCTCCTTCGCGTCGCGGTCCGAGTAGGTCACGTTCGGCGCTCCGGACGCGTCGTAGACCGAGGAGACCTGGCTCTTGTCATCCGCCCAGGGGATCACGTCGACCCAGGCCGGATGGATGGGGTCCACCGTCGGTGTCGCCGCAGGTGCCGCGGGCGTCGCGGCGGGCGACGCTGACGCCGAGACCGCGGCGGGCGCCTGCATCGTCGCCGTGTCCGACGTCGTGCAGCGACGCAGCGCCAGGCCGGTCCGCAGCCGGCGGCGAGCTCGGCGTCCCGCCATGACGTCGAGTGCGGCCTGATCGGCGTCGCGCTCGGCGGCGGCCGTATCGTCGCTCCAGCGTTGAACGACCGCGCCGCGCTGCTGAGCGACATGCGCGAGCTCATGGGCGATCAGCGCATCCCCGAGCGCAGTGCCGGGCACGTACTTGCCCGCTCCGAACGCGATGTCCTCCCCGACGGTGATCGCATGTGCGCCAAGCTCGTCCACCACGCCGTGGTCCGCGGTCGAGTCGTGCACCTTGACGGCGGAGAAGTCCTCGCCGAACCCACGCCCGAGACGATCCCGCACACCGGGCTCGAGCGGCTTACCGGGTGTGAGGCGCTCGCGGACGGCGGTCGGGTCGACCGGCGGTTGAGCAAGCCCGCGAGCCAACCGCGCCACCGCCCGATTCCCCGCGGTTCGCTGAAGCTCGAGCGCGGCTCGCGGCGTCAATCGCCCTCCGGCGCGGACCGGCGCTCGAGCGGTCGGCCAGGTACCGAGCGAACCCGCATCGGGCGCGTCGCGTTTCGCGGCGGCCGATCCCACCTCCTCCTCATCATGATGGGCTTCGTGCTCGGCGTTGCCCATCACGTGGCCGTTGGTGATCCGTGGCGACCATGCGCGTAAACACGCAAGCTCTCCCGGACGCTCACCTCTGACTCGCGATCGAGAGGAGGATGTGGAAAGTAGATCCGGGGCCGGCGATGACATCGAGTGGCGCCGCCGCCACGGCCGACCCGACCACCTCGGCCAAGCGCGCCGCATCGGCGGCCGCGAGTGGCTCGTGCTCGCGCGAAAGCGTGACATGGCGCAGCGCACCGACCCGACCGGCGCTGATCCGCACCTGGCCAGAGGTCACCCACACCGGGACCGGCTCGGGCGCGAGGGTCGGGGTGCCCGCGAGGATCCGGGCAGCGCGACGCAGCTCGCGAAGGTGCCGCGGATCAAGCGGCGCACTTCGCCGGCACGCGAGCAAGCCGACGGCCAAGCACTCCGCCAGCGCGCACGCCGCGCCCAGCAGTCCGATGCCTCGTCCGGGCAGGAGCCCGGCGAGCTCGGCGGACAGCGTGGCGACGATCAGCGCAAGTGAGGTCCACTGGGCCTCCGACAGGCCTCGGAGATGGCGACGAGCCGTGTCCCCTCGGGCTTCCTCGAGCGCGAGCCGGACCACCGCATAGGCCACCAGATAGAACGAAAATGCGCGGCCGGGTGCTCTGGGGTCGAGGAAGAGAGCGGCGCCGATCAACACGATCAGTGCGACAGCCGCCGACTCGAGGGCCTGGACGGGAACCAGCGGCAGGTCGCGGAGGTAAGAAGGGAAGCCCGCCTCGACGTGCTCCGCGCCATAGCGCACGCCACGATGCCAGGGACGCCCATGACAACAGCCCGCGCGCAGGCAGCCGATCCGCCCGAAGACGAGAAAGGTACCGAGCGCGAGCGCCGTGACGTCGAGATGCGCGAGGATCGGGGCGTGCAAGCTCGCCGCGAGTAACGCCGCGACGGCGAAGATCGCGACCTCGTGGTGGTAGTAGGTAAGCGTTTCGCGTCCCGAGCCAAGCTTGGTCAGCCAGGCGAGGGCGAGGAACGTCGTCACGCCACCGCCGGCGATCACCGCTTCGTCTCCGAGTCGGAGCCCTAGGCGACTGGTGAGGACGGCAGCCACCGCAAGCGAGGCCATCAAGCCAACTGCGCCCCAGCTGCGAAACGAGCGGTCGGCCGATCGCACTCGGCCATTACACCCAATCAGGTCCGCTGACACAAGGCGCGGGCGCCGATTCTGAGGTTCGGGTCACGAGTGCGGGATGAGTTCCAAAAGCGCCTCACAGCTCGCGCCGGACCACCCGCACGATGTGCTCACCCGAGGCGATCACCTCGTCCGGCTCGATCACGATCTGGCGCCCCGCGGCCTGGGACGCCTGCTCCCCTGTCGTCAGGTCCATCTCGTACAGACGGAGGATCTTGACGAACTCCACGGCCTGGAACTCGTGCACGATCGCGTAGAGCTCGCCCTGGTTGAGCGAGCGGCCGGCCGGCCAGCCGCTGCCCACCGCACCGGCCGTGCCGCCGATCGTGGGGTTGAGGTAGGTGTAGAGCGAACGGCGCACGTCGCGCTCGATCCTCTGCACGTCGGCCCGCGGAGACGCCTGCAGGTTGACGACGACCGAGACGGCGCGGAAGCGCATCGGGAGCAGCCGCACGGGTGTGCCGACGAGCTTGCGGGCATCGATGTAGAGCGCGATCTCGTTCAGGAGCTCGGCGTCGGGGGTCAGCTCCTCGATCGTCAGCCTCCGGTCCGCCCGGTCCACACGCGGAAGGATCCGCAGGGTCACGCCGGGTTCGTCGTCCGCCACGCGACGGGCGCGGGCCACCCCCGGCGTCGCTTCGGTCGCGAGGAACTCGTAGTCCTCGGCGGTCACCGCCCGGTAACGCGTGCGGATCTCGAGTGCCGACCGGGCGCGGGCGGAGTCGATCGATTGCGGATCGACTCCCCCGAGCGCGGGGTGCGGGTTAGTCACCGAGGCAACGCCGGGGATCGCGCTGCGCAGGGTGGTCACGGTCTCCGCGTCGACGTTTCCGGTGTGGCCACCGCCATGGCGGTAACGGGACATGCGCAGGGCGGCGCCCTTGGGCGGGATCGCGCCATGCTGCGTCTCCCCGCCATGCGGGTTGCGCAGCTCGGGCCCGAGGCGGATCCGGCCGTGGACGAGGTCGATGGCAAAGTGACGGTCATCGGCCGCCGACCCCGCGAACGAGTCGCGCTCCTCCCACGCCTCCCACTCGCCGGCTGGGGTCTGGACCTCGAGCGTCTCACGCGGTGCGAGCCCGAGCACCGGCGTGAACCGGGTGGCGAACGTCTGCCCGGGAGTGCCGTCGCTCGTCCCCAGCGGCTCGGCGTGCTCGATCGCGGAGTGCTCGGCCGGGAGCTGCACCCCGATCGGCGCCGCGGTGATCTGATAGATCTCGGGCGGCTGCGTGTACACCGCGGGGTCGCCACCGAGCCGCGTCGTGTCAGCGATCCGGCAACGCAGCCAGTGCAGCCGGCGGCCGGCGATCGGCTCGACCCCGGAGCTCGAAGGGCACTGCATTTCGACCGTGCCTGACCCGTAGTTGAAGCCACCTGTGAGATCCTCGAGCACCTCGGCCTCGATCCAGCCGCCCTCGCCCTGGCTCACCTCCCAGCGCAGCGGCGGATCCTCGGGCTTGACGCCGGCGCCGCGGGCCATCGACGCCTCGATCGAGACGCTGATCAGGAGTCGTGCCAGATCCTCCTCGAACCCCAGGTAGAGGGCATCCCCGCTCTCCGGGGGGCGGCCGAACGGGAGCTGATCGGGGCCTTGCGGATACGCGACGCCATCGGCGACGCCGATCTCCCTGTGCGCACCCGCGCGCTGCACGACGTACGCGGCCGGTCGCAACGGAAGGATCGTGAAGTCGTCCTGAACCGTGAACACGATCGACTCCTGAGTGGCCGTGCGTAGCGTGCCCGCCTCGGTCCCGGGGCGGATCTCGAGCGGCTCGGACGCCGGCGCGCTGAGGCGCATCCTCAGCCCCGTGCGCGCGGCGGCAGGACCGCGGAGCTCGACCCCGAGTAGGTCGAGCAGCGCGATATGGAGCTTGTCGGGCACCCGCCCGAGCCGATCGATCGCCAGCCCGGTCATCCAGGCGAACAGCTCGATCAGAGTGGCGCCCGGGTCCGAGCTGCCGTTCACCGTGAGCTCGGGACACACGAGCGCGACGTGGCGGCGGGCCTCGGCGACCAGATCGTCGTGGTCGCGGTCATCGAGCAGCAGCTGATCGATCGTCACTCGATCTCCTCCGCGGGGATCACGTAGAACGGATACACAAGGTTGAACAGCCCACTCGTGGCGAGCACGCTGTAGTTGATCGTGATCAAGAGCTTGCCCTGGTCGACCTCGGCGAGATCGAAGTCGAGGGAGGTGACCTCGATCCGGGGCTCCCATCGGGCCAGCGCCTGGTGTACGGCCGTCTCGACCCGGCCGATGATCTCGGCGTCGATCGTGTCGAACACGACGTCGTGCACCGCACAGCCGAACTCGGGGCGCATCGGACGCTCGCCCGGCGCGGTCCCGAGGATCACGCGGATCGCCTGTTCGATGTCGTTGACGCCGTGGGCCAGCGCAAGGACGCCACGCTGGTCCGCTTGGAGCGGGAAGGAGAGTCCGGATCCGATCAGGTCGCTCATCGCGTCGGGCGCCGAAGGCTCATCCCAGGCTGATCATCGGGCCGCTGACGGTGACGCCGCTGCTCGAGACCTGAATCTGCGAGCCGCCGCACTTGATCGTGACCCCGGTCGTGCCCTCGATCGAGAGGTCGTTGTCGGCCTTGATGCTCACGCTCTGGCCCTCGACGCTGAGATCCGAGCTGCCCGTCACCGACACGTCGCCGGACACCGTGATCGTGAGCTTGCCGCTGCTCTTGATCGTCATGTCCTCCTTGGAGGCCACGTTCACCTTGTGGTCGCTGAGCAGCGAGAAGGAGCCGTCCTTGCCCTGGATGAGATCGTCGGTGGGGGTATCGACGCCGTTGAACAACGATCCGAGCACGTACGGGCGCGTGGTGTCCTCGTGCTCGAAGCCGATCAACACCTCCTCGCCGACCACCGGCAGCATCATCAGGCCGCGTCCGTTGCCGGCGCTGGCGCTCGCGACCCGAGCCCACGCGCCCTCGACGTCCGGCCCGAGCGCCGGGTACTGCACCCTGACCCGCCCCAGGTCCTGGGGATCGCTGTTGTTGGTGACGAGGCCGATCACGAGCTGCGCCCCGAAGTTCGGCGGCCCGCCGCCGCGGTCGCCGCCGACCGAGCCGAGCAACGTGTGCGCGGCCGAGTTGGCAAATCGCGTCTCGTACGTGCTCCCGCCGCGGAGGACGTGGGTGGCGGCCGCCACCCGGTAGGTGCCGCTGTACTTCTGTCCCAGGCCGGTCACTTCGATCGCCACCCCGGCCTTGATGCTCGGGTTGCCGTCGCTGACCCCCTCGGCGGCGATGTAGCCGTTGGCGAGCTTGTCAAGGAGCGCCTGGGCGACCGCCGTGCCCTCCGCCTGGCTCTTGACGGGCTCTGTCGCGATGTGCACGTCACCGCCGTCGAACGCACCCGCCACCGTGGCGCGGTCGACGCCGATCTTGGCGATCTGCTCGGGGCTCGACGCCGTCACGTCGATGGCCTGCTTGGTCTTGGGGTCCTGCGCCGAGAGCGTCACCTGCTCGACCTGCTGGGTCGCGGTCACCCGCGGGCTGAACGAACGCAGAGTCTGCGGCCACTGCAGCTGCACCGGGTCATCGGCGGCCTGCTTGCGGAAGTGGGCGATCGTGTCCTCCACCACGAACTCGAATCCGACGCGCTCGGCGAGGCGCCAGATGAAGTCCCAGTCCGTCTCGTTGTTCTGTTGCATGAACTCGTGCGGGTCGCCGCTCGCGTCGCACTGGGCGGTGAACCCGGCCTCCTGAACGATCTTCTCGACGATGTCGCTCGAGGTCTGGTTCTGGAACGTCCGCACGTTGCGTGAGCGGATCAGCACGTGCGAGCGGTCAAAGCCGCGCACCAGCAGCTCGACGCCGCCGGCGCCGAAGTTCAGCTCCAGCGAGACGATCTGGCCCTTGAACAGCGTCGTCGTGGTCGTCTGGTCGCGCGCCCCGAGCTTGACCTCGAGCTTCTTGCCGATGTCGAACGGGTGCTGATCGATCGGCTGCTCCTCGCCCGCCTGGCCCTTCTGGAAGACGGCCGCAAACGTGCACATGTCCGGAAGCCGGAGGTAGCTGAGGATCTTCACCTCGCGGATCTGCTTGCTCAGATCCTGCTCGATCTCGCTGCCGTCCACGAGGATCGAGTAGAGCGCGACGTTGTGGTCCGAGGTGGCGCTCACGCGCCGAGCCCTGGGATGCTCAGCGAGCTGCCCCGACGGAGGCGCAGCGGGTCGTCGATCCCGTTCGCCTCGGCGATCGCGCGCCAGCGGGTCGCGTCGCCGTAGGACTCGTACGCGATCGAATGCAGCGAGTCGCCGTCCTGGACGATGTGCGAACGCAGCCCGGCGGTGCCGCGCGTCGTGGGGTTCTGGGCCTGCCCGACAGGCGACGTGTCCTCCGCTTGGGCGAGCTCGAGATCGACGAACGCGCGCATGGGATCGCCGTTGGGGTGAAACAGCGCGTACTGGATCGAGATCGACAACGGCGCCGCCTTCGGCAGCTTCGTCGACCCCCAGCTGAAGGTGATGAATTTCGGCGCGCTGCCGGCGCCGTGCATCGCCTTCATCAGCGCGTTCGCTTGATCCTTGACGGTCTGATCGGGACCGTCAAGCGACGTGTCGAGCAACAGCGAGAGCTTGTAGGTCATCGGCAGGCCACCACCGAACTCGGGATCGGGCCAGTCCTTGCTCTGGTTGGGCTTGTACGTCCAGATGTTCGTTTTCGAGATCGAGTAGGTCTCGGGGTTGAAGGCGCACTGGATCGTGTCGCCGCCCTCGATCTGCAGCTTCGCGTTCTGAAAGCCTTGGGGGACGGGCATCTCAGGAGTTCAGCTTCAGTCCGGAGTGGGCGATCTCGAGCGTCTCGCCCCAACTCTCAGGATCGTGGCGATCGCTGACGAGCTGCGGACCGGACCACCGGACCGGAAACGCGTCGGCGAAGGTGAACTTGCGAATGTCTTTCGAGACATCCTGCGAGTTGGCGGCCAAGGTCAGCGTGATGTCCTGCTTCTGGGCCTGCGTGTGCGTCTGCATGAACCACTGCAACAGGAGCTCATCGCTGACCAATCCCCAGGACAGAACGAGGTTCGGGTAATGCATCCGGCCGGGGAGGCGGTGGATGACATCGTTGTTGCCACCCTCCCGGTACTCATAGACGTCGAAGTTGACCTCGAGGCCCGAGAGCCCCTTGAAGATCCCCGCGAACGAGGTGTTCGCGGTGACGTTCGGCACCTCGAGAATGGCGTAGTAGACAAAGGTCGGTGGCATGTCGTCAGAACGGGTGGGCGATGAGTTGTCCGAGCTGCTCCTGCTCCTCGCGGACGCGCCGCATGACCTCAGAGAAAACCTGGTCGCCGTCGCCTCCACCGCCGCCGCCTCCGCCACCACCGCCACCGCCGCCACCGGCGCCATTGGCGCCGCTGCTCGCGCCGGCCGGCCTCGTGGCGTTCGGGATCTACCTGTGGGCCCACACCGGCAACCCGTTCGCGTCGTACATCGCCCAGCACGACGCCTGGGGCGAGCACAGCGGTCCGCTCGCGATCTACTACCAGGGCTACCACCTCGTCAGGGAGACCCTCAGGCTTCCCGGCGGCTGGAAGCGCTTCAACCTGAATCTGTTGTCCGGGGTGCTGGGTGCGGCGTTCCTCGCGTGGGCGTTGAGCTACCTGTGGCGAGCACGCCGGCGGTTGTCGGCGGTCGCGATCACCTGGACGCTGGGCGTCGCGGTGCTGACCGTCACCTCCGACCAGGTCCCACCGAACCCGCGGATGCTCCTGTGCGCGTTCCCGTTGTTGGTAGCGATCGCGGCCGAGCTCGGCCGGCGCGGCTACCGCCGGTTGCTCGGCTGGAGCTCGACCGCGCTCGTCGTGATGAGCCTGCTGACGGTCGTGGCGTCGCTGCTACGACCCTAGCGGCGCTCCGTCACGTGCCCGCGAGTCGCTCGGGTGGTCGCGGCGCATAGCGATGGGCCTAATGGGTGCTATAGCGCCTATTAGGCCCATCGATGTCAGAGATTGGAGGCACGCGTGGACGAGAAGGTAAACCTGGCGGCGAAGCTCGCGCTGCTCGACCGGCCGTATCAGCCGGGCATCGTCGGCCACATCAACGACTACAAGCTCCAGGTCGTCAAGGTCAAGGGGCCGTTCGTCTGGCACAAGCACGACGAGACCGACGACTTCTTCCTCGTGCTCAGCGGCCACCTCACAATCCACCTCCGCGACCGGGACATCGAGCTCGATCCGGGCGAGCTGTTCGTGGTCCCGCGGGGGGTCGAGCACTGTCCCGACGCGACCGATGAGACCGAGGTGCTGCTGATCGAGCCCGACGGCACTCAGAACACGGGTGATGCGGGTGGCGAGATGACCGCCGAGCCGATCATCCTCTAAAGACGAGTGAACAGGTCCACGTGAATCTCTGCGGCGTAACTGAACCGCCGAGCGAGCCGATGCTCGTAGAGGTGGCCGAGTGTGGCGAGCAGGCTCCGGTACCCCGCGTAATTTTTCCGCGACTCAGACGGGCCGACACGCTGGCCCTCGTGCGACGCGACGAGCCAGAGCGCGGGGCAGCCCGCGACGATCGCGGCGAGCCGCGACGCTGAGGGCACGACGTAGCGCTCGACGTACGGTCGCACCGAGCTCCACGGCGCCGACGGGAGTACAGGCGTCAGCGCTGCGCCCGCCCGCACAGACGCCGGCAGGTAGTAGTCAAACGGCATCCGCCCGTCCTCGGGATAGAACGCGACGCAGGCCGTCGCCGAGGACCGGGATCGATCGCCGGCGCCCGTGGCCACGACGTACCGGGTCGCCGCCTTCCAGTTCTCGGGCGAGATGCCATACGTCGGCGCGAGTACGGCGAGGCGCAGGGCGAGCAGCAGGATCAGGCCGCCCCACGCAGCGGCCGGCGGCAACCCAGACCGAGCGAGGATCAGCGACAGCGCCGGGATCAGCAGGATCGCGAGGCGCTGGAGCTCGACCGGAACTCCCGCCAGCGATGCCACCACCGCCAGCACCAACGGCACGAGCAGCCACGAGATCGGCAGCCACAACTGCCACGGAAGCGGCCGCGAGCGGGTCGCGACACGCAGCGCGGCAGCGGCGGCAAGCACGGTCACGACGGCGACGGCGACGGTCAGCGCGGTGACGTGGAAGTTCGGCGGCAGCCCCGCCGAGGTCAGCACCGCGAGCGTTTGCCCGAGGACGCTCGGCGTTGGCCCGGGCACCCAGAACAGCTGGCCCGCGCCGCGGCCGGCCGCCAGCACGAGCAGCGGCACGCAAAGCAGGGCGACCGCGCCGAGCGCAAGCAGCAGCGGTCGCGCGTGGCGGCGGCGCGTCAGCAGGATCACCAGCTGCGCGGGCACGACCGCGACCGCGTCGAACCCGATGTACAGGGCGGCGAGCAGGCATCCGCCAAACGCGACCAACGGCCCGAGCGCCGCGGGCGGTGGCGCCGAGAGCACGGCCGCGAGAGCGAGGAAGGATCCCGCCGTGAACGTCACCATCAGCGCATAGCCGCGCGCGTCCTGGCCCCAGAAGACAAGCGGGAGGCTGACGGCCGTGAGCGTCCCGGCGCTCGCCGCGACCCGGCGGTCGCCGCCCGTCAGCCGCAGCCCGAGCCCGGCGACGATCGCCGCGGTCGCCGCGTCGGCCAGGACCGACGGCAGCCTGATCACCGCGGCGGCATCGCCAAACGCCGTGATCACGACGTGCAACAGCAGGTAGTAGGCGAGCATGTTGCCGCCGTCGTGGCCGATCCCGCGCCACAACGCGTGCCCGTGCTGAGAGGCGATCGCGACCGTCGCCCCCTCGTCGAGCCAGAGGCTGCGTGTGCTCAGTTCGTACGCGGTCAGGAGGGCGGCCAGAACCGCAGGCGCCGCCAATGGCGCGGCGGCGCCCGCCGTGGCCCGGAGACGAGCTAGCCGGCGCCCGGAGATGAGCTAGCGCCCGGAGACGATCATCCCGGCGCCGACGGTGTCGTCGGTCGACTCGTCGATCAGGATGAAGCTGCCGGTCGAGCGGTTGCGCGAGTACGGATCGACCATCAGCGGAGCGCTGGCACGCAGGTGGACGCGGCCAACCTCGTTGAGTGCGAGCTCCGTGGCGTCGTGGTCGTGGGCAAGCGTGTTGACGTTGACGCGGTACTCGAGCCGGTCGATGATCGCGCGCGCCGCCCGCGTCGTGTGCTTGAGCGCGTACCGCGTCCCCGGCCGCATCGGCTGCTCGCTCATCCAGCAGATGTTCGCCTCGAGCTCGCGGGCGACGACGGGGGCGTCGTCGGCCTCGACGATCATGTCGCCGCGCGAGATGTCGATCTCGTCCTCGAGCAGCAGCGTCACCGACATCGTCGGGAACGCCTCTTCGACGGCGCCGCCGTAGGTGTCGATCTTCGCGATCCGCGTCGAGCGGCCGCTGGGAAGGATGACGACCTCACCGCCGGGACGCAGGATGCCGCCGGCCACCTGCCCGCCGTAGCCGCGGTAGTCGTGGTGCTCGTCGGACTCGCTCGCCACCGACCCGCCGCCACCAACCCGGATCACCCACTGAACCGGGAAGCGGACATCGGCGAGGTTTCGATCGGGGGCGATCACGACGTGCTCGAGGTGGTAGAGCAGCGGCGCGCCCCCGTACCAGGGCATGTTCCACGAGCGGTCGACGACGTTGTCGCCGTTCAGCGCCGAGATCGGGATGAACGTGATGTCGGGCAACGCGAGGCGGGCGGCCCAGTCGGTCAGCTCGTCGAGGATCTCGTAGAAGGTGTCCTCGTCGTAGCCGACGAGGTCCATCTTGTTGACCGCGACCACCAGGTGCGGGATCCGTAGCAATGAGGCGAGGTACGCGTGCCTTCGCGTCTGCTCGGAGACTCCCTTACGTGCGTCGACGAGCACGATCGAGAGATCCGCGGTCGATGCGCC
>PMOY01000234.1 GCA_003165655.1 Solirubrobacterales bacterium
GCCATCGAGCACCGGACGGTCTATCGCTACGAGCGTCCCGCGCGGCTGGGACCGCACGTGGTCCGCTTGCGGCCGGCGCCGCATTGCCGCACGCCGATCCTGGCGTACTCACTTCGGGTCACGCCGGAGGAGCACTTCGTCAACTGGCAGCAGGATCCGTTCGGTAATCACCTGGCGCGGTTCGTGTTCCCCGAGCGGACCCGGGAGCTGACGGTGACCGTCGGCCTGGTCGCCGACATGACCGTGATCAACCCGTTCGACTTCTTCGTCGACGAGGACGCCCGCCGGTGGCCGCTGCACTACGACGCCTCGCTCGCGCATGACCTCGCCCCGTGCCTGACTCTCGACGATGACGGCCCGCTGCTCGAGGCGTGGGTGGCGACGGTGCCGCGAACGCCCACGCCGGTGATCAACTTCCTCGTCGAGCTCAACCAGCGCGTGCGCGACGACGTCGCCTACTCGGTTCGGATGCAGCCGGGCGTGCAGACGCCCGACGAGACGCTTGGAAACGCGCTCGGCTCATGCCGCGACAGCGCCTGGCTGCTCGTGCAGATCCTCAGGCGGCTGGGGATCGCGGCGCGGTTCGCCTCGGGGTACCTGGTGCAGCTGCGGGCGGACCGCGCTGCGAACGACGGACCGTCCGATCCACAGTCGGATGTCACCGATCTGCACGCGTGGGCCGAGGCCTACATACCCGGAGCCGGGTGGGTCGGTCTCGACCCCACCTCGGGGCTGCTGACCGGCGAAGGTCACATCCCGCTCGCGTGCACCTCGCTGCCGGCGGCGGCGATGCCGATCTCCGGGACCACGACCGAAGCCGAGACGACGTTCGAGTACTCCAACCTGGTCCGCCGGATCCACGAGGACGCGCGCGTCACGCTGCCCTACACGAGCGAGCAGTGGGAGCGGATCGACGCGCTCGGCCACGCGGTCGACGCGAAGCTGGAGGCGGGCGATGCCCGGCTGACGATGGGCGGGGAGCCGACATTCGTGTCGAGTGCCGAGACCGAGGCGCCCGAGTGGAATACGGCGGCCGTGGGCGGGCGCAAGGAAGCGCTGGCGACCACCCTGGCGGAGCGCCTGGCTGCCGATTTCGCGCCCGGGGCGCTGCTCCACCACGGTCAGGGCAAGTGGTATCCGGGTGAGGCGCTGCCGCGCTGGCAGATCGGCGTGTTTTGGAGAACCGACGGGCACCCCCTGTGGAGAGACCCCGAGCGCTTGGCCGACCCGACAACGCCCGGATCGGCCACCGATACCGACGCGGAGTCGATCATGGCAGCGATCGCGGAAGCACTCGGCCTCCCCGAGGACGTCCGCTACCGCGCCTATGAGGATCCCGTCGGGCGGCTGTGGACGGAAGCACGACTGCCGGGTGGAGAGCCGCCGAGTACTCCCGGCCCCGATCCGGCCGACCCGGCACTCGCCGTCGCCGACGCACGAGCCGGGATCGTGGCGGAGCTCGACGCCGGCCGTGGAGCGCCCCGGGGCTGGGCGATGCCGTTGCACCGCGGTCCGGGAGATCCCGGCTGGTCGACCGGACATTGGCGGCTGCGTCGAGGCCACCTGTTCCTTGTCCCGGGTGACTCTCCGATCGGCTTGCGCCTGCCGTTGGGCTCGCTCACGTGGATGCCGCCGCCCGGCGACCCGGAGCTGTCGCTGTTCCGGCCCGTCGCCGATCTGACGGTGTCATCGTCGGTAGCAGGGGCGCGCGCGACCGAGCCGCCGCCGATCACCGCCCTCTGCGTCGAGCTCAGGGAAGGGCACGTCTACGTATTTCTGCCCCCGCTGACCGACTTCGGCGACGCGGCAGAGCTGATCCGGGTCGTGGAGGGCGCCGCCGCCGCGACCGGCGTGCCGGTCGTCGTCGAGGGGTATCCGCCGCCGGACGACACCCGCGGGCGCCACTTCGTCGTCGCGCCCGACCCTGGGGTGATCGAGGTGAACATCCATCCGAGCGGATCGTGGTCGGAGCTGGCTGAGCGCACGACGACGATCGTCGACGAAGCACGCCAGCTTGGCCTCGCGACCGAGAAGTTCAGGCTCGACGGCACGCACACGGGAACGGGGGGCGGGAGCCACCTGACCCTCGGCGGCCCAACCCCGGCGGACAGCCCGCTCCTGCGCCGCCCCGACCTGCTGCGCAGCCTGCTCACCTACTGGCAGCACCATCCGTCGCTGTCGTATCTGTTCTCGGGCCGCTTCGTCGGCCCAACGAGCCAGTCGCCGCGCATCGACGAGGGCCGCCACGAGAGCCTGTACGAGCTCGAGATCGCCTTCGCCGAGCTCGAGCGGCTGAGCGAACACGGGCAAGCCCCCCCGTGGCAGGTCGACCGCCTGTTCCGCCACTTGCTCACCGATCTCACCGGTAACACCCACCGCGCGGAGTTCTGCATCGATAAGCTCTTCGATCCCGGCTCGGAGCACGGGCGCCTCGGCGTGATCGAGCTGCGCGGCTTCGAGATGCCGCCGCATCCGCAGATGGCGCTCGTCCAGGCACTGCTTGTCCGAGCGCTCGTCGCTCGGTTCTGGGCCGAGCCCTACGCGGCTCCGCTCGTCCGGTGGGGCACCGAGCTGCACGACCGCTTCCTGTTGCCGTGGTGGGTGGCGCTCGACATCCGCTCCGTCGTCGAGGATCTCCGCCGGCACGGCTACGCGTTCGAGGAGGCATGGCTTGCACCGTTCCTCGAGTTCCGCTTCCCACTCTTGGGCGCCGTCAGCGTCGAAGGGATCGCGCTCGAGCTGCGGACGGCGATCGAGCCCTGGAACGTGCTCGGCGAGGAGCTCGCGGCGACGACGTCGCGCTTCGTCGACTCCTCGCGCGAACGTCTCCAGGTGCGGATCGACGGGGTGGCCGAGTCCCGCTACGTGGTGACCTGCAATGGTTTTCCGGTGCCCGTCCAGCCCACCGACACGCCTGGGACGTACGTGGGGGCAGTGCGCTACCGGGCCTGGCAGCCGCCTTCGACGCTGCACCCGACGATCGCTGTCCACGCCCCCCTCGTCTTCGACATCGTCGACCGCTGGAGCGCCCGCTCGGTCGGGGGATGCACCTACCACGTGGTGCACCCGGGTGGCGTCGCCTACGAGCACTTCCCGGTTAACGCCAAGGACGCCGAGGCACGCCGCGCGAGCCGCTTCGAGCCGTCCGGCCATACTGCGGGGCGCATCGACGTGCCCGATGTCCGCCGGGGCGGCGAATACCCTCGAACTCTCGATCTGCGTCGCGTCAGGGTGCCCGTGATCAGGACCGAAGCGGGCGCCGAAAGCGAATGACGAGCACCGTCCCCCTACCAACCCCTGCCTACCGGCCGCTGGCCGGCTGCTACGACGAGATGGTCGACGGGGCCGGAGCGCCCCGCCCGCACTGGGCCCACCTTGCCGAGGCGTTCGCCGAGCTCGGGGTCGGCGAGCTGTTGCGCCGCCAGGAGGAGGCCACGCGGTTGCTGGACCAGGACGGCGTGATCTACCACGCGTACCGCGAGTCGCCGCGCCCGGGGCGGCGCTGGCTGCTCGATCCGATGCCGACGGTCGTGAGCAGCCGGGAGTGGGAGAGCATCGAGACGGGGGTGATCGAGCGCGCCGAGCTCTTGAACCTCGTGCTCGAGGATCTCTACGGGCCGCGTGACCTGCTCCGGCGGCGCCTGCTTCCGCCCGAGGTGGTATTCGGTCACGCTGGGTTCCTGCGCCAATGCGATCAGATCCGGCTGCCGGGGACCCAGCAGCTGTTCAGCTACGCGGCTGACATCGGGCGCGACGAGGACGGTCGCTCATTCGTGATCGCCGACCGCAGTCAGGCGCCTTCGGGCTCCGGCTATGCGCTCGAGAACCGCACGGTGATCTCGCGCGTCCTGCCGAGCTTGTACCGCGATTCGCAGGTGCACCGGCTGGCGCCCTTCTTCCGCTCGCTTCGGGTCGCTCTGCAGGAGGTGGCACCGCCGGGGGTCGAGGACCCGCGGATCGTCGTGCTGACGCCAGGGCCGTGGAACGAGACAGCCTACGAGCACGCCGTGCTCGCCTCCT
>PMOY01000175.1 GCA_003165655.1 Solirubrobacterales bacterium
CGATCATGTTCGTGATCCTGTCGGTGATCTACCGGCCGATCGAGCAGCTGCTCTCGCGCACGATCGCCGACCGGCAGGCACGGGGCATGCACGGCCACATCCTGCGTGTCCCGGCCCTGATCCAGGTTTCCTTCGCGCTGCTCTTCCTCGTCGTTGCCCTGTCGCTGCGAAGCCGGATCGAGCACGGCGTGTTCGGCGGCTCGAGCGCGCTGTACTGGATCTTGGTCGTCGGCGTGCTCGCGTACGCAGCCAGCTACTTCGCGCGCGGGTGGCTCGCCGGGCACAAGCGCTTCGCGCTGTATGGCGGCCTGGTGTTCCTCGAGTCGACCTCGCGCTTCCTGTTCGCGCTCGCGGTCGCCGTTGGAATTGGATCCGGGCAGGGCGACGTTGGCCTAGGGATGGCCGCCGCTCCGTTCGTGTCGCTGTGCGTCGTCCCGTTCGCGTTCCTGCGCGTCAGGCACAGCGCTCCCGCGGGCCTCCCCGTGGCCGACGCCGCGAGCCAGGGTCCCGCGCACGCCCAGGTCGAGGAGGCAGCAGGCGACCTCTCGCTGCGCCGCGGCGCCGGCTTTGCCGCGGCCGTCGTAGCGATCATGCTCTCCGAGCAGACGCTGATGAACGCAGGCGTGCTGATTGTCGCCCTGAACTCTGGAGCGATGGGGCTCACCTCCGGACTGACCGGGTTCGTTTTCAACGTCCTCTTGATCGTACGAGCGCCGCTGCAGCTCTTCCAGGCGATCCAGACATCGATCCTCCCCCACCTCGCAGGCCTCGAGGCCCGTGAGAGCGGCGAGGAGTTCCACCGTGCGATCCGAGTGACCATCCTCGCGATCGCCGTATTCGCCAGCGCGTGCGCGCTCGGCCTGCTGGCCATCGGACCGACCGTGATGACCCTGTTCCTCGGCAACAAGGGCTTCCATTACGGCCGCATCGGCCTCGCGTTGGTAGCCGTCGGGATGGGCCTGCACCTGACCGCGGGCACGCTCAACCAGGCATTGCTCGCCCGCGGGCGCGCACACCTCGCGGCGCTCGGCTGGCTGACCGCGGCCGCCCTGTTCGTCGTCTTCGTCGCCACACCCACCATCTCGTCCCAGGTCACGCGCGTCGAGGTCGGATACGCCGGCGCCGCAGCCGTGCTGGCCGCCTCGCTGTACGCGCTCTACCGAGTGAGCGGGGAGGGCCATCGACCCGGGGACCCGGCACCCTGCCCGAGCCCATAGACACTCGCGAGCGAGGCGAGGCGGGGCGAGGCGAGGCGAGGCGAGGCGGGGCGATCGGCCCGGGGACCTAGCGTGAACCCGGCACCCCGCCCGAGCCCGGCGCCGGCGCGAGCCCGGTCCCCGGACGATCGGCGCGCCCCGCCCAAGCCCAAGCCCAAGCGTTACTTGGCCTCGACCTCAGCTACGAGCTTCGCGTACATCTCGGCCGGGTCCGGAGCTCCGAAGATCGCCGAACCTGCCACGAGCAGGTTGGCGCCCGCGATCACGCATCCGGCCGCGGTCTCCAGGCTGACGCCACCGTCGACCTCGAGCGCGACGTGATCGGGCAGGAGGTCGCGCAGCCGGGCGAGCTTGCGGAGCGAGGCGGGGATGAACTCCTGTCCGCCCCACCCGGGGCTGACGCTCATGCACAGCACCATGTCGAGGTCATCGGTGACCTCGGAGACCGCGAGCGACGGCGTGCCTGGACTGATCGCGGCGCTCGCGGCGCAGCCCTCAGCGTGGACCGCCGCGAGGGCGTAGTGCAGGTGCGGCGTCGCCTCCGCATGGACGGTGATCGAGTCGGCGCCGGCGCGCGCAAACTCGGCGATCAAGTTCTCGGGGCGCTCGATCATCAGGTGGACGTCGAGGATGCCCCCGGCGCCGTGGACCTGGCCGGCGATCGCGCTCACGATCAGCGGCCCGATGGTGATCGGCGGCACGAAGTGACCGTCCATCACGTCGCAATGGATCACCCGCGCTCCCGCGTCCATCACCTCCGCGACCTGCGAGCCGAGGCGCGCGAAGTCGGCGGCGAGGATCGACGGAGCGAAGCGGCGCTCGCGCAGCAGCTCGAGAACCGCAGCTCGGTCAGTGCTCGTGGAGGTCACTCAAACCGCCCTCAGCATGCTGCCCTGGCAGTGATTGCAGGCGACGATGGCAGTGCTCGACATGCGCACGATCGTCGAGTGCTCGCCGCAATTCGGGCATACGGAGACGAGCTCATAGCGATGCAGGCAGTACACGCAGCGGTAGCGGCCGGGCACGGCGGTTGGTCGCAGCCACGGTTCGCCGCATCCTGGGCACTCCGGGCCAAGCTTGACGGGCTGGTCGTTCACAGTTCAAGCCGTAGGGTAGTGCTCCGGACCGACGCGGGCAGGCAATTCGGTGAGGGCCCCGGCAGTCGACTCCGAGCGACGCAGGCGCGCGATGAAGAAGCCGTCGGTGCCGTCGAGGTGGGGCATCAGTGACCGTCGGCGCTCGACGACGAAGTCCGGGTGCTCGGCGAGGAAGCGCTCGAGCACGCCTTCGCCCTCGGCCCTGGTGATCGTGCAGACCGAGTAGACGAGCACGCCACCAGGCGCGGTGGCGGCGCCACCGGCAGCCAGGATCCTCGTTTGGATCGCTGCCAGGGCGGAGATGTCCGACAGCGAGCTGCGCCAGCGGATGTCGGGCCGGGACTGCAGCGTTCCCAGGCCGCTGCACGGGGGATCGACGAGCACGCGATCGAATGATCCGTCGCTGCGCGCGAGGGCGGCGTCGGCGTGCTCGATCCGAATGCAGTCGGCGTGCATCCGGGCGGATGTCCGCCGCAGCGCATCG
Source organism: Solirubrobacterales bacterium (assembly GCA_003165655.1). Lineage (GTDB taxonomy): Bacteria > Actinomycetota > Thermoleophilia > Solirubrobacterales > Solirubrobacteraceae > Palsa-465. The sequence continues at coordinate 2,799 of PMOY01000175.1, forward strand.
GCTCGTCCGGCATTGCGCTCGACCGCAATCACGTCGCCGACGCCACCCATCAGGGCGGCGATGTGCGTCGTCTTGGCGCCGGGAGCGGCGCACAGCTCGAGCACGCGTTCGCCCGACTCGGGCGCGAGGACGCGAGCGACGAGCATCGAGGCGCGCGACTGGGGCATGATCGCTCCGGACTGCCAGAGCTCGGATCCGAAGGCGTCGAAGGGACCGTCGAGGACCAGCCCTTCGGGGATCTCCGCCACCTGCCGCGCGGGCACTGGGAGGGATGCCAGCACATCCTTCGGCGCGGCGACGAGGCAGTTCACACGGAGCGCCGACTCGGGGGGCTCGTTGACCCTGCCGAGCAGCGCGCGCGCCTGCGCGGGGCCGAGCTCGGCCCACCACAGTCGTGCGAGCCATTCGGGCACCGAATGCAGGACCGCGGCGTGCTCGGGAGTCTTGTCATCGAGCGCGTCCAGGATTGCGTGACCCTCGCGAGTCGCGCGGCGGAGCACCGCGTTGACGAGCTTGAAGCCGCCGCCGTGGGCGCCCTTCGCGAGCTCGACGCTCTCGTTCACCGCCGCGTGATCTGCCACCCCGCCGAGCAGCAGGATCTGGAACAGCCCCAGCCGGAGCGCCGCCAGCACATCCGGATCAAGCGTCTCGAGGCTGCGTCCAACCAATGCGCGCGCCACATGATCGAGCGTGGCCCTCCTCTGAACGGTTCCGTACGCGAGCCTGGTCGCCAGCGCACGGTCTCGCGGTCCGAGGCCCGCTGCCTCTGCGGCGAGCGCACGGTCGGCGTACGCGCCGCGTTCGAACACGCGCCTGATCACCGTGAAAGCGCAGACGCGGGCGGGCGAGACTCCGGTCACGGACACCCGCGTCTTCACCGCAGCCCGCGCAGGTAGTCCTCTCCCCGCATCGCGCGCCGGCCCGGCGGCTGCACGACGACGAGCTCGAGGGCGCTGACAGCGCAGCCCAATACCGGTCGTGTGCCGTCTAGCGACAGCGTGCCTGCGGGAGGACCCGACTCGACCACCGCCGCCTCCCTGACACCAAGGCGCCCCCCGTCCGGGACCTTGACGTAGGCGCCCACATGGGGTGCCAGTGCACGGACGACTCGCTCGAGCTCGGCCGCCGCGCGCGCCGGATCGAGTCGGCGGTCGTCGGGCTCGAGCTTATGTGCGTAGGTCGTGCCGGTTTCGTCCTGCTCGTGGAACGCCGGGCGCTCGTCGAGTGCGCGCACCAGCAGGTCCCCGCCGATGCGTTGCAGCCTCGGCGAGAGCGTGCCGTAGGTGTCGGTCGGCCTGATCGGCTCGCTGGCCCGCAGGCACACAGGCCCACTGTCCAGTCCAGCGGTGACGCGCATGATCGAAACCCCCGTGCTCGTGTCACCGGCCATGATCGCGCGCTCGATCGGCGCCGCGCCGCGCCACCGAGGCAGCAGTGAGGGATGAACGTTGAGCATCTCGTAGTCCGACAGCAGCGGCTCCTTGATCAGCGCTCCGAACGCGCAGACGGAGATGACGTCCGGATGCGCCTCGGCGATGCGGCCGCGGGCCACGTCGTCGTTGACCGACTCTGGTTGGTAGAGGTCGATCCCGAGCCCGCTGGCGGCCTCGGCGACCGGTGGCGGCGAAAGCCGACGACCGCGCCCTCGCGGGCGGTCCGGACGGGTGAGAACGAGCACTGGTCGGTGAGGCGATGACGCCAGCCGCTCGAGCACGGCGGCGGCGAACTCCGACGTGCCGAGGAAGACATTCCGCACGGGAGGTCCGGACGCTCGCACGAACCCCGGGGCTATGCCGCTTCCTGGGCTTCCCGCAGCGCTCGCATCGCCTCCTTGCGTTGCTCGCGCGAGGTTCGGTCGAGGACCAGCACCCCGTCGAGGTGGTCGATCTCATGCTGGATCACGCGCGCCTCGAGCCCGGTCGCCTCGACGACGATCTCCTCGCCGCGCTCGTCCCGTGCGCGGACGCGGACGTGCAGCGGGCGCTCGACGTCGACAAGGACCGCCGGGAGGCTCAGGCACCCCTCCTCCATGATCTCCTGCTCGGAGCCCTTCCACTCGATCTCGGGGTTGACGAGCGCGAGGACCGGGGACTCTTGCTGGACGCGATAGACCAGCACGCGGTGAAGGACTCCGACTTGCGTCGCCGCCAGACCGACGCCAATCGCGTCGATCATCAGCCCACCCATCCACGCGACCTCATCCTGCAGCGCCTGGTCGAAGCGCTCCACGGGTCGAGCCCGGGTGCGCAGCACGGGGTCGCCAAACTTCCTGATCTGGGCGAGCGCGGCCGCACGCCGCGCGGCAGCCGCGGGGTCGAGCGGTGGGTCCTCTTTTTCCGCATCGGGGTCCTCCGCGCCGTCGAGCTCGGCGTCGTCCCCGCCCGGCGCCTCGCCGGCGGGCCCCGCCTCGAGCTCGGCGTCGTCCCCGCGCGGCGCCTCCGCGGCGGGCCCCGCCTCGAGCTCGG
>PMOY01000335.1 GCA_003165655.1 Solirubrobacterales bacterium
GGGTTGTCGTGCTCGATGTCGCGGGGCGACAGATCGCGCACCCGCTTGACCTCGACCTGATCGATCACGGCGTTGAAGATCTTCTCCCGCGGGGAGTGCTGATAGCCGATCGTCACGAGCACGCAGTCATTCTTGCGGTACTTGTGTGATTTGTCGCCCAGGCGAATCGTCGCGGTCTTGCGGCCGCGGCGGAGCTGGTCGGCGAACACGGAGGAATAGAAATTGAGTACGCGCACCGCCGCCAGCCTACCGATCCGATGCGGTTCGCGACAGGGCGCGCGCGACCATTTCCCGCTCGCCCGCGTACGTGAGCGACCGGGCGGCCTGCGCCAACGGCAGCCAGCGGACCTCCTCGACCTCGTCGTCGTGGTCGGCGATGTCGCCCGACCGGTACTCGACGAGGAAGAAGGTCACGAGCTTGAGCACCCGGCGACCCCGCCGCTGATACCAGTAGCGGACGTCCCCGAGCTTGCCCATGAGCTCGCCGGACACGCCGGTTTCCTCCCGCACCTCTCGCAGCGCGGCCGCTTCCGCCGTCTCCGATCCGTCCGGATGGCCCTTCGGCAGGGCGAGCACGCTGTTCCCCGCGGCGTCCCGCTTCACGGGCACGATCACCAGGACGTCGTCGCCGCGCACCACGACCCCGCCGGCCGAGAACTCGCGCTGGGCGCTCGGATCAGAAGACGTATCGCTCAAGCGCGGCGGGGTCATGGACGGTGAGCCGGCCTCGGCCCTGGCTGATGATCCCCGCGCGCTCGAGCACGGCGAGGAAGCGACTGGCGGATTCGCGCGAAGAGCCGGCGAGCTGGGCGAGATTGGCCTGGGTCGAGGTGATCAGGACGTCGATCTCGCCGGCGCCCTCGGACTGGGCGGCGCTGACGAGCTGGGCGAGAACGGACGCGACCCGGCTCTGCACGGTCTGGAACGACTGCCGCGTGAGGCGCTCATTGGTCTCGCGCAGGCGGCGCCCGAGGGCGATCACCAGCTTGACCGCGATATCGGAATGCAGGCCGAGCAGGCGGCGCATGTCGGGGCCGAGGATCGCGATCGCCTCCATCGCGTCGAGGGTCTCGACCGTGGCAGACCGCCGCTCGGAGTCGAACATCGCCAGCTCGCCGAAGATGTCCCCGGGGCCGAAGTTCGCCAGCGTTATCGAGCGGCCGTCGGAATGCTCGCGAATCGCCCGCGCATGGCCGCTGCGGACGATGTAGCAGGTGTCGCTCTCGTCGCCCTCGCGGAAGATCACCTCTCCCCCCGCGAATCGGCGCGGCACCGCGACCTCCGCGATCTTGGCGATTTCCTCCTCGCCAAGGGCGCCGAACACCGGGACACGGACAAGCAGCTGGACCGTGTCCTGAGTCGTTGTCGTCATGACGCGCATGGAATAGCACACGCTGAGCGCGCGCGAGCGCGGAGACGCTGCGCCGCGGTCAGGCGAGGTCGAGCGCGCGCTCGCGCCGGCGCCGGCGCACGGTGAGCCCGAACCACCAGGCGAGGGCGGCGAGCAGACCGATCGGGACCATCACGGCGAGCGCGATCAGCGCCACTCCGGCGGAGACTTCGAGTACGCGGAGGGCGTCGTGGCCAGCCTTGCGCAGGCCGAAGCCGCCGCCGGACGACGAGCCGCCGGCGTTCGCCTGGATGCTGACGTCCACGCGGCTGTAGTCGACCTGCCGGTTGAGCGAGCGCAGTGACGCCTGGGCGCGCGAGATCGTGGCGTTCTCGCTCGCGATCTGCCGTCGCAGACTCGCGATCTGCGTCTCGATGGTCGCGGCGGCGAGCTTCGCGCGCAACCGGACCAGGGCGGCCCTGGCATCGGCGATCCGGCGCTGCGCGGACACAAACGAGGAATTGACGTCCTGCGTGTTGTCGGTCCGCGAGATCACGTCCGCGTAACGCAGCCGCGACAGCTCCGCCAGCGCCTGGGGGAGCGAGGGGCTCGGCACCCGGAGCTGGAACTGGGCGCCCGCGCCCGGGCCGCCGGTGCTCGACACGTTCGAGCTCTCGACGATCCCGTCGACCGCGCCGACCACATCGAAGACCTCTTGGGCGACGGTGTCGATGCGGCCGGCGGGAGCGCCGAGCTCGAGCATCGAGGACTGGGTGATCTTGCGGCCGTTGGGAATCGGCTGGGGCGCGAGGGTCACCGGCGCCCGGGCCGAGGTTCCGGAGGCCGCTGTAGAGCTCGCGGAGCTCCGGATCGGCGCGCCGGAGCTCGCGGCGCTCCCCCCGGAGGCCGAGCCGTACACGGCGTTCCCCCCAGAGCCCGAGCCGCTCGTGCCGTTGCGCACGACAGCGGTGCTCGGGGCGTTGCGCACGACAGCGGGGCTTTGCGCCCCCGGCCCCGCGGCCTTCGCGATCGATTGATTCCCCGCCGAGGGGACCCTCAGCGGCCGCGACGCGCGGCCAGCCGCCCGCACGGGCGCGGCTGCCGCCCTCGGCCCGGCGCTCGCGTGAGTCACCGCCAGGCTGTTGCTCGAGGACGACGACCCGGCTCCACCTCCCGCCACCACGACGACTGCGACCACAAGGGCGGCGAGCGCGGTCCCGGCCGCCCCCAGCGCAGGCGTCAGGCTCCACCGGCGCCGCCGGTTCTTGACGGCACCGGTCGTGGGCGCGACCGGCTCGACCCGCCCGAAGCGCGCCTGCACGCGCCGATCGAGCTCGTGCGCGAACTCCGGGCGCGGGCCGTCGGGCCGCCCCGCCGAGAGCAGCAGCGCCAGCTCGGCCAGCTCGGCGAAGCGCGGGGCGACGGGATCGCCCGCCAGCGTCGCGTCGATCGCATCGAGCTGCTCGGCGATCTCGGGGTCGATCAGCTCTTCTTCACGGGGTCGCATCGCAGGCCTTCCTCAGCTTTTCGATCGTTCGGTGCAGCATCGTCCCCGCATTCGACTCGCTCACGCCGAGCACGCGCGCCACCTCGGCGTTGGCCAGCCCGGCATGGAACTTCAGAGCGATCAGCTCGCGCTCGCGCGCCGGCAGCGAGGCGAGGGCGACGCGGACGGTCGTGCGTCGCAACTCGACGTCGCCGCCGTCGTCCGGCCCCGCGGCTTCTACGTCCTCAGGGTCGGTGACGAGGGCCGCGAGCCGTCGGCGGCGACGCAGCTCATCCAGCGCCGCGTTACGAGCGATTCCGAACAGCCACGCCCGCTCCTCACCGCGGCGGCGGTCGAACGTCCGCCGCCGCCGGTACGCACGCTCGAACGCAAGCGCGGTCACGTCCTCGGCCGCCACCCGGTCGTGCAGCAGCGTCGCGACGTACGCGTACACGTCGTCGCGGCTCGAGCGGTACAGCGCCTCGAAGCGGCCCCAGGCGTCCTGCAGGTCGTCCGTCTCGGGTGCTGTCAGGGTCTCGCCCACGGACCCACTACGGCGTTCGCGTCGATTCGTCACGACGTCCGATTTCCGCGCCCCGCGAGGACGCCGTCGGGATCCGCCGCCGGGTTATCGGGCCGGCATCTGCACCCTGACTCCAGCCACCGTCCGCCGCGGACGCAAACCTAGGCCAAACGGAGGATGAAGCGGTCGACAGCATCGGCGAAGCCCTCGGCGTCATTGGACGTGGTCACTCGGCGGGCGGCGCGCTGCACATCGGGGCTGGCGTTGCCCATCGCGATGCTGAGGCCTGAGTGGGCGAACATCAGGACATCGTTGGGCATGTCGCCGATCGTCGCGATGTGCTCGGTGGGGATCGTGTACCGGGCCGCCAAGTACTTGGCCACGTGGCCCTTGTTGGCGTCGGGGTGCGTGACGTCGACGTAGTACGGCTGCGAGCACGACGCCGAGACGTCGTCGCCGAAGCGGTCGTGAGCGGCGGCGGAGGCGGCGGCCACGGCGTCGTGATCGTCGCTCACCCCCACCAGCTTGGCGACATCGGTCTCGAGACCCTGGTAGCTGTCGAGGACCGTCGGCTCGAACTGGACCGTCGAGGTCTCGCGGTCGACGTGCGGGCCCTTGCGGTCGTGCACGTACCAGTCGGCGCCACGGTAGAGCCAGACGCTCAGATCGTGGCTCGCGAGCAGGTCGGCGATCGGCCTCACGAGGTGGTCGGGGATCACCCGCTGCTCGATCACCGCGAGGTCCTTGTCGACCACGACGCCGCCGTTGAAACCGGCAATCGGCGTCGTGAGGTCGAGGGGCCCGGTCAGCATCGCCATGCCCCGGGGCGGCCGGCCGCTCGTGATCGCGAAGAGGATCCCGGCCTCGCCCAGCCGGGCCACGGCGGCGACGGTGCGATCGGTCAGCACCTTGTCATGGGTGACCAGGGTGCCGTCGACGTCGGCGAGGACGAGGCGGATCTCGGCAACGGCCAAGGCTCAATCCTTCTGCTCGGCGTGGCCGCCGAACTCCGACCGCATCGCCGAGAGGATCTTGTCCGCGAACTGGCCGTTGCCGCGCGACTCGAAGCGCTCGAGCAGGGCGGCGGTGATCACCGCGGCGGGCACGCCGAGGTCGATTCCTGCGATCACCGTCCAGCGCCCCTCGCCCGAGTCCGACACCCGCCCGGAGAACTCGTCGAGGTCCGGTGAGCGGGCGAGCGCATCTGCGGTCAGGTCGAGCAGCCACGATCCGACCACCGAGCCCCGGCGCCACACCTCGGCCACCTCGCTCACGTCGATCTCGTACTGGTAGGCCTCGGGGTCGCGCAGCGGCGTCGTCTCGGCGTTCACCTCGGCCGTCAGCTTGCCGGCGTCGGCGTGCTTGATGATGCTGAGGCCCTCGGCGATCGCGGCCATCATCCCGTACTCGATCCCGTTGTGGACCATCTTCACGTAGTGCCCGGCGCCGCTTGGTCCGCAGTGCAGGTAGCCGTCGGGCGCCGTGCCGTCGGTGCGGGTGCGACCCGGGGTGGGCTCGGCGGCACTCCGTCCCGGGGCGATCGTCTTAAACAGAGAATCGAGTCGCTGCACGGCCGTCTGCTCGCCGCCGATCATCAGGCAGTAGCCCCGCTCGAGCCCGAACACGCCGCCGCTGGTTCCGCAGTCGACGTAGTGGATGCCCTTTTCTGCGAGCTCCTTAGATCGCGTGATGTCGTCGCGGTAGTAGGAGTTGCCGCCGTCGATGACGACATCATCGGCGTCGAGTAGGGGCACGAGATCGTCAAGGGTCGCCTGCACGACCCCGGCCGGAACCATGATCCAGATGGCGCGCGGCTTCTCCAGATCGGCGACGAAATCCTTCAGGCTGTCGCCCCCGACGGCGCCCTGCTTGGCGAGCTCATCCACGGCCGAGGCATTGACGTCGTAGACGACGCAGCGGTGGCCGTCGGCCATCAGGCGGCGGACGAGGTTCGCGCCCATCCGTCCCAGCCCGATCATGCCGAGCTGCATCGGATTGTCGGTCGCCATTTCAGCCTCCCTTGCTCTTCAGTTCGCGGTAACGGCGGATCAGGTGGTTGGTCGAGGAGTCGTGCGTCGAGGTCGGGCTCCCCTGCGCTTTCGAGCTCGGGAATGATCGCCGCGGCCAGCACCTTTCCCAGCTCGACGCCCCACTGGTCGAACGAGTCGATGTCCCAGATCGCGCCCTGGGTGAACACACTGTGCTCGTAGAGGGCGACCAGCGACCCGAGCAGCCGCGGGGTGAGCACCTCGCACAGGAGCACGTTGGAGGGCCGGTTGCCCTCCATCACGCGGTGGGGCACGACCGCCTCCGGCGTGCCCTCGGCCCGCACCTCCTTCGCGGTCTTACCGAAGGCCAGCGCCTGGGCCTGGGCGAAGACGTTGGAGGTGAGGATGTCGTGGTGCTCGGCCGAGGGGATTCAGGGTCTTGCCGAACCCGATCAGGTCGACGGGGATCAGTTTCGTGCCCTGATGGATCAGCTGGTAGAAGCTGTGCTGGCCGTTGGTGCCCAGGCTCGCCCCAGTACACGGCGCCGGTCTCATAATCGACGCGCTGACTCTCCGGACAGCCTCACGTGCTTGCCGTTTGACTCCATGGTGAGCTGCTGGAGATAGGCCGGGAAGCGCTTCAGGTACTGGTCGTAGGGCATGACCCCCGCAGTCTGGGCGCCGAAGAAGTCGCCGTACCACACGGCGATCAGGCCCATCAGGACGGGGAGGTTCTCGCGCAAGGGAGCCGTCCGGAAGTGCTCATCCATCGCAGAGAAGCCGGCCAGCAGCTCCCGGAAGCGCTCGGGGCCGATCGCCAGCATCGTCGAGAGTCCGATCGCCGAATCCATCGAGTAGCGGCCGCCGACCCAGTCCCAGAAGCCGAACATGTTGGCCGTGTCGATGCCGAACGCGGCAACCCGCTCGGCGTTGGTCGAGACGGCGACGAAGTGCTTGGCGACCGCGGCGTCATCGCCGAGCGCGTCCACCACCCACGTGCGGGCCGACGTGGCGTTGGTGAGCGTCTCCAGGGTAACGAAGGTCTTGGAGGAGATGATGAACAGGGTCTCGTCCGCCGACAGATCCCGGGTGGCCTCCACCAGGTCGGTCGAGTCGACATTGGAGACGAAGCGGACGGTCATGTCCCGCGCCGAGTAGTGCCGCAAAGCCTCGTAGGCCATCACAGGTCCGAGGTCCGAGCCGCCGATGCCGACGTTGATCACGTTGCGGATGCGCTTGCCGGTGTGGCCCTTCCATTCCCCCGACCGGATCCGCCGCGCGAAGTCGGTCATCTGGTCGAGCACCCGATGGACCTCGGCGACGACGTCGACCCCGTCGACCACGAGCTTGTGGTCCCGTGGCATCCGCAGCGCGACGTGGAGCACCGCGCGGTCCTCAGAGACGTTGATGTGCTCGCCCGCGAACATCTCCTCGCGCCGCTCTGCGAGCTGTGATTCCTCGGCCAGTGCGACGAGGAGCTCGAGGGTCTCGTCGGTGATGCGGTTCTTCGAGTAATCGAGGAAGATCCCAACGGCCTCGACACACATCCGCCCGGCCCGTCCCGGGTCGGAGGCGAAGAGCTCGCGCAGATGCCGGTTGGCGATCTCTTCGTGGTGGCGGGTCAAGGCCCCGTAGGAGGGGCGCTCTGGGAAGGGGGCGACGGTCATGGAGTCAGTGCGTGTAGCCGTGCACTCTATGCCGCTTTCATTCGAGCGCTGTGAACAGTCGGGGGTCGTTGGTGATCACGCCGGTCACCCCGAGCCCGTCGAGCATCCGCAGCCGAGGCACCTCGTCGACGGTCCAGACGTACAGCTCGCCGCCGGCATCGCGAACGCTCCGGACGAGCGCAGGCGTGACCAGGCGCCAGTGCGCCATCAGCGCATCGCAGCGCCCGGCACGGATCACGGCCGCGGCGCGGCCCGGGAGTGCGGCGCGCGCGAGGAGCAGCCCGCCGCGTGCGAGGAGCGCAAACGCCGGCGAGCGGAACGGGTCGCGGCGCAGTCTCGGAACCGACCAGCCGAGCTTCACGGCCCGGTCGCCGGCGCGGATCAGCGCGAGGCTCTCCGGGTACTGCGAGGTGATCAGTGAGCGACCCAGGAGATCGTGCGAGCGCAGGGCATCGAGCACGACGAGCTCATACCCCCTGCCCTTCAAGTCGACGTCGAGATCGATCCCCTCGAACGACTCGCGCGCGAGATAGGTAAGTCCCTCCTCCAGCGTGTGCGGCGCTCGGCTTGCGGCATCGGCGTAGTCGTGGGCGAGGACGAGCCGGCCCGTATCGGGCTCGGGCAGGACGTCGAACTCGATCATGTCGACCCCGGCCGCCGCAGCGGCATCAAAGCTCGCGAAGGTGTTGCCGGGGGCGATCAGGGCGGCCCCCTTGTGTCCGATCCGCCGCATCCGCTGATGGTGGGTCACCGCTGGCATGCGGGGCACCAGAAGGTCGTGCGGTTATCGTCGCCCTGGCCTCGGGCCCGTATCGACGCGCCGCACCGCGGGCAGGGACGGCCCGCACGATCGTAGATCTGGTGCCGCAGTGAGCGCGGCCCGAGCTCGGCGGAGCGTTGCATTCGCGGTCGCACCTGCTCGACGATCGACAGCACCTCGGCGTCACTGACGTCACTGACCGGTCGCCATGGATCGATGCCCGCCTCCCAGCACCCCTCCGATTTCCACATGTTGCCGATCCCGGCGATCGTCGTCTGATCGAGCAGCGCGTCGCCGATGCCGCGGGTCGGGTCATCAGCGCGAAGGCGTCGCAGGAAGCGTGTGGCATCGACCTCGTCGGCCAGCACGTCGGGGCCGAGCGCGGCGAGTCGCTGATCGAATCGTGTCCGCCCCTCGGTCATCAGCTCGAGCACCGGCCCGTCGAATTGCACGACCTCACAGTCCGCCGCAAGCAGGACGATCCAGGCGCGACCCCGCGACCGGCGCCACGGCTGCCCGACCCGATACACACTCCATGAGCCCGTCATCCGCAGGTGCGAGTGAAGCGCGAGCCCGCCCTCGAAGCGGAGGAACAGATGCTTGCCGTAGGGCTCGACCCGCGCCACCGCGCGACCGGCCAGCCGCTGCGGCCATCGGTCGAGCGCGTGTCGCGGATGGGGCGTCCGGATCTCCTCGGGCACCCGGCCCTCGAGCACGGGCCGGATCCGGTTCGCCGCCCAGCGAATCGTGTCGCCCTCGGGCACGACCGTTCACGCGCTCAGCGTCAGCTTCCGAGGTCCCTCACGGAAGCCGAGGGCGATCAGTGCGCCGCCCAGCGGGGACGCCAACGCGGGCTCACGGTCGACGTGCTCGAGGGCGATCCGCTTGACCCGACCGCGGCGAACCTGGTCGGCCAGCGCCGCCAGCGCCGGCTCCAGACGCTCGTCCTCGGCGGCCACGAGCGTCAACAGGCCCTTGCCGCCACGCTCGAGGTAGAGGACGGGCTCGCCGCCCGAGAGCACCACATAGGCGCCGGCCACACGCGCCGGCCGGCGGGCGTCGTCGGTTCGGCGCTTGGGCCAAGGCAGGGCCGCCCCGTAGGGCTGCGCGGGGTCGACCGCGGCGAGCACGAGCGGAGGCTCCGCGTCGCCGTGGGGCTGGGAGCGGAGCCGCTCGACGGCGCCGGGGAGCGCAAACTGGGCGCCGCCGAGCCCCTGCACGAAGTAGCCGCGGCGCGCGATCCCGAGCGTCTCGAGCTGCGAGAGCTCCGGGTAGATGCTCGAGAAGCCGCCCGGCACGCCCTCGGCGCGAACCTG
>PMOY01000070.1 GCA_003165655.1 Solirubrobacterales bacterium
AACCCAACAACAGCAACACCCTCCCGCAAAGCCCAAAGCTCAGAGAACCTGAGGGTGCCCGATCACCCAGCGCCGTTGCCAGCGCGCCGACCGGCCCAGCCCTGCATCCGCGGCCACACGGCATCTCGAAGCAGCGTGGCCCAGTCGAGACTTGCGCGGGTTGCTTTTTTGTGTCTCCGCAGACCGAACATGCGTTCCCAGGGTCCTCCCGGCGAGTGACCAGCGCGAAGGCCCTCACTTGCCCAACGCAGGGTCCTAGCGATCGACGCGATCAAGTTCGAGGTTGCCTAATCAGGCGTCTCCGCCCGCGGTCGAAACCGTGAGCTGAGTGAGTGAAGTCTGGCAACTCTGGCTACAGGCGGCCGGAGCATGAAGCCCTTTGCCGTCTGTCCGCCGTGTAACCCCTTCGGGAACAGATCCCTGTCGCCAGGATCTGTTCTCACCGGCGTCAGCTGTTCGAGCCGGTCACGGCGACCCCGGTCGCGCCGACCGCGATGCAGAGTTCGCTCGACGGGCACGAGATCGCCTCCAGCGGCCCAGCGACGCGATCGGCAACATGCCAGCTCGACGCGGCGGTCGGCCTCATCGAGTAGAACACTCTTCCGACCGAGTCGACAGCGAAGCACAGCTTCGCCGTCGCGCACGAGATCGAGGTCAGGACGTTGCCACGGTCGATTGTGATCGTCCTCCAGTGCTTGGCTCCGCGGGCGGGAGCGGTCGAGGTCGACACCCGTCCGTCCCCGACCCCGTCCCCGACAGTGTTGAGGACCGCGCAGAACGACCGCGTCGGACACGAGCCTCCCGGTGCGACGCACCGACCCCGGCGCGGGCAGAAGACGCCAGCGTGCTGGCCCTTGGAGCTCTTCTTCTTCCACGTCTTCGGCTTCGTCGGACTGGTGGAGACGAACAGCGTGCCGTCGTCCTGGGTGATTGCGCACAGCGATGTGCCGGCGCATCCGGCGTTGAAGAAGCCGTGGACGACCGGATCGGCGCCGCGCAGGAGCGCGATCGTCTTCCAGCTCGTCGCCGAGCCGGCCGGAGTCTTCGAGTAGCTCCCGTAACCACCGCTGCCCGAGGTGCCGTAGGGCCCGAAGTCGATCGGCGCGACGCACAGGGATACCGAAGGGCAGGCCAGCCCGTAGAACGACCCGCTCGACTGGTGCGAGCCGACGTCGATCGCCCTCCACGCCGACGCTCCGCCCGTCGGGTGGCCGGACACGAGGATGTCGCCGGAGTCGTCGTCGGCGAAGCACCGGGTCACCTGCGGGCACGACACGCCGAGCAGCGTCGGAGCTCCGTCGACCTGCGCGGGCGTCCAGCCCGCGCCGGTGGTCGGGGACGTCGAGACGGCGATATCGCCGTCATCGTCCCCCGCCGTGCAGAAGCTCGTTCCGACGCAGCTCAGAGCGGTCGGCTCGAAGTTGAACCTGCTGCCCACCTTCGTCCACGCCGCGGACCCGCCGGTCGGGTTCGCCGAGTAGTGGATCGCGTCGCCCGTGGCCACGCAGAACGACGGCGCCTCGCACTCGAGCGCCTTAATGCCCACGCCATCGGAAACGGTCGCACTGTGCCAGGCCGAGGCGTCGGTGTTCGGGGCGGACGAGCTCCACACCGCGCCTTCGTCGTCGGCCGCGATGCACAGGGACGCCGACGCGCACGAGACGGAGAGCAGCGCCCGCGAGGTCAGGTGCGTCACCGTCCAGGTGGTGCTCGGCGCGGTAGCGGTGAGCACGTTGCCCTTGTCGTCCACGGCCGCACAGAAAGAGGTCGTCGGACACGAGACCGAGCTCAGGCTGTTGGTCCCGTCGATGTCCTCGCTGACCCAGGTCGCCGCGCCGCCCGCCGGCGATGCCGAGGTGAACGCCTTACCGTCCCCATCGACGGCGACGCAGGAGGAGACGGAGGGGCAGGCGATGCCGGAAAGGCCCGACGCGCCAGCGTCGACTGCGGCCCGGGTCCACGCTGCGGCGCCGCCTGTGGGGTTGATCGAGGTAAGCACGCCCCCGCCCTCGTCGACCGCCACGCAGAGCGTGGTCGACGGGCACGACAGACCCTCGATCGAGAACTGCCCGCCGGTGTGGACGTCGACCGCGGCCGACGACCACGCGGCGCGGCCGCCGCCGGGATTCGTCGAGCTGAGGATGTTGCCCGCGTCGTCACCGGCGACACAGAGCACGGCGGACGGGCACGAGATCGCGTAGATCGAGCTGGCCTCGATCGCGGGCTGCAGATCGATCTGCGCCGGCGCCGACCATGTCAGAGGCCCCGCGGCAACCGCGCCCGCCGGGCCAAGAAGCGCCAACCCGGCAAGAAGCCCCGTCAGACGCGCGAGTCTGTGGATTTGATTGTTCATTCGTGACCCTTAACGCCATCGGAGCGCGACTGTTACGGAACCTGTCCGCGTGCTCGATCGCCACGGACGCAATATCCGCGAATCGGGATTTAGTCGCAAAGCAAAGTCAATAAGTGCCGACGCCGCGACGGCGTCGAGCCGCTCCTGGCTAGCACTCCACTGCCGGCGCCGCGCTCGTCGCTTGCCGGGCGCTTCGCGGGGTTGGAGCGTGTATGTCCGAGGGAGTCGCCCGCCGACGCGACATGGACACGGCGCGACCAGCGAGCGACCGCTCGCTCGTCGCGCCGTGGATTGGTGCTCAGGCGGCGGCTCCCGCGGCCGCTTCGACGATGCGGGCGACGTAGTCGCCGGTGATCTGCCGAGTGGCGGCGTTGACGCGGTTGAACCCGTTGATCGTCGCGATCGCCACCACCAGGGCCGCTAGCTGGGGCTCGGTGTAGTGGCGGGCGGCTTCGTCCCAGACCTCGTCCGGCACCGGGTCGGGCCGGTCCGGTGTCTCGTGGCGGACTCGGTGAGCGCGAGCGCCGCGCGCTCGGCGTCGCTGAAGTACGGCGCTTCGCGCCACGCGGCGACGAGGTAGATGCGCTCGCTGCTCTCGCCCATCTGGTCGAGCTCGCGCGTGTGGATGTCCACGCACACGCTGCAGCCGTTGATCTGGCTCGCGCGCAGCGAAACCATCGCCAGCGTGGCCTCAGGGATCCCTGCGTGCTTCGCCGAGGCGGCGAGTTGCTGGGCCGCGTCGAGCGCGCCGGGCACGGTGAGTGCGGGGTTCTGGATTCTTGCCTGGGTCATGGTGTTCCCCCTGGTTATGAGTGTGGGGTTGTGGATCGATGGGCGTGTCAGGGCGCGGCCGGTGCGGGCCGAAGAGCGATGCGAAGTCGCCGACCACCCCGAGGTGCGCGAGCTTGTCAGGGTTGACGACCGAGCTGATGCTGCGGATCTCGCCGCCTGCGATCTCGAGCGACCACACGCTGATCAGCCGCTGCTGGCCGTCCAGGACCATCACTCCCGGACCGCCGTTCATCTCGGTCGGCCGCAGCGTGGAATCGGGAAGCCGCGCGACGACCCGCATCCAGGTGAGCAGCATGCGGGCGACGCGGTTGCGGCCGCGCAGCGACCGCGCCAGCGCCGGGACTTTCCCGCCGCCGTCGCCGGTCAGGACCACGTCGTGCGCCAGCAGGGCCTCGAGCCCGGCCAGATCCCCCTGCTGGGCGGCGGCGAGAAACATCTGCGCGAGCTCCTCGCGCTGCTCGCGCGAGGACCTGGAACCGGGGACGGCGCTGCGCGACGTGACGCCGGGCCCGGCTCGCGAGCTGGCGCACGTTGTCCTCGCTCTTGCCGATGATCTCTGCGATCTCCGGATAGCCGTAATCGAACACGTCGTGCAGGAGCAGCGCGGCTCGCTGCTCCGGAGACAGGCTCTCGAGCAGCACCAGCATCGCCAGCGACAGCGAGTCGGCCATCTCGGCGTGCTGGGCGCGATCGTCGACGCCGTCGGTGAGGATCGGCTCGGGCAGCCACTCGCCAACGTACTGTTCTCGCCGCGCGCGCGCCGAGCGAAGCTCGTTGATCGCCAGCCGGGTGGTGACAGTGGCGACGTAGGCCCGCGGGGAGGCGATCTGCTCGCCGTCCTCGATCGCCTGATGGACGCGCAGCAACGCTTCCTGGACGACGTCCTCGGCTTCGGAGACGCTGCCGAGCATCCGGTAGGCGATCGCGAACGACGCCGGCCGTAACTGCTCGAGCTCGTGTTCTTCAGCGGTCATGTCGGGTCTGCTCCAGTCTCATCATCCGCTTGGTCCAGTCACTTTTGATCCGGGAGTGCGCGGGCTCTCGCGCAGAGGTATTCGATCGCTACCGCGGCCTGCGATGAGGGCGGTCCCTTGGGCGGCCGGCTCGTCCTCGTCGTCATCTACCTTCCGGGCATGTCATGTGGCGCCGAGGCCAGTCGCTACGGCGAGGTCTTCAACGAGGTCGCCGAGGAGTATGACCGTCACCGGCCGGCTTACCCGGACGCGCTGATCGACCGGGCCTTGGAGGTGGGGGGTCTCGGTCCTGGCGCAGCGGTGCTCGAGATCGGCTGTGGCACCGGCCAGCTGACACGCAGCCTGCTCGCCCGCGGCCTGCGGGTGACGGCGATCGAGCCGGGCGAGCGGCTGATCGCGCGAGCGCGCGATCAGCTCGGCAACGCCGCGGAGGTGGAGTTCGTCAACCGGCGCTTTGAGGACGCGCCGGTGCCGCACGCGCATTACTCGGCCGCGTTTTCGGGATCGGCGATTCACTGGGTTGATCCGGATGCCAGTTGGCGCAAGACCGCCGACGCGCTGGTTGATGGCGGAACCCTCGCGCTGGTCTCCTACTTCGGATTGCAGGAGCCGCGTAGCGCCGGCGATCAGCAGGCCCTCCGCGCCGCGATGGCGAGGGTGGCGCCGGGGCTTGCCGCCGACTGGCCAACCTACCGCGACCTGGACGTCACGCTCGGGGGTGTCGATGAGCGGCGCGGCAACGTGTCTGAGGTATGGGCGTGGCTGGGGGGCTATGAGCTCGCGCGCGGGCATGCCGCAGACCTGTTTGACGACACTCAGGTCGCCGCGGTGCCGGCGCTCCTGGAGCACACGGCCGACGCGATCAACGCTCTGCTCGGCACGATGTCGTTCTGGGCGCGGCTCTCACCCCGGCAGCGCGACGCTCTGTGCGCCGAGAACCACGCCCTCCACCACAGGCTCGGCCGGCCAATCCTCTCCAGTGCCGTCGCCTGCCTGGTAACGGCGCGACGCGTTCAGCGAATCTGACCGCTTTGCGTCGTCTCGCGATCGGGGGCCAGATAACGGAGGACGAGGCAGAGCTGATCCGCCTGACCGAGAACCAGTACGAGATCCTCGACGCACTCGACGGAACCTACGGGTGCTGATCACGGGCTGAGCGGGGACCGGCAAGACGTTGCTCGCGATCGAGGAGGCGCGGCGCCTTCGCGGCGCAGGGGTTGAGCGTGCCCGTGACGCGCTTCAACCAGCCGCTCGGCTGCACATCGCCGGACAGCTCTCGGGAACCGAGCGGATCGAGGCCTTGCACTTCCACGGCCTCTGCACCCGGTGGGCCAAGGAGGCCGGACTCGACTCAGAGCGCCGACCCGAGGAATCAGACGAGAACTACTACGATGTCCGCGCGCCGAACCTCCTCACCGAGGCGCCAGACGCGCTCGGCGCAATGTCGATGCAGTAATCATCGATGAGGCACAGGACCTCCTGCCGGAGTGGATCGACGCGCTCGAGCTGCTGCTGCAGAATCGCGATGGGTGATGTTCCTGTTCGCCGACGAGAACCAGTGAGTCTGTGCGAGATGGAGGAGCTGCGCGCCGAGTCCGCTCGGAGCGTCTGGTACACCGAGCTCTCGCGCGCCCGCTCCGCGTTGGTGCTGGTCGTCCGCGACCGTGAGGGATCGCTCGCCGACCGGTCGATCGGCGAGGTGCTCGACGCTGTGATCCCGCGAGACTGAGGTCGGAGGATTCGCTAGCGTGCGTGCAATGGCGCCGTGGGACGTCACTTATGTCGGTCTTCGCGTCCAACAGCCGGACCACGGACACGGCGGTCCGATCGTCGTCGGGGGTCTGCCGCAATGGACGGCGACGCAACCTCGAGCTCAACGACGATCGGCTGATCGAAGCCGACTTCGAATGGGGCTACGAAGGCGCAGGCCCCCGCCGCCTCGCGCAGGCAATCCTGAACGACTTCCTCGGCGACAAGGTGGACATGCTCCTGAGCAACGGCTTCCTGCGGGAGGTAGTAGCTCACTTGCCCAGCGAGTTTGAACTCACCGGAGCCGAAGTCGCCGCGTGGGTCAGCGGTTGGCGCACATCGTCGGGGGATGCACGCTCGGACGCGTCGGCGTAGTCGCAGACGCGCCTAGACTCATTCCATGTCCCTCTTCGGCGGTGTTGGCGACTCGAGTCGCGTTCGGCGGGACCGGGATGCACCACTCGCGGCGGCGCACGAAGCGGAGCGTCAAACCGCACGATCAGTACTGCTCGCCGCCGGAACGCTCGCTTGCGATCGGTGCGACGCCCCGATCGCGCTCAACGCAGGCCCGGTGTCGCTGACCGATGCGCTCAGCTGCCCGTTCTGCAGCCACCGCGCTCCGGCACGCGACTTCCTCTCGCTCGCGCCTCCGACGCGACCTGCCCGAGTTGTGGTGCGCGCAGCAGTCCGGAACGTCACGTAGCGACGGATCAGAAGGGGGAGTCGCGACGATGAACGGCGACCTGCCGCGCGGCAATCCTGTGGGGCTCCGCCGCCGCGGCCACGAGCTCGCTCTCCGGCCAGCGGCCGTCTATCCATCTCGCAGCCTGCGCAACCGCCGGTAGCGATTCCATGCTGCAGAATGCGCAGACGTCAGCGAGTAGAGACGCGACGTGCTCAGGTGGTGGAGGGACAGGCCTTCGGGACGGGTACGCGCGTACGTCGCAAGGCGTCTAGCTGCATGGCTCTGAATTACACGACCGGGAAAACGACCGGGCTTCCCAGGCTCGGCCCCGCCACCGCCGCGGAACCGGCGCTCTCTACTCCTCAGGCTCGCCTCGAAGCAGGATCGCCTCCCCGCCGAACAGCGCCCGGACCTCGAGCCGACCGCCGAGCGCCTCGACGTAGCGGGCCAGAGCCGACAGGTACAGATCCTCTCGACGCTGGTCCTCCAGCAGTCTCTCGTCGACCGCCTCGAGCGCCGCAGTCACGACCTCGTGACTGACGCCACGCGCGTAGAGCACGTGGGCGATTCGGTCCTCTGCCTCCATCACCCGTCGATATATCTCAGCCCGCATCTCGTTCACCGGCTTCTGTGATGCGACGTCCTTCCAGCTTCTCGGCGGCTCAGACAATGAGGCTCCTTTCGGATGCTGCAATCGTGGACGGCGTAGAGGCGTTCTGCCAGCCGAATCATTTTCGGGTACCAGTCGTTCCACTTGCCCGTCTTGTCGCCTCCGGCCAGCATGACGGCGTTTCCGTTGGAGTCGAAGGCGAACAACACTCTCATGCCGCGACCGCTCCGACCCTCCTTCAGTCTGTGGACGGTCGACCGGTGGATGAGGTCGACGCGCGGCCGGCCAAGCGTCGGGCCACCTGCGACGATCCGATCGACCAGGCCGTTGACCTCGGACCTGACATCGTCGCTCAGCGTCTGAGTCCAGCGCTCGAACTCATCCGTACGGACGACTGTCCGGGGGCTCTCCGCCGAGCGCGTACGCCGCGCCCTCTTAGCCATGTGTCCGTCCGATACCGGACGCGAGTTTCGGATGCTCGAGCGTCCGAGCAGGCGCCAGCTCGAGCGCGAACCGCTCGATGTGATCCTGGTCGCCCGTTGAGCCCATGACCGACATGAGGCCGGCGACGGCAGGAGTTCTCCCCCACCAAGCGCAACTTCTCTGTGACATTCCACAGCGGACGTAGCCGCATCCCGGGGCTTGCAGCCTGAGACGACGAGCCGCTCGCGAGCCGAGTCAGTTTGGAGGGGCCACAGCCCCGTCGAGCTAGCGGGCGCCGCTTCGGGTTAGCGGTGCGAATTCCGTAGCGTCGCGCCGCCGTCAAACCCGAACAAAAGCGATCTCGCCCCTAAACACCAAGGCTCCGATCTCTCGGAGGCCTCGATCTCCCAGGGCCATTTCTTGATAGCGGGGGCGGGATTCGAACNNGACTGCTCCACCCCGCGGCGGACATGTATTGATAGCAGACGAGGCGCCAGGAGCTCAAGGGGCCGGGGCGTGGCTAACCGCGCCGCAACGACGGGCGCCCCGGAGACGACCGAAGGGCCGCCTGGATGTCTACGGCTCGCGCTTCTCCGCGTGTGCGGCGAGAAGAATTCACAGAGCCGGTACGAATGCGTCTAGGTGTTGTGCTTCGGGTTGTTCCGAA
>PMOY01000396.1 GCA_003165655.1 Solirubrobacterales bacterium
CGGGGGCGGAGCCCTCGCTGCCCGCCTGACCGAGGATCCGGCACAGAGGGTGACGCTCGTTGAGGCGGGCCCCGATTTTCCCCGCATGGAGGACGTGCCGGAGGCGGTCGCCGACGCGTACGAGATGAGCGTCGAGGGTCAGGACTGGGGCCTCCAGGCGTTCTTCTTGGAGCCGCCCGAGCTGCGCGAGCCACAGCCGTACCCGCGCGGCCGGCTCGTCGGCGGCTCGTCGGCCGTCAATGCGGCGATCGCTCAACGGGCTTCCGTCGAGGACTTCGATGCGTGGCTGGCCGGCGGCAATGACGAGTGGTCGTGGGAGCGCGTCCTGCCCTACTTCAGCCGGCTCGAGCGCGACCTCGACTACGGCGAGGAGCCCTATCACGGCGATGCCGGGCCGATTCCCATCATGCGCCACCAGCGCGACGAATGGGCGGCATCGGGGCGCGCGTTCGAGCGAGCCTGCCTCGACCGCGGGCATCCTCCCTGTCCCGACCACAACGAGCCAGGCGCGACGGGGATCGGGCCGATCCCGCGGAATCAGATCGGCACGGTGCGGGCGAGCTCGCTCGTCACCTACCTCGCCGAGGCTCGCGAGCGGCCAAACCTGACGATCCTCAGCGACACCACCTGCACCCGGGTCCTGTTCGAGGGCACCCGGGCCGTCGGCGTCGAGATCGAGTGCGACGGACGGCGAGAGCGGCTGCTCGCCGACCGGGTCGTCCTGTGCGCCGGCGCCATCCACACGCCACACCTCCTCATGCTCTCAGGGATCGGGCCCGCCGATGTCCTCTCGCGGTTCGGTATCGAGATCGTCGTCGCCAACGAGGCGGTCGGGCAGAACCTGCAGGACCATCCGTTCGCGCCGGTGCTCACGCTTCTGCGTGAGCCGACGCAGAACGTGGGCGTCCGCGCCGAGCTGAAGTTCACCACGGCCGCCTCCGGCGGGCTCAAGGACGACATGATGATGTTCCCGTCGGTCCTCGATCCCGCCACCATGAACATGAAAGACGTCGACACCAAGGGCCTGAAGGCGCTGACTCTCGTATCGCTGCTCGCCAAGCCACGGTCAGTCGGGTGGCTCACACTGAGCTCCGCCGACCCGCACGTGCAGCCGGAGCTCCACGTGAACTTCCTGTCGGATCCGAGCGATATCGAGCGGCTGATGGAGTCTGTACGCCTCGCCTACGAGCTGGCGACCACCTCGCCGCTGCGCGAGGAGATCGCCGAGATCCTCTTTCCGGACGCCGACACCGTCGCCGGAGACGAGGAGCTCGAGGCGTACATCCTCTCGGTCGCGAGCACCTCCTACCACGCGTCGTGCACGTGCCGGATGGGCCCGGCGGGCGATCCTGGCGCCGTCGTCAGTCAGCGGCTGGCCGTGCACGGCACCGAGTGCCTGTTCGTCGCCGACGCGTCGGTGTTCCCGAACGTACCGACCGGCCTGACGAACCTGACCGCGTACATGACCGGCGAGCGACTGGCCGAGTGGCTGCTCAATCCAGCGGCGAGCGCCGCCTGATCCAGGAATCCGAGACGACCATCGACCCCGACGGGTACCAGGTCGAGCGCTCCGAGCGGGCGCCGCTGCGGCTCGCACCGGCGCGGGACTGACCGGATGCGCGTCGGCTACCTGATCGACACGCACCGGCGCACCGCGACGCGGCCCGAGCCGCCGGAGCGCCGCGCCGTCATGGACGCCATGATCGCCGAAGGCGTCGCCGCCGCGAGCGCCGGTTTCCACTCGATTCAAGTACCGGATCGGCACGCCAGCCCGGAGTGCCACTTCGCCGGCCCGGAGCAGCTGCTGACCGTCCTCGCCCGGGAGACCGAGCGGGTTGCGATCGGCAGCTTCACCTCGGTCGCGACCCTGACACACCCGATGAAGGCGGCAGAGCAGTTCTCGGTCATCGACAACCTGTCGGGAGGTCGGCTCTTCACGACGATGTCGCGCGGCTTTCTTCCCGCCTTCTGGCAACAGTTCGGCGTGCCCCAGGAACGGTTGCTCGGCCGGTTCCTCGAGGCGCTCGAGGTACAGCGTCTGGCAGTGGCGGGCGAGCCCTTCACCTTCGAGGGCAAGCATTGGCAGGTTGACAGGGGCCTGCTCGCGCCACCGCCCTACCAGGTTGGGGGATGGCCGATCTGGGGAGGCGGCAACGCGGTTCCCGCCGCCATTCGGCGATCGGCGGAGTACGCCTCGTCGTGGACCTGCGACCCGCTGCCGTTCGAGCGCGCTGTCTGGGAGGCGAGCGCCGAGCTCTACCGTGAGCGGGCCCGCGAGCTCGGCAAGCGCCCGTTCATCGTGATGATGCGCGACGGCTGGGTAGCCAGCTCGTTCGAGGAGGCCGCGAACGTGTTCGGCGAGCATTTCGCTCGCCAGGTGCGCTTCTACCAGCGCGAGGGCATCCTCAGCCACCACCCCGACTTCACCTCGCAGGAGGACATCACCGGAGTGAGCGTGGCGCCGCACGTCGTGATGGGGACGCCCCAGCAGTGCATCGAGCGCCTCGAGTTCCTGCACGAGGAGCTCGGGGTCGACTACGTCACGTTCTGCTGCCGGTTATCGACCGGCCCGTCGCTCGAGGCGACCCTGGAGCAGGTCCACCGCTTCGGCGAGGAGGTCGTCGGGCCGATCCACCGCAAGTACCCTGCACCGGACCATCCCGCGATTCCCGAGGCCTGCCGTTGGTAGAAGGTGGCGGCCCCGGCCGCGCGGACCGCCCGACAGGGCAATAACCCAACCAAAGGTTTGGTCGTGATATAGTCGACGTCCGCTGCCCGGGTCCCCGGTCCAACCACTGGAGAGCGTCGTGTCAGCACGCCAAATCAAGAACGTCAGCTACGACTTTCGCGGTCAGGTCGTCCTCGTTACCGGGGGTGCCCGCGGGCAGGGCAGGTCGCACGCGCTGGCGTTCGCCGAGGCCGGAGCTGACATCGTGATCGCGGACATCGGTGCGGCGATCGAGTCTGTGCTCTACCCCTTGGCCACGACAGAGGAGCTCAACGCCACCGCAGCCGAGATCGAGGCCCTCCATGTGCGCTGCCTGCCGGCGGTGTGCGACGTTCGGGATGCCCGACAGGTCGAGGCATTGGTCGATGACGCGTTGGCGCATTTTGGCCGGATCGACGTCCTCATCAACAACGCGGGCATCGAAAGTATTTCTTCGCTCGTCGATATGGGTGAGCAGCAATGGGACGACGTGGTCGATACGTGCCTGCGCGGAGCCTTTCTCTGCTCGAAGTACGTCGTGCCCAACATGATCGAGCGGCGGCGGGGAAAGATCGTCAGCACCGGCTCCACGTCGTCGTACGTGGGAGTGCCGCGTAACGCCCATTACGTCGCCGCGAAGCACGGGATCATGGGTCTGACGAAGTCGCTCGCCCTCGAGCTCGCTGAGTACGGCATCAACGTGAACGCCGTCTGCCCGGGGGGCATGGACACCCCGATGACGGCGGGGATGCTGGCCTCGCGGGACGCGGAGTGGCTGACCGGGCTGGGCGAGCTGACCGGAATATGGAACCTGTTCGCACCCGAAGCGATGCTCCAACCGGAGGAGATCAGCCACGCGATGCTGTGGTTGTCCTCGGATGCCGCCGACTTCGTCACCGGCACGTCGATCATGGTTGACGCGGGCTTCACGATCAAATGAGTCTGTTCGTTACGTACGGCCGCTCCGCGAGCTCATGGCCGCGCTCGGGGCGGGCGCAATCGCTTTGATCCGCGTCGCGCTCGTCACCGGAGCCGCACGCGGGATCGGCGCCGCGACCGTTGCGCGCCTCGACGGCGACGGCTGGTCCATTGTGGCCGTCGACCGGGCAGCCGACGACCCGCGGCTCCCGTACGCGATGGGCACCGCGGCGGAGCTCGACGCGGTGGTGGCCGGAGCCCGCTCCGCCATCGCTGTCGCCGGCGACGCCGCCAACCTGGAGGTCATGACGAGCGCCGTCGCGCTCGCCGAGGAGCACTTCGGCGGCCTCGACGCCGTGATCGCCGTCGCGGGCGTGATCGCCGGCGGCGTTCCGCTGTGGGAGGTCCCGATCGAGCAGGAGCGTGCGGTCATCGAGGTCAACCTCGAAGGGGTGCTGGTCGCGGCGCGCGCCGGGGTCCCGGCGCTCCTGCGCCGTCCCCAGCCGCGCGCCGGCCGGTTCGTGGCGGTTGCCTCCGCGGCCGCCACCCGCGGCCTCCCGATGCTCGCCGCCTACTGCGCGGCGAAGGCAGGGGTCACGGGCCTCGTGCGCGGACTGGCCGCCGAGCTCCGCGGCACCGGCGTGACGGCGAACGCCGTCTCCCCCGGGTCCACCGCGACGCGCATCCTCGACGAGAGCGCCCGGCTCTACAACCTCGAGAGCTCGGAGGCGTTCTCCGCCCAGCAACCGGTCGACCGGCTGCTCGAGCCCGACGAGGTCGCTGCCGCGCTCGTCTGGCTCGCCGGCCCCGACGGCGCGGGAGTAACGGGAGCGACGATCCCCGTCGACGGCGGACTCGCGCTGTGACCGACATCGGTCCGGACGATCTGACGAATGGGCTTACCCGACAGGCGTGGTGACGTTCCCTGATGGCGCCCGATCGACGAACGAACCATCCTCGCCCCCAACGTCACCGGCGTCGCGACCGCGAAGTAGTCGAGGCCGCGGAGAGGGTCTTCTATGAGCGCGGGTACTCGGGCGCGTCCGTGCAGGATGTCGCCGACGAGCTCGGGATCCTCAAGGGCAGCCTGTATCACTACATCGATACCAAGGAAGACCTCCTGTTCCGCCTCCTGGAAGAGGTGCATGAGGACGTGCAAGTGATCATCAGCGAGGTTGCTGCTCGCGACGACCTCGACGCGATCGGCCGAATCGCCCTCTACGTCAGGCGGACGGTCGAGTACAACGTTCAGCATCTGCCGAGGATCTCGATCTATTACCACGACGTCCAACGCTTGACCGAAGCCCGGCGGGCGGCGATCTTCAGCCGCCGCAAGGAGCATGAGAGCTTCCTGACGGAGCTGATCACCGAAGCGCAGCGCGCCGGACAGGCGGATCCCGCGATCGACGCCGGGATCGTGACGAACTGCATCTTTGGGACCGCGATCTGGGTCTACCGCTGGTATCGGCCGGACGGCAAGTCAGCTCCGGTGGATCTGCCCGACCTGTGCGCCAGGTTCGTTCTCAGCGGAGTCGTCGGTCCGGCGGCGAGTTTGACGTCGGTACAATCTACCAATCGTTTGGTATGAATCTCTCCCATCCGGGATCGGAGCCTGAAGATGAGCACTATGAGCGGTCGTGAAGTCGTCATCGTCGAGGCCGTGCGCACGCCGATCGGGCGCGGTCATCCCGAGAAGGGTTACTACCGGAACATGCATCCCAATCAGCTGTTGGGCACGTGCTACGAGGAGGTGATCCGGCGGGCGGGCATCGAGCCCTCGCTCGTCGACGATGTCATCGCCGGCTGCGTCCAGCAGATCGGGGAGCAGTCGTTCAACATCGGCCGAACCGCGTGGCTCGAGCGCGGCCTCCCGATCGAGACCCCGGCGACGACCGTCGACCGCCAATGTGGATCGGCACAGCAGGGCGTCAACTTCGGGGCTACGGAGATCGCCTGCAATGTCCACGACATCGTGATCGGCGCCGGCGTCGAGCACATGGGCCACGTGCCGTTCTCCGTCGCCACCGACAGCCAGGAACGTTACGGCGCGCCGTACACGCCTGAGCTCCTCGCCCGTCACGACATCGTCGGCCAGGGTCTCGGCGCAGAGATGATCGCTGACCAATGGGAGGTGCCGCGCTCCGAGCTCGACGCGTTGGGCCTGCGCTCGCATCAGCTCGCGCATCGCGCGACCGAGGAAGGCCGTTTTCAGCGCGAGATCGTCCCCATGCAAGTCAACGGTGATGCGGTCACGACCGACCAGGGCATCCGTCCCGACACCACACTCGACAAGCTGGCCGCGCTCACACCGGCCTTCAAGCCCGATGGCAAGGTCACCGCCGGAAATTCCTCGCAGATCTCCGATGGCGCAGCCGCCGTGCTCCTCGCGTCGGCGGAGAAGGCGCGCGAGCTTGGCCTCACGGCGCGAGCCCGGATCGTCGATCAGACGACCGTTGGCTGCGATCCGGTCAAGATGCTCGAGGGGCCGATTCCGGCGACGCTCAAGATTCTCGAGCGCAACGGCATGCTGATCGACGACATCGACCTGTTCGAGGTCAACGAGGCCTTCGCCGCCGTCATCGCCGCGTGGCATCGCGAGCTCCATCCAGACATGGAACGGGTCAACGTCAATGGCGGCGCGATCGCGCTCGGGCATCCTCTGGGCTCGACCGGCGCACGCCTGATCACCACGCTTCTCCACGAGCTCGAACGCAGCGACAAGGAAATCGGGCTGGTGACGATGTGCTGCGGCGGCGGGCTCGGGACGGCAACGCTGATCCAGCGGATTTGACTGGCTTGCCTTGGCCTCTCCTCCGAGGACGGGACCGCCGGTCTCCGCGTCGCCGTGGGAACGGTCGCCCTGGGGAATTGGTCTAGCCGCAGGCACCCGCGCGGGGCTGGCGGAGGCTCCGCCGCCGCTCCCGCCCATTCCCGACGAAGACGCGCCGTGGGTCACCGATCAGCCCGGAGCGGCGTTCGATGCCGCGCTCATATCGTCGGCACTCGGCGTCGCCCGACGTCCGCTCCCGATCCGGGATGCCTTCGCCCTCGGAAAGAGGCTTGTCCGCCACCCCGATCGAGCGGTCGGCCCCCTCGTCAATTTGGTCCGCGACGTCGGGAGCGTGGTCGCCGGGTGCTCGCAGCTCGATCCGTCGACAACGGATCGGCGCTACGCCGATTCGTCGTGGCGCACGAACAGGCTCTTTCGCTCGTTCGCACAGGGACACTTCGCAGCCGCGTCGCGATTCGAGGAGATCCTCGACGAGGCAGAGCTCGACCCGGCGATCGATTTCCGGCTGCGAACCGCGCTGATCAACGTCGCGGCCGCGCTCGCGCCGGCGAACTTCCTGCTCCTCAATCCGGCGGCATACAAGGCGATGATCGACACCGGTGGCGGCAGCATTCTCACCGGAGCAAGGCGGCTCGTGAAGGACCTGCGTGCGCCGCCGCACTTGCCGGCGCGGGCGGACCCATCGGACTTCGAGCTCGGGGTCGACGTGGCGGCCACGCCCGGTGCCGTCGTGCTCCGCACTCCGCTCATGGAGTTGCTGCACTACTCCCCGTCGACCTCCGAGGTGCGCCAGGAGCCGCTGCTGATCGTGCCCTCGGTGGTCAACAAGTACTACCTGACGGATCTTTCGCCGGGGCGCAGCCTGACCGAGTTCCTGATCGCGGGGGGTTATGAGACATTCACGATCTCATGGATCAACCCGGATCGGAGCCACCGCGACTTCGATCTCGACACCTACATCTCGGGCATCGTCGAGGCCCTCGAAGCGATCGAGCTGATCACCGGCAGTGAGCGGACCCACACCCTCGGGGTGTGCGCCGGTGGCCAGCTTCTGTCGATCGCGTTGGCCTACCTGGCGGCCGGAGGCGAGGGTCAGCGGGTCGCGAGCGTCAGCCTGCTCGTCTGTGTGATGGACCACTCCGATCCCACCTCCCCCACCGAGCTGCTGAGTCCCCGGGTCGTTGCGCTGGCCACGGCCGCCGTCCGGCGGCGTGGGCTCGTCGAAGGGCATACCCTGCAGGGGGCCCTGGCATGGCTGCGACCGGTCGACAGCATCTGGTGGGCCTGGGTGCATCGCTACGTCCTCGCGGGGGACATGCCCAAGCTCGACCTCTTTCACTGGTCGGAGGACATCACCAACCTGCCGGCGGGACTCGTGGTGAATCTGCTCGAGCTGACCGTCGAGAACGCGCTGACCAAGCCCGGTCGGCTCGTCGTCCTCGACCGCGCAGTCAATCTCCGCGACGTGACGACCGATGCCTATCTCGTGGCCGGATTGACGGATCATCTGACGCACTGGCAAAGCTGCTACCGGACGGCGTCGCTGCTCGGCTCGAGATGCCGGTTCGTGCTCGTGCGAGGAGGGCACCTGCAGGCGATCCTCAGGCCCCCGGGCGGTCGGGCTGCCGGCTTTCGCACGGCTTCCTCGGGGACACCAAGCGACCCTGCCGCGTGGTTGGCGCGCACGACCGAGTCCGAGGGGAGCTGGTGGGAGCATTGGCTCCGTTGGCTCGACCGACGCTCGAGCGATCTGCGGCCTGCGCACCGCGAACTGGGCGATCCGGATCATCCCCCGCTGGAACCGGCACCGGGAACGTACGTCCGCACGCGTGCCCACGCATGATAAGGCGCGACGGCGGCGCATTGATCGCCCGGAATGGCGACCTCACGCTTGCCTGCGGGGGCCAGAAGCTGTTTGTGCGCGAACGAGGCGAGGGGCGCCCGTTGCTTTTGATCAACGGCTTGGGAGCCAACCTCGAGATGTGGGGACCGACCACGGAGCATCTCGCCACGGTGGCGCGAACGATTGCCTTCGACGCTCCCGGCATGGGGCGCTCACGCCTCTCGCCGGTGCCCCTTTCCCATCCCGGCTATGCGCGGATGATCTGCCGCCTGCTCGATCGCCTGGGCGTCGAGGAGACCGACGTGCTCGGCTATTCGTTTGGCGGCACCATCGCCCAACAGTTCGCGCGAATGGCGCCCGACCGGGTGAGGCGGATGGCGCTCGTCGGAACGAGCTGTGGCTGGGGCAGCGTCCCGCCCGAGGCTAGAGCCTTGGCACTGATCGCCACCCCGTTGCGGTACTACTCGCGGATCTTCTTCGAGCAGACCAGCTATTTGCTCGATGGCCGCGACGGGGGAGGAGACGGGGCCCGACTGCGCGCCCAGGCCGACGCCCGATTGGGACAGCCGCCGTCATTGATCGGTTATACCCAGCAGCTGATCGCCGGTTCGACCTGGTCGAGCCTGCACTGGCTCTCGACGTTGAACGTACCGACGCTGGCGCTTGCCGGCGAGCGCGATCTGCTGGTGCCGCCCGCCAATTCCCTGGTCCTCGCCCGGCATCTCCCCCGATGCCGTGTCCACATTGTCCCCGGCGAGGGTCACCTGCTGCTCTTCGACGAGGCGAGCGCCGGGCTGCCTCTGCTCGCGGACTTCTTCGCGAGCCCCCGGTTCGAGGACTCACGCGCCTGGGCCACCGGCCTCGAGGTCGATGACGATGACGATGATCTCGTCGAAGCCTCGATTGGCCTCTCGCCCGGCGTCCAGCCGCTCAAGGCCTACAGCGGCGCGTACCGTCACTGGGTCGGGTCAGGACCGGTCCAGCGGCTCGCCGCACGCCTGAAGCTCGTCTGAGCCGGGGGTCTCAGTCGAGCTGGACGAGCGGCTGACCCTCGTCAACCGCGTCGCCCTCTTGGCAGAACACCTCGACCACGGTGCCGCCCTCCTCTGCCTCGACCGGCATCTCCATCTTCATCGACTCGAGGATCGCGACCACGTCTCCCTCCTCGACCACGTCACCGACGGACACCTCGACCGTCCAGATCGTCCCGGTGATGTGCGCATCGACCGTCGGCACCTGATCAGCAGCCCGTCTTGGTCACGCGGGGTGCACTCCCCCAGGCGAAATCGATTCCCGTGATGATCATCTCGCGCGTCTGCCGCGGATCGATGATGTCGTCGAGGATGATGTTGGCGGCGGCCTCCCACGGAGCTGACTCCGCGGCCCACTCGGCTTCGAGCTCCGCGATCAGCGCGGCATGCGCCACCTCGCCCTGCTCGGCGAGCGTGGCTTCGAGCTTGCGGCGGTACACGGTCCTGACCCCGGTCTCGGGTGCCATGAACCCCATCTCGGCGCTCGGCCAGGCGAGCAGCAGGTCGGGCTTGACGGGCCGGCCGCCAAGGGCGATGTGGCCGCCGCCGAAAGCCTTGCGCACGATCGTCGCGATCTTCGGCACCGTCGCCCGGGCCAAGCGAACGACGACCCGTTCGTAGCCCGCGAGGATCCCCCCCTTCTCCGCATCCGTGCCGATCATCAGGCCCGGAACGTCCTGGAAAAAGACCATCGGCAGGTTGAAGGTCTCGCAGAGATCCGCGAACCCGGCGAGCTTGGTGAGCGCCGCCACGTCGAGCACCCCGGCCCGCTGCATCGGCTGGCTCGCGAACACCCCGATCGGTTGTCCGTCGATTCTCGCCAGCGCACAGATCAAGCTCCGCCCGAAGCGCTTGCCCCATTCGAACAACGACCCGCCGTCGACGATCGCCTCGAGCACCTTGTGCATGTCGTATCCGCGACGGCTCTCGGCCGGCACGAGTGTGAGCAGCTCCTCGGGATCGCGGGTCGGGTCGACCGGCACGGCGACGGGAGCGGGCAGTGCGGCAGAGTCCGGGAGGTAGGTGAGGAAGCGGCGAGCCGCGTCGAGCGCCTCCTTCTCGTCGTCGACGACCATGTGGGCGCTGCCGCTCGTCTCATGGGCGACCGCCGGTCCGCCGAGCTCCGCCGCGTCGACGTCCTCGCCGATCGCCGCCTTGATCACCGGCGGTCCCGACAGCGCAAGCGACGAGTTCTTGACCATAACCACGAGATTGCCCATCGCCGCGTGGAGCGCGGCGTCACCGAAGCTGTCGCCGAGCACGGCGGTGACCCTCGGGATCGCTGGGCAGCCCGCGGGCGGCTGGAGGAAGCTCGAGAAATCGAACGGCACGCCCGAGAAGCGCCAACCCAGGAGGTCGGGCAGGCGCCCGCCGTCATTGTCGGACAGGCAGATAAGCGGCAGCCCGCGTCGGCCGGCCCACTCGGCGATGCGATTCTGCTTGCGCATGTTCACCGGGGCCGTCGTGCCCGCGAGCACCGTTGCATCGATGGCGATAATCGCTACCTTGCGCCCGCCGATCCGAGCGAGACCGGTGATGATCCCGTCGGCTGCGGCCAGCTCCGGCCGACGCAGCTCTGGTTCGGCGAGCAGCCCGAGCTCGTGCCAGGAGCCTGGATCCACCAGCTGGTCGATCCGCTCTCTGGCGGTCTGCCGTCCCGACTCGTGAAGGCGCTTCACCCGCTCCGGACCGCCCATGGCCAGCGCGCGGGCCCGACGTTCCTCGAGCTCCTCGCGCCCGCTGCTCGCCGCCGACGCGTCTACCGAATCCCGCAGGGCCATACCTCACCGTCCTCCAAATTGCGGCTCGCGCCGTTCACGAAATGAGCTCACACCCTCTTGTACGTCAGCGGTCCCCTGGAGAAATGACACGGCCTCGATCGCATAGCCATATCCCTCCTCGGCGTGGCGGTTGAGGATCTCCTTGCCGACCGCGAGCGCGAGTGGCGCCCGCTTGGCAACCTTGGCGGCCAGCCCGGCCGCCATCGCCAGGTGCTCACCCTCGGGCGCGACGAGATTGACGAGACCGGCGAGCTTCGCCTCATGCGCGTCGAGCTGCTCGCCCGTGAACACCATGTATTTCATCCAGTGCAAATTGACGTGTGCCATCCCGCGCACGACACCAAGACCCGGCACCAGGCCGACCTGCGCCTCGGGCGTGCCGAAGCGAGCTGTCTCGTCGGCGACGACGATGTCGCACACCATCGTCAGCTCACAGCCACCCCCGAGGGCATGGCCGTGAACCGCGGCGATCGTCGGCTTGCTGAACCTGTCGACTGCGCGCAGTGCGTCGAGCGCCTCTCGCACGTAGGCGCGCCGGTCGGCGGAGTCGACGAGCTCGCCGAAGCCGCCGATGTCTCCCCCCACCGAGAAGCAACGGCCCGCGCCCCGAAAGACGAGCACGCGCACGGTGGGATCGTCCTCGGCCTGGCTCAGCGTGGCCGTGAGCTCGCCCCAGAACGCTCGCGTCATCGCGTTGAGCTTGTTGGCCCGATCGAGCGTCGCCCACGCGACTGGGCCGTCCACCTCGTAGGTCAGCATGGCGACATGGTAGTCCTTCCGGACCATTGAGACAACCTACCGATTGGTTGATTGAGACGAGCCCTCCGTTTCACAGCGCTGACTCCCATTTCCCATCCACGGCGCGATAGGGCCGGGCCACCTCCACGAGCGTGCCGTGCGTCGCGGCCGGTGGAACCCAGCTCCACTCCTGCCATGGCATCGCCGGATCACGGAAGGTCTCGGCGCTCTTCAATTCGACGCCCTCCTCTTGCAGGCGCGCCATCGTGCCGGGCACGTCGGCGGTGGTGAAGCAGATGTGGTGTACGTGCTCACCGTGCTTGGCCAGCCGACGGCCGAGAGGCGTGTTCGCTCCAGGCTCCATCAGCTGGATCTCGGGTCCCGAGTGGGAGACGAATGTCGCCCAGCGCATGCTGTCCTCCGCCGCCTCGAAGGCGTCATACCGGACGATCGGCTCGTCGAGCTGCTCCGGGTCGAGGACGCGGAGAATCTTCGTCCAGTCCTCGATCGCGCGATCGAGATCCCTNNGCGCCCGACGATCTCCTTCATGATTTCGTTGGTGCCGCCGTAGATCCGCTGCACGCGTCCATCCCGCCACAGGCGCGAGATCACGTACTCATCCATATATCCGTAGCCACCGTGGAGCTGAAGGCAGCGGTCGAGAACCTCGAACTGCAGCTCGGTCGTCAAGACCTTCGCGCCCGCCGCCTCGGCGTCGGTGAGCTCACCTGCGTTGAGCGCCTCGATGCAGCGGTCGACATATACTCGGGCGACGGAGATCTCCGTGCTCAGCTCGGCCAACACGAAGCGGTTCGCCTGAAAGCTGCCGATCGTCTGCCCGAACGCCCGGCGCTCGCGCACATAATCGAGCGTCAGCTCGAGTGCGTGCTCGGCGGCGGCCACCGCGGAGACGGCGATCGAGAGGCGCTCGCGCGGGAGGTTGCGCATCAGGTATCCAAAACCCCGCCCTTCCTCGCCCAGGCGATTCTCTACCGGGACGACGACGTCGTTGAAATACAGCTCGGCGGTGTCCTGCGCGCGGCGGCCGACCTTCTCGAGCTTGCGGCCCTTCTCGAAGCCGGGGGTGCCGGCTTCGACGACGAGGAGGCTGAATCCCTCCCGGGCAGACCCGCCCGAGGTCCGTGCAGCGACGATCACGAGCTCCGCTTGAATCCCGCTGGTGACGAACGTCTTCGAACCGTTGAGCAGGTAATGGTCGTCATCGCGGACGGCGGTGGCGCTCATCGCCTTCAGGTCCGATCCCGCGCCCGGCTCCGTCATCGCGAGCGCGACCACGAGCTCGCCCGCGGTGAAGCCAGGCAGCCACCGTGCTTTTTGCTCGCGATTGGTCAGGTCGATCAGGTACGGCGCGACGATGTCGTTCTCGATGGCAAAGTTGTCGCTTCCGACGGCGGCGTACTCGATCTCCTCGTCGATGATGGCGTTGAACCGGAAGTCATCGAGCCCCAGACCGCCGAACTCCTCCGGAGCCTCGAAGCCGACGAATCCCGCCGCACCGGCGGCCACCCAGAAGCTGCGGTCCACGAGTCCGTTCTTCTCCCAGTGTTCGAGGTGTGGAACGGCCGTCCGGTGCAGGAAAGTCCGCACGGACGCGCGGAACTCGACGTGATCGTCGTCGAAGATCGTGCGTCGCATCCAGAGATCGTGCTCGATCTCACCCAGGTTGTCAACCTATCGTTTGGTTGTCAAGATAGGCGGTCTCGCCTAACGGACCCGCGCCCGCGCCACGGGCACTGTGCTGAAGGAGGAACGATGCAACTCACAGGCCGCGTCGCACTCGTGACCGGTGGTAGCCGGGGAATCGGACGCGGCATCGCAGCGGCGCTCGCCGCCGAGGGTGCCGCCGTCGCGCTGACGTACCGTCGTGACCACGAAGCAGCACACGCGGCGGTCGACGCAATCCGTGCCGCCGGGGGTGTCGCCACGTGCCATAGGGCTTCGGTCGACGTGACCTCAGAGATCGATCACATGGTCGCGGAGGTTCGCGCGACCGTCGGGCCGATCGACATCCTCGTGTCCAACGCCGGAGTCGCGAGTCGTGGCCTCTCGGTCCTCGACACCGACCCCGAGGAGCTCGTGCGTCTGATCGCCACGCACGCGCTGAGCGCTCACCGCCTCGCGCAGCTCGTGGTACCTGACATGCGGGCGAATGGTCGCGGCGATGTCGTCGTCATCTCCAGCAGTGAGGTCAGCCACATGCGCGCCAACGGCGCGCCCTACAACATGGCCAAGGCCGCGGCCGAGGCACTCGCCTTCACCCTGGCCCACGAGGAGAGCCGCCACGGAATCCGCGTGAACGTGGTCGCGCCTGGGCTCGTCGCCACGGCCATGGGCGATCGGCTCGTTCGCGCCGTGCTCGGCCGCGAGGGCGCGGGCGAGCTCGACGCCGAGCAGCCATTCGGGCGCGTGACGCGGCCCGAGGACGTCGCCGCCGTGGTCGCGTTCCTGGTCTCCGGTGCGGGATCGATGGTGACGGGCCAGCGCATCGTCGTCGATGGCGGTGCCGACGCCTTCCCGAGCGGCAATTAGACCGGAACCTCGAGACCGCCGTGAATCTCGAGCACCTGCCCCGTGATGTAGTCGGCGTCGTCAGACACCAGGAAGGCCACCGCTCCGGCGACGTCTTCGGGCGTTCCGGCCCGACCGAGCGGAACCTGAGCCTCAACCCGCGCGATCAGATCTGCGGGCTTTCCGGCCGTCAGCTGCGTGCCGGCGATCAGGCCCGGCGCCACCGCGTTGACGTTGATGCGGTAGCGGGCCCACTCGCGTGCCAGCGATTTCGTCAAACCGATCAATCCGGCTTTGGCGGCCGCATAGTTCGCGGTTCCTGGTGCGCCATAGATACCCACGCTCGAGCTCATGTTGACGACCTTGCGATGGTGGGCGGGCGGCTGGTCACGCGGCCCGCGCAGCAGCGGCGTCGTCGCACGGCACATGTAGAACGACCCCCACAACGCCACCTCCTGGACGAGACGCCAGTCCTCGTCGGACATCCGCTGCACCGATGCGTCGCGAGTCACGCCGGCGTTGTTGACGAGAATGTCGAGCGCGCCGTGCGCATCCTCGATGGCGGCGACGATATCGCGAACGGCGCTCGGGTCGCTGACGTTTCCCGGCGCCGCCATCGCCCGGCCACCGCTCGAGACGATCTCTGCGACCGCGTCGGCGCCCGCATCCGGATCGAGGTCGTTGACGACCACCGCGGCACCCGCGGCCGCGAGCCTGGCCGCGATCGCCCGACCGATTCCGTGGCCTGCGCCGGTCACGACCGCTACCCGTCGATCGAGTCGACCGGAGCTCATGGGTCGGGCAGGATCAGCCCGCGCCTTCCCCCGCAAACGCCGGTCCGCCGGTGATACCGCTCACCGCGTACCGAGCGCAGACGTCGACCACCGTCTCGGGGCTCGCACCGCCACGAAACTTGTACCAGCGGTACGTCCAGATGATCGTCGCGAAGACGCAGTTGCTCAGGAGCCGTGCATCCAGGGTCGGGTCGGCGAGCCCTTGTGCTTGGGCATCGGAGATGAGGCCGCTGATGAACCGATCGTGCACTGCGCGCCGGTCAAGTATGCGCTTGCGGCGCAGGTCGCTCAAACGGTCGAGGTCGTCGTAGTAGATCGAGATTCGCTGGAGGTTCTCGAGGTTGTAGATCACCTGCCGGCGCACGTAGAGCTCGATTCGCTCCAGCGGGTTGAGGCCCTCGACTTCGGCGACGCCGTCGAGGATCTCCTCCACGTCACGATGGGCTTCTTCGAGGAGCCAGAACAGGAGGTCTTCCTTGGTGCGGATGTAGTGATAGAGGCTTCCCTTGAGGATGCCGAGCTCGTCCGCCACGTCCTGTACCGACGCGTCGGCGTAGCCCTGGTCCGCGAATACCTTGGCGGCTGCGTCGAGGACCTCTTTGTCGCGCTTGCGCCGGCGCCGCTCGCGCGGCGTCGACGCGTCCTGGTCGGTCGTCGGCGGCGCCGGTCGACGATTGGTTCGCGCCTCCCTCACCGATGCCCTGGGCATCTTAGGAAGTGTGGCAAAGCCGGTGTCGGTTCTCAACCAAGCGTTTGGAAACCAGCGCGCCGAGCTTGTTCACCGCGCAATCCGGAAGATCACTCCGCAGTTGCTCTACCAATCGTTTGGTTGTAGCCGTACACTGCCCGTATGTCATGGTCTGCGAGCCGGCCCGATCGGCCGGCGTGAGCGCCCCGACCGCGGGTCCGAGCCTCGCGGGTCGGGTCGCGATCGTGACCGCAGGGAGCCGGGGCATCGGACGCGGGATCGCGCTCGAGCTCGGCTCTGCAGGTGCCGCTGTCGCGCTGAGCTACCGGCGCGACGCGAGTGCAGCGGAGGAGACCGTGGCCGCCATCGAAGCCGGCGGTGCTCGCGCGATCGCCGTCCGCGCCGACATGTCGGAGCGCAGTGACATCGACGCGCTGGCCGAAGCGGCCCTGTCCGCGTTCGGATACGT
The DNA here is from genome assembly GCA_003165655.1 of Solirubrobacterales bacterium. GTDB lineage: Bacteria > Actinomycetota > Thermoleophilia > Solirubrobacterales > Solirubrobacteraceae > Palsa-465. The sequence goes on from PMOY01000396.1 coordinate 16,290, forward strand.
CGACATCATCGTCAACAGCGCCGGCGACGGCGGTGCCGGGATGGGCGTCGTCGACACCTACCCCGCCGAGCTCCAACGGCTGATGATGGTGTACACGTTCAGCGCGGCGCGTCTCGCCCAGCTGCTCCTGCCGCAGATGCGCGCCCGACCGCGTGCCGACATCGTGATGATCTCGAGCCCACGGCTCGGGGCAAGCTCGGGAAGCGATGCCGGCCATCGGATGGCGATCGCCGCGCTCGAGGCGCTCGCTCTGGCGTTGGCCGACGATGAGATCTCCCACGGCGTCAGGGTCAACATCGTTACCTCCGGTCCGGTGCTCAGCGACCAAGCGGCGCACAGAGCGCGAGCCGAGCTCGAACGGGAGCGTCTCGACAGGGGCAGGGCTGCGCATCGACGGGGAGCGCTTCCCACGCCGGCGGATCTCGCGCGCGTCGTGCGATTCCTCGTCTCCGAGGACGCGAGCTTCGTCACCGGCCAGCGGATCGTGGTCGGCGGTCCCGTCGCCAGCCCGGAGACCACGGGCGCAGCCTAGGATCGAGCGCGCTCGCTTCGCATCGATGCTCTCGCGTGCTCACGCACGCGCGTGGCATCGATGCTCGACGTGCTCGCGCGCGTTAGAATTCTGCGAGCGATTCGTGGCGCCCGGTCGTCGACCGGTGTTTCGATTTGCACGTCGTTGAGCGGAACGAGTTGGTGGTCACACGCTTGGCCGCCGGATCTGGGCCCGAGACGAAAGACGCAGATCGGCTCTCGGGCCGAGATTTCGCTCATGCGCGTACAGCCGCTCGCTGATCCAGATCGCACGCCGCCTGACCGCCGGTCCGCACGCGCCGGCGGTTCGCCGGAAGCGCGGCCGCTCGAGCACCGGGTCGCGGTCGTCACCGGCGCGAGCCGGGGCATCGGACGCGGGATCGCGCTCGAGCTCGGCACCGCGGGTGCCAGCGTCGCGCTCAGCTATCGGCGCGACGCGACGGCGGCGAACGAAACGGTGGCCGCCATCGAAGCAGGCGGTGCTCGCGCGATCGCCGTCTGCGCCAACATGTCGGAGCCGAGCGACGTGGACGCACTGGCCGACACGGTACTAGCCGAGTTCGGATACGTCGACATCATCGTCAACAGCGCCGGCGACGGCGGTCGTGGACTGTGTGTGGCCGACACCTATCCGGCCGAGCTTCGACGCCTGATGATGATCTACGCATTCAGCGCCGCACGCCTCGCCCAGCTCCTGCTTCCGCAGATGCGCGCCCGGCCCCGTGCCGACATCGTGATGATCTCGAGCTCCGAGCTTCGCGGTGGGGCGACGGGCAATGCGGGTTACAGGATGGCGATCGCCGCACTCGAGGCGCTCGCCGCGGTGCTCGCCGACGAGGAGGGCCCCCACGGTGTCCGGGTCAACACGGTGGCGCCGGGTCTCGTGGCGACCCAGAGTGGGGCCCGCCGTGCTCGGGCCGAGCTCGGCGTCGAGAACATTCAGACCCTCGAGGCGGACCATCCCCTCGGCAGGCTTCCGCGGCCCGCCGACCTTGCCCGGGTCGTGAAGTTCCTCGTCTCCGAGGAGACATGCTGCCTGACCGGGCAGCGAATCGTCGTCGGCGGTGACGTCGCCACGCCGAAGCTGGTGCGCCGCGAAACGGCGGCCGCATCGGCATAGGCTCTCGAGCCTCGGGATGCCCCCCACCCCTCAGGCTTGCCGCCCCTTCTATACCAGCCAAATGGTTGTTTGGTAGAATCGATCGAGCTTCGCCTAGCTCGCCGGCGACCGTCCTGGGAGGTTCTCGTGCGCATCACCCTCGGAGTGCCTGGCCGGATCATGCCGCCGGCTGACAGTGCGATCAGGTTCGCCAAGCGAGCCGAGGCCGACGGCTTTGACGCGGTCTGGTGGCCCGACCACCTGATGGGTTGGATACCCGACTCGGTCTGGACCGAGGACATGACCGGGCTCGTGAAATTCCAGGCCAACCCGCACGTCCACTTCGATCCGCTGATCATGATGGGCGCTGCTGGAGCGGCCACGGAGCGGATTCGCGTGGGCGTCAATGTGACTGACACCATCCGCCGCCATCCGGCGATGTTGGCGATGCAGGCGCTCACCGTCGATCACCTCGCGCGTGGCCGATCGATCCTTGGACTCGGCTCAGGAGAGCGAATGAACGTCACGCCCTACGGCATCGAGTGGAGCAAGCCGGTCGGGCGCCTCGAGGAGGCGATCACGATCATGCGGTTGCTCTGGGAGTCAGAGGGTCCGGTCGACTTCGAGGGCACGTTCTTCAGCCTCGACTCCGCCGTCCTCGGCCTCGCACCGTTCGAGGGCAAGTCGCCCGAGATCTGGCTCGGCGCCCACGGCCCGCGGATGCTCGACATGTGCGGCCGCCTGGCGGATGGTTGGCTCCCCACCAACATCAGACCGGAGGTCTACGCACAGAAGCTGTCGGTGATCCGAGCGAGCGCCGCGGCGGCACAGCGCGACCCGGATGCGATCACAACCTCGATGCTCGCGTACGTGCTCTGCGCGCCCGACGAGGAGACGCTCGAGCGCCTGTGCGCTCAGCCGCTCGTGCGCATCCTCTTCGCCGCGGTCGACGTCTCGCCCGAGACCTACGCGCGACATGGTTCGGTGTCGCCATTCGAGGGCGGGACGGGCTTCCACAGCTTCGTGCCCACCAAGGTCTCGCGCGCCGAGGCCGAGCGGGTCATTTCGCACATACCGGCCGGCATCGTCCGTGAAGGGACGCTGCACGGAACGCCCGAGCACATCGCCGATCAGATCCGCGCGTACGAGGAGGTTGGCCTCAGGGACGTGATCCTGTGGAACATAACCCCGTTCGCCGATCCCGATCTTTCGGCATATTCGTTCGAGTCGATGAAGAGCGTCAAGCAGCTCATCGACGCCGGTGTCGCAGTCTGAAAACGGATACGAGAGCGGGAGGCACGCAAGGCAATGGACAAGACAAGCAACGGACAGGTCCTCGGCTTCTTCCACGTCGGAATCACCGTCAGCGACATGGATGAGGCATTGGGCTTCTACCGCGACGTGCTGGGGCTCGAAGTGGAGTCCGACTCGATGCGCGTCGCCGAGCAGATCGAACCCGTCGTCGGCGTTTCGCCCGAGTCGGTGCGTGTGGTGTTTCTCACCGTGCCCGGGTGCGACGCGAAGGTTGAGCTGTTCCAGTACAGCGGTATCGAGCAATTCTCCGCCTCCGGGCGGCCTTGGGACATCGCGGCGGGCCATTTCTGCCTCTACGTTGACGATGCGGCCGCCGTGTACGAGCGACTCCTCGCGGCGGGGTATCGCTCTCGCCGACCGCTGAGAACGATCCCCGACGGTCCCCATCGCGGGGCCAGTGCCGTCTACACAATTGGTCCCGACGGCTACCACGTCGAGCTCTACCAGCGTCGCACCGCTGAGGTCGCCCCAATCGCCGAGGCCGCACTCACCACGGCCGACCACTAGGGACCCACATGGTGACCGCCGGCCAGCGGCTCCCGAACGGGAGCATTCGACTCAAGCCGCACTACGCATCGCTGTGGGGCTACTGTGTCTGTGGGGACCCTGACGCGATCGTGCCGCACCCGTCAATCGGCTGGTTCCTCGCGATGCGCGGCGGCGGGGTCACGATCGACGAATTGCTCGGGCTGTTCGACGTCGAGCCGGGAACGAGCACCGTGCTCGGCGAAGCGGAGCTGGAGTTCCACGCGCCGCTTCGTGTCGGCTCCGACTACCGGACCGAGAGCACGATCGCTGAGGTCGAGCGGAAGGTCGGCCGCTCGGGGCCGTTCGATCGCATCGTGCTGCGCGTCGACGTTCTCGATCAAGGGCACGCTCAGCGCGCATGCACGCTGTGGAACACGATGATCGTGCCACGGCCCGGGAGCGCGTGACCGACCGGCCGATCGAGGCTGGGCTCGAGCTTGACCAATTCGTGGTCGATGCGGTCAGCTCCGACCGGATGCGGATCATGAGCGCACTGCTCGATGATCCGACGCCGATCCACTTCGACATCCGAGCTGTCCGCGCACTGGGCATGGGTGATCGCGAGATCAACCAGGGTCCGATGTGCCTCGGATATCTCACTGAGCTGGTCACGCGCTGGACCGGCGATCCGCTCCGCCTCCGGCGACTGCGGTGCCGGCTGCTCGGCAATGTGTTCGCCGGTGAGCGGCTCGCGTGCAGCGGACGCGTGACGGCGGTCGACCGGGCGGCCGCAACCTGCGAGCTCGACCTGGTGGTCGTCGCGGGACCGCGGAAGGTGGCGCAAGGCGACGCCACCGTCGCCATCCCGAGCGGGAGGCTCTGAGAGCCGCTCCCGGATTCCTTGGGGCAGCCGCCGGTCAGGTCCGCCGGGCGCTCTGAAGACCGTCGGCTTCCGTCGTCGTCGGTCGCTGCGCTGCGCTGTCCGCGTACTGATCGCGTAGGAGCCGCTTGTAGAGCTTGCCCGTGGCATGGCGAGGAAGCTCGTCGCGGAAATCGATCGAACGCGGGCACTTGTACTTCGCCAGGCGGAGATGGCAGAACGCGATCAGCTCAGCTTCGATTTCTCCCTGCGGACGATCGCTGGGGACGAGCCGAACGACCGCCTTGACCTCCTCGCCAAGCTCAGCATGGGGAATCCCGAACACGGCGGCGTCCGCCACGAGCGGATGTCCAATCAGCGCGTTCTCGGACTCCTGGGGATAGATGTTGACGCCGCCCGAGATGATCATGTCCGCCCGGCGGTCGGTCAGATACACGTAGCCGTGCTCGTCGACGTAGCCGATGTCTCCGACCGTGGTCCAGCCGAGCTCGTTGCGGGACTCGGCGGTCTTCTCGGCAGCGTTGTGATACTCGAATTGCGGTCCACCCTCCGACCACAGCGTTCCCACCTCACCGGCCGCGAGCTCGTCGCCGTCATCGTCGAGTACGTGCGGAGTGCCCAACAGCGCCCGCCCAACCGAGCCTCGGTGCGCGAGCCAATCCTCCGAATCGATCGCCGTCAGGAGGTAGACCTCGGTGGCAGAGTAGTACTCGTAGACGATCGGCCCGAGCCATTCGATCATCCTCGCCTTGATCTCGGCCGGACAGGGGGCAGCCGCGTGGATCACCGCGCGCAGCGACGAGAGGTCCCATCGGCGGCGCTCGTCCTCGGACAGGTGCAGCAGGCGGACGAACATGGTCGGCACCATTTGCACGTGGGTCACGGCGTGGCGTTCGATCAGTTCGAGCGCAGCTGCCGGTTCGAACCTGTCCATGACGATGCTGGTGGCGCCCAGCCGCTGGACCGCCATGTTGAACCGCAGCGGCGCCGAGTGGTAGAGCGGCGCCGGTGAGAGGTAGATCGTGTCGTCGGCGAAACCGTACAGGCGCTCGAACAAGGGAACGATGGCCGGAGGAGTACCAATCGGGTGCAGCGGCAGCTCGGTCTTGATCGCCTTTGGTCGTCCGGTCGTGCCCGAGGAGTAGAGGAAGTCGACTCCCTCGGCCTCGTCCTCGAGCGGGGACGGCGGTTGAACCGCTAACAGGTCCTCGTAATCGGCGATCCCAGGGATCGTCTGGTCGACCACGATCGGCGAGGTCGGCATCTCGGCCTGCTCGCTCGCGGCGCGCGCGAGGGCGGCCGTTGCGACACTCGAGAACAGGAGCCGCGCTCCGGAGTCCCGAAGGATGTAGTCGATCTCGCCAACGGTCAGGCGCGGCGAGATCGTCGTGTAGCGCAAACCCGCTCGTTGCGCCGCCCATGCGAGCTCGAACAAGCGCACATGGTTCTCCATCAGGATCGCAATGCACGTCCCCCGCCCCGCGCCGAGCGAGCGCATGAGATGAGCGGCGCGACGCGACCGGTCCACGAGCTCGCCGTAGGACACTGCGTCCCCCGCGCCGGCCATCACGTAAGCCGCCTTTTCGGGATGCTTCCTGGCGTAAGAGTCGGGAAAGAGAAGGGTTGACACCAGCGTCAGACTCTACTACCTACCGTTTGGTTTAATATATGCCTATCAGCCTGCGTCGTGCGCGCGATGTGCCGAGCGCGCGGAGCCACGAAGCAAGGATCGAGGGAAGGGAGCACCGCAATGTCCGTTGGCGAGGTTAGCTCTGGCGGCTCGGCCGCCGGCCACCCGTCCGCACGCTGGCGGTCGGTCCCTGAGCTACTCGACGCACAGGCGGCGACTGCTCCCGACGCGCCTGCGGTCGCGTTCCCCGCGCTGGAGGCGACCTACTCGCATTTCGCGGCGTCATCCGTGCGCTCGGCGCGTCTGCTGCGTGCGGCCGGTGTCGTGCCCGGCGACCGAGTCGGAGTCCTGTTGCGGGAGGGGTGCGAGCCGTTCGTTTCCTTCGCCGTCGGCGCGATGCGGATTGGAGCCCTGTGCGTGCCGATCAACGCGCGCAACAAGACGCACGAGCTCGCCTACGTCATGAACCACGCCGGCTTGCGGATTCTGCTCACCTCGCGAGAGTTTCTCGAGCTGATCGATGAGGCTGGGGCGCCAGAGGCCTGCCGAGTCGTGGTGATCGGCGAGGACCCCGACTTCGAGTCCGGCGCGGAGCTGGTCGACGCCGACGAGGTCGTGGCGCTCGAGCCCCACGCCCAGCCTGACGATCCAGTCTTGCTGCTCTACACGTCGGGCACGACCTCCGACCCGAAGGGCTGCATGCTCACGCATGCGGCGCTGCTCGCTGAAGGGGAGAACTGCGCCGGACGCCTCGGACTGACCTCGGAAGACCGCTTCTGGACGCCACTCGCCCTCTTTCACGTCGGGGGCTGGCAGACGCTGCTCAGCGCATTCTCGAGGGGCGCCTGCTTCAGCCACGCCGGATTCTTCGAAGCCGGGAAGGCGCTCGACCAACTCGAGCGGGAGCGATGCACGGCCGCCTTCCCCGCGTTCGAGCTCATCTGGGTGGCGCTCCTCGACCACCCACGGTTCGGCGAAGCCGATCTGAGCGCGCTGCGCCTGGTGATGAACGTCGCCGTGCCGGAGGCCATGGAGCGGATGCAGGAGCGGGTCCCCCACGCCGTGCAGGTGTCGTGTTTCGGCCTCACGGAGTCGTGCGGCTCGATGTGCATCACCGATCCGAGCTCTTCGCTGCACTCGCGGACGCACACCTCGGGAAGGCCGCTGCCCGGGATGGAGGTGAGCATCCGCGACCTCGAGAGCGGCGAGGAGTGCCCGCCGGGCGTACCCGGAGAGCTCTACTTCCGCGGCGTCACGACGTTCTCCGCCTACTACGCCAACCCGCAGACGACCGCGGAAGTCATCGACGCGAACGGCTGGGTTCGCACCGGCGACATCCTGCGCTGGGAGGAGGACGGCACAGTCGCGTTCATGGGCCGGCTCAAGGACATGCTCAAGGTGGGAGGCGAGAACGTCTCGGTGGCTGAGATCGAGGGATACCTCATCACGCATCCCGCCGTGGCCGTCGTGGCTGTCGTCGGGGCGCCGGACGGTCGATACCAAGAGGTGCCCGCAGCCTTCGTGCAGCTCATCCCCGGTGGTGAGGCGACCGAGGGGGAGCTGATCGACTACTGCATCGGTCGCATCGCGACCTACAAGGTGCCTCGCTACGTGCGCTTCATCGAGGAGTTTCCGGCAACGGCCACGGCCAAGATCCAGAAGTTCGTGCTCCGAGAGCGGATCGCGGCAGAGCTCGTTGACCGCGGCATCACCGAGGCGCCCAAGCCGGCTGCCAGGCGCTGACGGGAAAGCGCTCTCGAGCCAGCGGATCGTGGCGCGCCGGAGGCGGTCGATCCTCGAGGTCAGGCGGGCCTAGGGGCGGCGCAAGCGTATGTGCCGGTCAGTCGCCGGACGCGTACTTAAACGAGATGCCGAGCCGAACCCGATAACCGGAGATCTTCCCGTCCTCGATCGTCACGTCTTGACGAACGACCTCGGCGACCCGCAGCTCGCGCACGGCCTTCGCCGCCTCGAGCTCCGCGATGCGCGCGGCGGCCTCCCACGACTCGGTGCTCGTTCCGATCACTTCGGTGACGCGATACACACTCTCGCTCATATCCTCCGCCTTTCGTCAGACGACCCTCTTGAACCAACCAATCGATTGGTTGACCGTACCAGCACACCACGACGGCGTCAACATGTTCCAACACGCCGCTGTGGCGTCAACAATAACCCGCCCGGAGCTCTTCGTGGGCTCAGATCGTCAGGCCGGCGTCCGCGCCGGCGTTGATCGCGTGGACGAAGTCCGCGGGCTTCGAGGCGTCGCCGAGGACGACGACCTCGATCCCGTCAAGCTGCTCGGCGAGCTCGTTCCCGCGAGGACGCCAGCCGAGCGCGAGCGCAACCAGGTCGACGGCCACCTCGACGATCGAGCCGTCGGCCGTCTCGTAGAGCACGCATTCTGGTTCGATCATGATCACCTTGGCGCGAGTCAGCACGCGGACCCCGCGGTCCTTCAGGTGCCGGATCAGGTGACGACGGGTAATCGGCTCGATCCCCTGACCGATCGCCGGTCGCATCTCGAGGATTGCGACCTCGGCCGCAATCTCGACGAGCAGCTCGGCCGCCTCGCACCCGGTCGCGCTCCCTCCGACGATCGCGACGCGCTGGTCTGAGCGGACCGGCACCTCCCCCGTGAGCAGCGCCTGGGCGTCGAAGACGTTCGCGCCCGAAATGCCTGGGATCGGCGGCACGAGCGGTTCGGCCCCGATCGCGAGCACGACGACGTCGGGACCCTCTGAGGCAACGGTCTCGGGCGTTACGTCGACCCCCAGATGAACGTCCACTTCGAGCTCGTGGAGCGTCTGCACCTGGAAGTCACGGAAGCGCAGGACCTCGCGCTTACTCGGGGCGAGGCCGGCGACCTCGAGCTTGCCGCCGAGTCTCGTCCCACGCTCCCAGATCGACACCTCGTGGCCACGAATCCGCGCGATCCGCGCCGTCTCCATACCCGCCGGACCGGAGCCGACGATCATCACTCGCCGCGGGCGCTCGGCCGGCACGACCTCCCAGGTGAGATCGCGCCCGACTTCTGGATTCACCGAGCACCGGGCTGGCTCGCCGCGGCCCACGAGGTCGACGCACGCGTTGCAGGCGATGCATGGACGCAACGATTCCGCGGCGTCAGCCTCCACCTTGCGCGGCCAGTCGGGCTCGGCGATCAGCGCGCGACCAAGGAGAATGAGATCGGCGTGCCCGTCGGCGATCACCTTGGCGGCGAGCACCGGGTCATCGAGGCGCCCGACCGCGATCACCGGCACGTCCACCGCCTGCTTGACCCGCGCGGCAAGGGCGATCATGTGACCGCGGGGTACGAACATCGGCGCGAGCGTCACGTGCAGCGTGTGCCAGATGCCCCCGGAGACGCTGATCGCGGCGACGCCGACCTCTTCGAGCCAGTGCGCAACCTCGGGCGCTTCGTCAGGACCGAAACCACCGGCCACGCAATCGTCACCGTTGATCCGCCAGATCAGCGGGTAGTCGTCGCTCGTCGCCTCGAGGATCGCGATCGCGATCTCGAGACTGAAGCGCGCTCGGTTCGCGAGCGTGCCGCCATATTCGTCCTCTCGGCGGTTGACGAGTGGCGAGAGGAAATCCGACGGTAGATACCCGTGGGCGCCGTGCACCTCGACGAAGTCGAATCCCGCCTCGCGGGCCAGGGCCGCAGCCCGCCCGTAATCGGCAACGATCGTGGCGATCTCCGCCGGGGTCAGCTCGTGCGGAGTCGGGGCGGCGGAATTGAGCGGGACGGGCGACGGTGCCACGCTCGGACCGGCGACCACCTGCCGCCCGGGATGCATCAGCTGGACACCGACCGTCACGTCGTACGGTCGCAACGCCTCGACGAGACGGGCCAGACCGGCGACGTACTGAGGGCCGTGGATCTTCGGCTCGGGGCCGACGGTGTCCGGGGAAACCAGGCAGCCCTCGACGGTGATCGTGCCGACACCCCCTTGCGCTCGCCGCTTGTAATAGGCGATCGCTTCATCGGTGATGAACCCGCCGCGGTCGAGGCACGTCCCCATCGGCGCCATGATCACCCGGTTCTTGAGCGTCAGCCGACCGAGTGCGAACGGCTCGAACAGAGACTGGGTCTTGGCGGCCGACGCCATGCCGCCCACGGTAGCGTCGGACGGGCCAAAAATCAACCAAGCGGTAGGTCAGTAAGTGCCGCTCCGGTAACCTGATCTCCGGTGGCTCGCCCCCGGGCCGGTCACCTGACGGCCGGTCGATCGCCCCGGGCTCGGCGACCCGATCTCAGCTGGATCGCCCCCGCCGGGCCCGCCTGATCTCCGATCGATCGCCCGCGCGCCGCAGCCGGCCCGCGTGCGAACCGAGCACGCCTCGAGCGGCCATCCAATCCCCTAGACCTCATAAAAGTTGGCTATTTTGCTGGGACATTTTGGAATTTCGCGAGCTTCGCGTAGAATGTCCATTCCCGCTGCGGAGATTGCTTATTTCCACGCACGGGTTCATCTCCTTTCCCCTTCCCCCTCTGATAAATGCCGATTGCTATCAAAGAATGGGCCGTGACCGTACGAGCGCTCGCCGAAGGCGAACAGCTCCTCACCCTTCGCAAGGGCGGTATCCGCGAGCCCGAGAAACATTTCAAACTCGAATACGAGCGTTTTTTCCTCTATCCGACGTTCGACCATCAGCGCTCCGACCTCGTTCGTGAGTCCCATCAGCCAGAGCTGACGAGGGCACTCGAAGAGGGCGTCTGGAGCGAGGGCGAGCCGCCGCACGCGCTGCATCGCGACGGCGACATCCCCCAGCCCGATCGGGTGCGAATCCGCGCCTGGGCCGAGGTCGCTGCTCATTACACGATCACCGACCGCCGCGCCGTCGATGCGCTGTCGCCGTTCTACGTCTGGACGACCGACTACGCCGAGAAGCGGCTGGCCTGGAAGCGGCGACACCCGCTGCACGTGGTGCTGCTGCGCACATACCGCATCCCGCGCCCGGTCACGGTCAAGGTCCGCGAGGACTATGGCGGCTGCCGGTCGTGGCTGGAGCTCACCCGTGAGCTGCCCTTCGAGGGCACGCCCGTCCTGTCCGACGACGAGTTCGAGCGCGCCTCCGAGGAGATCGCGGCGATCGCCTCAGACCGCCAGCCCGTCCTGGTCTGAACGGTCGCTGCTCCACGACACCCCTGGGGCGTCGCGGAGCAGCGGCCGTCTCCGTGAGATGGCCTGGGTCGAGTCTGCATCGCCGTCCTTCCGGGCGCGGCACGAATCCGCGGACGCGGACGCCACCGACCGCGTTCTGCACTCGCTCGAACTGACGCGCGACCGCCTTTCCCGCCTCTTCCCGAAGACCGTGGACGGGCTCACGGTCGTGCTCCACTCGTCGACGCTGAGGCTTGCGTTGACGAACCCACTGCTCCCGCTGACCTGGCTCACGACCGATCCCGCGGCCCGCCGCTATGTGGCGGGATGGGCGGATGCCACCGAGCTCCACATCCTCACGCCGGCGGCCCTGAAAGCACGCGCGTCGAACGTCCCGGGGTCGCGCGAGATGCTCGCGAAGGTCCCGGCGGCGCTCTATGCACGCCGCGTGATCCAAGAAAACAACCATGATCTGCCACGCAACTGGACGCCCGGACGGATCGTCCTCGAGCTCCGCTGGGCGTGGCTCCTGGACGGCGCGGCCCGCTGGTTCGCCGGCCAGACCGAGCACGCCCGGCCCGCGATCGCGCGGCGCTTACACGACGGCGGCACGCCCGCGTTTCCACCCGGCCTACGCGACGCCCCGTTGCTCGGCGGAACGGTGATCGACCTGCTTGTGCGCGAGGAGGGCGAGCAGCGAGCCGTCGAGCTCGCGTGCCGGCTACACCCCCAGGGATCCCGCGCCGCCCTCAGTAAGGCCTTCCACGGCCGGGCCTTCGTCCACATCGAGGGAGCCTGGCGCGCGCATCTCGCGCGGCTGGCCACCGGGCGCTGAGCTGCCCGGCATCGGGCTCGGGCCGCCCGCCCCCGTTCAGGCTGCCTTGCTCACCCCGCCCGCCCCATGCTCAGGCTGCCTTGCTCACGCCGATCGCCCATTCGGGATCGCGCGAGGTGGCCGACCTCCACGCCGGCGTGCGCCCTGGCTTGCTGATCAGCACGTGCACGTCCTGGATCCGGCGCTCCGCGAATCCCCCCTCGCTGTAGCTGAGGTAGAGCCTCCACAGGCGCTGGAAGCGGCTGTCGTAGCCGAGCCGCTCGAGTCGCGCGGTCGCAGCGTCGAAGCGCTCGCGCCAGCAGCCCAGCGTGCGCACGTAGTGCGGGGTGATGTCCTCGATCTCGACCGTACGGAGAACGCCGGTGCGCACGACGCAGCGCTCGATGACCTCGAGCGAGGGCAGGCATCCGCCGGGGAAGATCAGGTCCTTCATGAAGCTGCGGCCCTCCTTCTCCACCTCGTAGGCGCTGTGGTCGATCGTGATCGCCTGGAGGAGCATCGCCCCGTTCGCCTTCAGGAGCTGCGCGCAGCGGCGGAAGTAGGTGTCGAAGTAGCGCCAGCCGACGGCTTCGATCATCTCGATCGAGACGAGCTTGTCGTAGCAGCCAACGAGGTTGCGGTAATCCTCGAGGAGGACGGTGACGCGATCCTCCAGCCCTGCCTCGCGCACCCGCTTGGTCGCGAGGTCGTACTGCTCGCGGGAGATCGTCGTCGTCGTCACCCGGCAGCCGTACTGACCGGCCGCGTGGACAGCGAGTCCCCCCCACCCCGTCCCGATCTCGAGCAGGTGGTCCGCAGGACCGAGGTCGAGCTTGCGGCAGACGCGGTCGAGCTTGGCCTTCGATGCCTCGAGCAGGGTGGACTCGGGCGAGGGGAAGTAGGCCGACGAGTACATCATCGTCTCGTCGAGGAAGGTCGCGAACAGCTCGTTGCCGAGGTCGTAGTGGGCGGCGATCTGGCGGCGGCTGCGCCGGATCGTGGGCGCGTGCAGGCGCCGGGTGACCCGCTGGATCGGAAGCCTGATCGGGGCCAGGCGGGCACGGAGGCGGTCGAGCGTGGCGACATTGCGCGCGGCGATCCGGGTCAGCACGACGAGATCGTCGCATTCCCACAACCCGTCAGCGTACGAGGACGCGAGCCCATAGCTGCCTCGCAGCCACTCCCGCCACGCCCGCGGATCGCGGATCGTCACGGTGGTCGCGAGCGACGAGGGCTCGCCGAACGTGAGCGTCTGGCCGTTCTCCTCAATCACCGTCAGCTGGCCCCCACGTAACCGGTGGAGCAAGCGCACGCTCACTGCGCGTGACAACGTGGTCGAGCTCATCGCGTCGCCTCCTTGGGATGTGGTTGCACCGGAACGCCCTTGAGCCAGAGCCGGAGGGCCTGCGCGTAGATCCCCGCGCTGACCTTCATCGACATCGGCGGATGTCCGAGCAAGATCTTCGTGAGCGACCGGCTGGTCAGCGGGCGGCGCTCGAGCGCAAGCGTGGCGTCGAAGGCGCGCCGACCGCCGCGGTCGGCGCCGATCGAGACCGCGAGGCGCTCGCCCGGCGGGCTCAGGCGCAGCTCGTACTCGTGGTCGAGCTCGAGAAACGGCGAGACGTGCAGCACCTTGGCGTGCCGGCTCGTCAGCTCGCGCGAGACGTAGGCGTGCCGCTCACCCCACGGTGTGTTCGACACCTCGGCGACGATCGCCTGCACCTGCTGACCGTCGGGATCGAAGCAGTAGTAGAAGCTCACCGGGTTGAAGCAGTGCCCGAAGCACCGTACGTTCGTCAGCACGCGCACCGGCCCCTCGGGCCGGTAGCCCGTGCGCTCGACGACGAGCTCGCGCACTGCCTGATCCAGGGGCACCCCAGCGTCGCCGAGGTAATCCGAGCGGCGGAACCAACCGAGCGCCGGCCATCGCGAGGACCACAGGAGATTCCCGTCGAAGAGCTGTGGCAGCTCGCCGAGATCGAGGTACATCATCAGCACGCGATACGAGAACGCGTGCTCTCGCGGCTCGGAGCGACGGTGAGCGACGACGCCCTCGTAGATGGCGCTGGCGGTGCTCATAGCCGGCCTCCAAGTGACGTGCACGTCTGCATTGCGCTCACGACCCCGTCCTCGTGGAATCCCCATCCCCAATAGGCGCCACAGTAGTGAATCCTGTCGACGCCGTCGATCTCGCTGCGCCGGCGCTGGGCCGCCATACCCGCGGAGGTGTACACCGGGTGTGCATAGTGCCAGCTGCCGAGTACGTGTGCAGGTTCGATGCGGTCGGTGAGGTTGAGCGTGACGCAGAGCTCGTCGGTTGCCTTCAGGCTCTGGAGGCGGTTCATGTGGTAGGTGACGCTCGAGCCGCCGCCGTCGGTGTCGAGGTGATAGTTCCAGCTGGCCCACGCGCGACGTCGGCGCGGAAGCAGCCGGCGATCGGTGTGGAGCACCACCTCGTTGCGTTGGTAGGGGATGGCGCCGAGGATCTCGCGCTCGCGATCACTCGGATTCGCGAGCATGGCGAGCGCCTGATCGGAGTGCGTGGCGATGATCACGCGATCGAAGCGACGCGGCTCGTCGCCGCCGGCGGTCACCTCGATGCGATCACCGACGCGCGAGATCGCACTCACGGGATGCGAGAGCCGGATGCGCTCGTTGAACGGCGCCGTGAGCCGTTCTACGTAACGATGAGAGCCGCCGACGATTGTGCGCCATTTCGGCCGACTGCCCAGGCCGAGCATCCCGTGGTTATCGAAGAACTGAGCCAGGAAGCGGGCCGGGAAGGTCCACATCTGACCGGGGTCCGCCGACCAGACGGCGGCGGCCTGGGGGACGATCAGTCGTTCGACGAAGTCACGCGAGTAGGAGCGCTGCTCGAGGTAATCGCGCAGGGACGGGCCGTCGCCATCGCTCGCCAGCAGCTCCCGGGCTTCACGCTGGAAGCGGCGGACGTCAGCGAGCATCCGCAGGAACCGCGGCGAGGCCAGGTGGCGGGGGTTGGCGAACAGCCCGCCGAGCGAGGTCGAGCTGTACTCGAAGTTGCGACCGTCGGAGACGCTGAAGCTCATATTGCTCGGCTGCGTGGGAACGCCGAGCTTGCCGAGCAGGCGCTCGAAATTCGGGTAGTTGCGGTCGTTCATGACGATGAAGCCGGTGTCCACGTCATGGGCGCCGTCCGCGGCATCAACGCGTACCGTGTGGGTGTGGCCGCCGATCCAGTCGGCCGCCTCGAAGACCGACACGTCGTGTTCGCGATGCAGCAGGTGGGCGGCGACGAGGCCGGAGACCCCCGCGCCGATGATGGCAATTCTCATAGAGTGAGTTCGTTCATGGTGAGTTGGGAGGGCCCACCATGGCGGCGGGCACGGAAGGTATACGCGTGCCGCCACCCCACGGGTCAATCAGCCGTGAATGTGGCGCATTGCGCCCGCGAGCGTTCGCTCAAGACAAGTAAGAAAGCATGCGGTTGGTAATCGCGGTCGCGAGCCTCAGCTGCTCGACCGTCGGGGGTCCGGGAACCGACTCGAGCCGCGCTCGCACCGGGTCGATCAGTGCCGAGCGCTTGGCGGCGGCGACGCCGGCGCAGATGCGTGATGCCTCCCACACGACGTCGGGCTCGACGCTCCAGATCGCCTCGAATAACCGGTGCTGCCGAGCACCGGTGGCGATCGGGGGCAGCTCCCAGGCGGCGAGGCAGACCGCGTGGTGGGGAGCGCAACAGACGACGATCCATTCTCGCGCGAGGGGGTGGTTGCGGTCGACCGGGATCTCGGCGGGGCCGTCACGCGGGGTGCGCACCCGGTCGAAGTCCGCGAAGGCCAGCGTCAGCTCCGCGCCCCGTGCCAGCTCGCGCCAGCGTGCTTGCTCTTGGCGGTAGAACTGCTGACTCTGGAACGACGCGAAGAGCAGCGGGCGCGCGGCGCGCGCAAGGCTCTCATCCTCGATCGCGTGGGTCAAGGCGATCAGCACCGACCGGCGCAGCGTCCGCGGCTCGAGCTCTGGCCGCCGGCGTCGCAGCGCCGCATACACCGACGGCGTCGGCGCCGCGGTGAAACCCTTGACCCGGGCGATCGCGCCCGAGAGGGACATGCCGACCGAGCGCTCGGACGCGACGCGCCGGACGAGCTCGACGTCGGCCTCGCTGTAGCGTCGGTGGCCGCTCGGTAGCCGCTGAGGTAGGGGGAAGCCATGGCGACGCTCCCACATCCGCAGCGTGCCTTCTGCCACCCCAGTCCGCTCGACGAACTGCCCGATCGTGAGGCCACTCAAGTAGTCTCCTTGTACGCGATGTCGAGATTCCCGCTACGAGTGTATGAGAATTTCCGAACGGCGGCCCGGGAGCCGGGAGTCGCCCTCCCCGGCTCGGCTGAGGACGCGGCATGACCGGTTACTTCGACGACGGCTCGATGCTCCGCCGGATCCATCGCGAACGCGCGCTCGTCCTGTCCGGCCCTCGAGCGCTGTTGATGCAGGCGGCCCACCCGCTCGCGGTCTCGGGTCTGCTCGCGCACTCGAGCGCGCTGGACGAGCCCTACGAGCGTCTCGCGCGAACCGCCCAGACGCTCAGCATGATCGGGTTCGGCTCGCGCGCGGAGGCCGACGACGTCAGCCGGCGGGTTCGCGCGATGCACCGCCGGGTGCGGGGTCGTCTCACCGAGACGGTCGGGCCCTACGCCGCAGGTACGCCGTATCGCGCCGACGATCCGGACCTGTTGCTGTGGGTGCTGTTCACGCTCGTCGATTCGGGGCTCGTCGTGTACCGCAAGTACGTTGGCTCCCTGTCCCGCCGGGAGGAGGCGGCGTACTGGGAGGACTACAAGGTCGTGGGACGGCTGTTCGGACTGCGCGAGCACTCCCTCCCGGCCACGATCGACGATCTCGACGCGTACCGCCGCAAGATGCTCGACGGCGACCGGCTGTTCGTCACCGAGTGGGCTCGCAGGCGGGCGCGGAAGATCGTGCTCGAGCCGCCCGTGCCTCGGAGAGCGCGCCCGCTGGTGGAGACCGTCAATTTCGTAACGATCGCGCTGCTTCCCGCCCAGATCCGCCGCCAGTACGGCTTCTCGCCGGTGCCACCGGCGATCGTCCGCACCGCGCTCGTCGCCGGTGGCGCCGAGTACGTCAAGCGCGCGGTGCTCCCGCTCCTCCCGGAGCGGCTGCGGATGGTCCCGCACGCCCGCGCCGCCTGAGGACCGATGGTGGACCACCTGTCGAACACGATCGACACGCTGCTGGACCGAACGATCGTCTTGGGCTACGGGAACGTCGGTCTGGCAGTCCGTCGGCACCTGGCGGGCTGGCCGGCTGATCCTCCACGGATGGACGGCAAAGTCGTGCTCGTCACGGGCGCGACATCGGGGATCGGCCTGGCGGCTTGTCAGGGGTTCGCTCGCTTGGGCGCGAGCGTCCGGGCGCTCAGTCGCGATCAGCGACGTGCCGAGGATGCCGTCGGCGAGATCCGGCGCGCGGTGCCCGGTTCCGATGCGCGGGGCGTCGCCTGCGACGTCAGCAGCCTCGAAGAGCTGCGGTCGTTCGCGCAGCGCTTCAAGGCCGCGGAGCCGCGGCTCGACGTGCTCGTCAACAACGCCGGTGCGATGCCCGATCACCGCGAGCACTCGGTCGACGGCAACGAGCTGATGTTCGCAACCCACGTCCTCGCGCCCTTCGTGCTGACATCCACCCTCGGCGAGCTGCTCGCGCGGAGCGCGCCCGCCCGAGTGATCAACGTCAGCTCCGGCGGCATGTACAACCAGAGCCTCCCCGGCGAGGACCTGCAGTCCGAGCACACCGGCTACGGGCCGAAGAAGCTCTACGCGCGCACTAAGCGCGAGCAGGTCGTCATCACCGAGCAGTGGGCGGAGCGGTTGAAAGGGACCGGCGTGGTCGTCCATGCGATGCACCCTGGCTGGGTCGACACCAAGGGCGTCCAGGAGGCGATGCCGGTGTTTCTCATGCTCACCCGGCCGATCATCCGAACGCCCGAGCAGGGGGCTGACACGATCGTCTGGCTCGGTGCGGCGCCCGAGGCGCTCGAGAGCACGGGGAAGTTCTGGCACGATC
The DNA here is from genome assembly GCA_003165655.1 of Solirubrobacterales bacterium. GTDB lineage: Bacteria > Actinomycetota > Thermoleophilia > Solirubrobacterales > Solirubrobacteraceae > Palsa-465. The sequence continues at coordinate 34,194 of PMOY01000396.1, forward strand.
GCCGCCCGCGCCCCACGCACTACCTGCTCGGCGCCTCCGAGGACACCCCGGAAGACCGGCAGAAGCTGTGGGACCTCTGCTCGTCGCTGAGTCGGCCCTGACCGCGCCGAGCTCGCGGGTTAGACCCGGGTGGTGCGCTTGTGCAGCCGAGCGTGGGCGCGCTTGGCGTCGACGCGCTTGGTGTCGACGCGCACGTCCTTGCCGTGACGCGTCGTCGCCGACGTCGTGGCGGTCGTCATCGGTGCGGAGATCAGTGACGTGGTCATCGACGCGTATGTGTTGCTCGTGTAGTGCGGGCTCGCGATGCCGGTCGCGAATGCGGCCTTGGCGGAGCTCGAGCTCTCGAGCGGCCAATCCGAGTATCCGTTCTGGNNCGTTGAGCATGTCGGTGATCCACTGTGCCTTGGAGCCGCCGGTTTCGGTCGAGCCGACCTCGGCCACCATCAGCGGCTTGCTCGGAGCGATGGACCCGGTGATCGCGGCGTAGGTCGAGCCGAACAGAGAGGCGAACGAGTCCCACGTGCCGTTCCAGTTGCTCTTGTCCATGTTGTATCCGTCGAGGCCGGTCCAGTCCACATAACCGTTCCCGGGGTAGAGGCTCGCGAGGGGAGCCAGCGTGTTTTCCGGGTCGATGTTCGGGCACCACAGCCAGTTCACGTTGGTGGCGCCGACGCTGGTGAAGATGGTATGCACGTGCTGCCACATCGCGACGTAGGACGCGGCGGTGTTCCCGTTGGCGCCCACGCCCCAGGGGAACCAGCTGCCGTTCATCTCCCAGTCGAAGCGCAGGAAGAACGGATGGCCCCAGGCCTTCGCGGCCTTGGCCCAGGCAGTGATGTACGCGTCCTGCGAGCCCGCCGCGATCGCCGCGTCGCTATAGGCACTCGTGGATGACCCCGAGTCCGAGTCGACCGTCTCCCACGAGATCACCGGAATCCCGCCGTAGGAGTTCACATACTGCGAAGCCGTCTTCTGGAACGTGCAATCGCCAGCGCAGTAAGGAGTGCTGTAGAACGAGCTGCCCCAGCTGATCAGCGAGGGGCCCTTACCGCCGGCGTCCTGCTTGGCGAAATCGGTCACCGAGTTCGTCGCTGAATCCATGTCCCACGGAGCCGAAGAACCCGTGAACTGGGTGCCGATCGTCGCGCCCCAGTAGACACCGGGCGTCGTCGACGCCGAGGCGGTCCCCGCCATGCTCAGAGCCACCGCCATCGCGATCGCGAGCGTGATTGCGAGGAGCATGACCCGCCACGGGCGCGTGCCGGTGGGGCGGGGAGCTTCGAGTCCGGCGGTGTTGGCGGTTTCGTTCATGAGCCACCGATCGGCTCAGAGCTCCGCAACCATCACAGCGACGAGCGACAGTGGACGCACGTTTACCTGCCAGGCCGTTGGCGGAGGCCCAGAGCGCTCGAGCAAGTCGGCAACTGAGGCCCACAGAGACACCGGCGGCGGGCGCCGTGATGCTGAGCAGGCCCCGCAAACGGGCCGTGCCGCGCCCGCCGGTCAAACTGGCTGTGGCCGCTACCGGCGGCCGAGCTGCGTCCGAGCTACTCCTCGAACTCGGTCTGGATCCAGTCCATCTGCGAGCGCAGCTCGCGCCCGATGACCTCGACCTGATGCCCCGCCTGCTCCTCGCGCATGCGCTTGAAGCTCTCCTGGCCGGCGCGGTTCTCGGCGATCCACTCCCGCGCGAAATCGCCCGACTGGATCTCCGCGAGGATCTGCCCCATCGCGGCGCGGGATTCCGCGCCGATGACCCGCCGACCGCGCGTCAGGTCCCCGTACTCGGCGGTGTTTGAGATCGAGTAGCGCATCCCGGCGATCCCCTTCTCGTACATGAGATCGACGATGAGCTTGAGCTCGTGGAGGCACTCGAAGTACGCCAGCCGCGGGTCGTAGCCCGCGCCCACCAGCGTCTCGTAACCGGCACGGACGAGCTCGGTCACGCCACCGCAGAGGACCGCCTGCTCGCCGAACAGGTCGGTCTCGGTCTCGTCCTTGAAGGTCGTCTCGATCACGCCTCCGCGCGTGCAACCGATGCCCTTGGCGTTGGCGAGCGCGTGCGCGAGCGCGTTCCCCGTCGGGTCCTGATCGACGGCGACCAGGCCGGGAACCCCCGAACCCTCAAGGAACTGTCGGCGGACGAGGTGCCCGGGACCCTTCGGGGCCACGAGGGCGACGTCGACATCGGGCGGCGGGACGACCTGCTCGTAATGGATCGAGAACCCGTGTCCGAACAGCAGCAGATTTCCGGGAGCGATCCCATCCTTGACGCCTGACTCCCATACCTGACCATGGAGCTCATCCGGTACGAGCATCATCACGACGTCGCCGCGGCTGGCAGCGTCGGCGGGATCGATGACCTCGAGACCGTGTTCACGTGCCCTCCCGACGCTTGCTGACTGCACCCTCAGGCCGACGACGACATCCACCCCCGAGTCCTTCAGATTCAAAGCATGCGCGTGGCCCTGAGAGCCGTAGCCGATGATGGCCACGGTCTTGCCTTCGAGCAGCGAGAGGTCGGCGTCGTCGTCGTAGAACATGCCGCGCAGCGTAGCGGGCCGCCGAGCGAGGCGAGCTCAGGGTCCGCCTTACGACGAACGCGCTCGAGCTCGCGCTCGGCAGACTAAGTCACTTGATCGCTTCGCCGGCCGCCCGTGGCGGCGCGCAGCAGGATGACGCCGCGTCGAGCTGACCTGGGCGCATACGACCCGCCCCCAGGAGGCTCGCCGAGTCCGGCGGGTCCGGCGAGTCCGCTTGCGGCTCTTGTGCCGGCCGGTCTTGGCACGCTTCTTCTGTGCCGCGGTGATGGCCGGCCCGACGGCAGCGACGCCGACGCTCGGTTCTGTGCGAGCTGCGCTGGCGGCCGTGCTCGCCTTTGGCAGCGTCGTGCTGGTCGTCGTCGTGGCCGCCCCCGGCACGGGGATCGGTGACGTCAGCGACGCGTAATGGTTGCTTTCGTAGGTGGAGCTCGCGATACCGCTCGTGAACGCTCCCTGGGCGGAGGCCGAGCTCTCAATCGGCCAATCCGAGTATCCACCCGTTCCGACAGTGTTGACGTCGTACCACAGGAACGCGTGGATGTCGGGGAACTGGGACGGCAGGACGTCCAACATGGCCGCGATCCACTGCGCCTTCGAGCCGCCGCTCTCGGTCGAAGCGACCTCACCAAGCATCATCGGCTTGCTCGGCGCGATTGACCCGGTGATCGTCGCGTAAGTCGAGCCGAACAGGGTGGCGAATGAGTCCCATTGACGATTCCAGTTCGTGGTGTTCGCGTTGTATCCGTCGAGGCCGGTCCAGTCGACGTATTGGTTGCCGGGATACAGGCTCGCCAGGGGGGCAAGCCCATCGGCCGGGTCGATGTTGGGGCACCAGACCCAGTTCACGTTGGTGGCACCAACGCTGGTAAAGATGTTGTGCACGTGCTGCCACATCGCCACGTAGGAGGCGGCCGTATTCCCGTTGTACCCCACTCCCCACGGGAACCAGCTGCCGTTCATCTCCCAGTCGAAGCGCAGGAAGAACGGATGGCCCCAGGCCTTCGCGGCCTCGGCCCACGCAGTGATGTACGCGTCCTGCGCGCCCGCGGCGATCTCAGCGTCGGTGTAGGCCGAGTCCGAGTCCGAGTCCACGGATTCCCACGAAATCACGGGAATGCCCCCATATGAGGCGACACTCTGGTACTGCGCCTGTTGGAACGAGCAATAGCCCTGACAGCTCGCCGTGCTGTAGAACGAGCTCCCCCAGCTGACCAGAGACGGCGCCTTACCTCCAGCGTCCCGCTGCGAGAAAGCGGTTACCGCGCTCATGTCCCACGGAGCCTCTCTTCCCGTGAACTGAGTGCCGATCGTCGCGCCCCAGTACACACCGGTCGTCGCGAACGCCGACGCCGTTGCGAGGAGGCTCACCGCGAGCGTCGCAGCAATCGCGAGGAGCGCAGCCGGCGATCGGCGCGCCGAAGCGCGCGTCACGGCGAGAGTGACCACCGCGCGGCACCCGAGAGCGGCGAGCGCCGCTGCGCGACGAATACGGTAGACGGCTGCGTTCACGCGAGATCCTCTTTCTTGCTGTGGGCTGGATTGCCGCGGCGCGCGGAGGAAGCCGACCGACTCACCACAGCGGCTGTGAGTAGTCGGCGAGCAGGTTCAAGAGGTGGGCAGCGTCCGCCGAACCGGATGCATGGCTGAGCAGTCGCCGCCGGAAGTTCGTTCTCGTCTTCGGACCGAGGATGTCGTCGTAGGTCAGCCGGATGCGGTCGGGCGCGAGGAGTCTCGCGGTCCGGTGCTCGATGCGTCCGTCTTCCCCGGTGCCGGTGTCATGCACGAACCAGGCTTCGTCGATGTGCGCTCGTGGCGGCGGCGAAGGGGAATCGGCGCGTGCGGCCCGAGCGCGGCGCTGCCAGCGGGCCGCCCGACGCGCGAGCGGCCGCTCCAACGATTTCGCACACACCTCAGCGCGACCAAGATTTCGCGTGGTCTCCACACCGGCTCCCTTCTCACGTCATGAGAGCCTGCGGAGTTAGCTGCCGGGCTCGCGCGCTGCGCTACGCCGCAGTTATGCGGCGATTCGCCCCAGCGACCTTTCGGTCGCGTTTGGTTCCCCCGCTCGCCGACCACGGGTGGTTCGGCGACTCGGCTCGTTTTGTGGGCGCGAGGCTATCAGGAAAAGCTTCGCGAGGTCGCGATCTGAAACCGTTCTTCAGATCAGCGCCCACGTGCCCTCGACGACGTCACGAAGTCTGCCTCACCTGCCCCGGTGACCGGCGACTCCGATCTCGCGCGACACCCCTGGCTGCTCCGGCGCCTGCGCCGCGGGAGCGCAGCCGTCCCGCCCCACCGGGAGGGACTCAGGGACGAGCGAATTGGTCCTGAAGCGCCAGCACGTCGTTGACGTAGGCCTGCGTCGACGGGTACATACCGGACCGCTGGACGGACGCAAGGCCCTGGTAGTAACTGGCCGCGGCGAGCGCCGAATCATCACCGGTATCCGCCAGGAGCTGGTGCAGGAGCATGACTCCCCCGAGCACGTTGTCGTGGGCGCTCGCAGAGGCGAGCTCTCCCTTCGCGAGGCTCCTCTGTATCCACGCCCACGTCCCGGGCTCGATCTGCATCACCCCGGTCGCGCCGGTGGGCGACACGAGGTCGTTGTTGAACCCGCTCTCCTGCCAGCCGATCGCGTCGGCGAGCGAAGACGGGACGCCGTCCGCGGCCGCGATCGAGCCGACCTCGTCAGCGCTGACTCGCTCAGGCGTCGGATACGGGGGGAGGCCCGTGCCGGCTGTGCTCCCCGTGCTCCCCGGCGCCTCGGAGCTCGCGGACGCGATTCCATCCAGATTCAGGACGGTTCCGATCAGCAGATATCGATTCGGGTTGAGATCGTTCGCAGCCGCAAGGCTCGCGACGGTGGTGCCTGCGCGCTCGGCGATCGCCGTCAGGGTGTCGCCCGGCTGCACGACATAGGACCCTTCGTTGGTCCTTGCGGGCGTCACCGCGACCTGAGTCGAGCCGCTCCAGACCGCGCCGGCGGTCTGCGGTGGGATCACGAGCGTCTGACCGGAGATCAGCTCGGCGGTCGGGGAGAGATCGTTGGCCGCGGCGAGCTGTGCGATGCCGAGGCCGTCGGCCGCGGCAACGGAGGTCAGGGTCTCGCCTGGGGCGACGACGTGGATGGTGGCCGCGGCGGGCGCCGCGAGAACGAGCGCCGCGAGCGCGGCGAGTGGGCACAGAATTCGCAGTCGCATTGCGGCCATGATCGCCCGCGCTCTCGGAATTGCCCAGCCGTGCACGGAGGATTTCAACCGCACGCACGTCGTCACGCTCTCGAGCGATGACGCCGCCGACTGCTGCCGGTGCCTCCGTCTAGGAGCTCGCGGCGGCCACCAGCGACCGAGCTGGGATGCGCAGCGCTCCGCCGGCGTTGGCGGCGAACGCCGCCGCCAGCGCGCCGATCTCTGCGCGCAGTGCCTCGTGTTCGGCTTGCGCCAGACGGCTCACGACATCTCCGAACTGACGCGACAGGTCGCGAGTCTCCTCGACGTAGGCGTCGACCGAGTCGTAGTTCGCCTCGAAGTCGACGGCGTCCACTCTCACCTCGACGAACCCCGCCCCCTCGAGCAGCGCCGCGAGCCTGCCAGGCGCTGCGAGCGCGAACATTCCCGGCGCGGACGGGTCAGGAGGTGAGACGTGCCCGAGCGCCACGAGCGCCTGGGTGGGGATCGTCGCCCAGGGGTTGCGTTCTGGCGTGTCCCAGGCGGCGAGTGCGAGCCGGCCCCCGGGACGGAGCACCCGACGCGTTTCTCCGAGCGCGGTCCCGGGATCAACCGCGAACATGAATCCCCAGCGACACAGGACGGCGTCGACGCTCGCGGTGGGCAGATCGATCCACTCGAGCTCGAGCCGTGCGAACTCCACATTCTCGACGCCGAGCTCCGTCGCTCGCCCCCGGGCAGCCTCGAGCATCCCCTCGGTGGCGTCGCTGCTGACCAGCGTCCCCGAGGATCCGAGCGACTGCGCCGCGAGCAGGCCGGTATCGCCGACCCCGGCCGCGAGCTCGAGCAGGCGCTCCCCAGGCCGCGGGGCCACCGTATCGATCATCCAGCGCGAGACCGGCATCCCAAACGCTCGCACACGCTCGCGCCGGGCCGACCAGCCAGACGCGGAGCGCTCCCAGCGGTCAAGCAACTCGCCGCGCAGCGTGTCCGGATCATCGTCGTCCGTCATCCGCTCGCCTCGGCCAGTCGCTCGGCGATCTCTGCGAGCGCCGCCTCGATGCGTGCGCTCAGCCGGCGCAGGAAGATCGCCGGCACCGCCTGCGAAACGAGCGGGCGCAAGCGCTCGGTCGCCTCCTCGAGCTCGGCCCGTCGCGACTGCGACATGTCGGCCTCGTGAAACGGCTGACATACCTCCTCGAGGAACAGGCGCACAAACTGCCGCGCCACCTCATCGCCGTGCCGATCGAGCTTCTCGATCACCGCGATCGCGGCCTGCAACGGGATCCCGCGCCTGACCACCTCCTCGGCGGCGGCCAGGAACCCGGGAGACGGAAGCTCGTAGCGGTCATCGCCGACCGGCACGAGCAGTCCGAGGTCTCGCGCCCGCGCGAGCAGATCCTGCGCGGCGGCGCCGTCGATCCGGAGGCGATCCGCCAGCTCGGCATGCGTCACGGTCTGCACCGAGCCAGAGTCGACCGGCGCCGGGACGGCATGCTTGAAGCGCAACAGACGCTCCGCCGTCCGCGGCGGGTCATCGAGTAGGCGCTTGATCCCGTTCAGGTTGAACCCCTCGTCCTGAAGGTCGCGGATTAACCGCAGCTGCGCGACGTGCTCGGCGCCGTAATAGCCAACACGCGCGCGAACCTCGGGCGGCGCGAGCAGCCCGCGCGCCTGGTGAGAGCGGATATTCCGAACCGACATTCCCGTCTCGAACGCGAGCTGCTCGACCGTCAGATCGTTGCCGGAGCGCTCGGTGCCGACACCGCTCGCGTGAGCCGAGCGCTCGCGCGCTTGCGCGTGGCTTCCTGGATCCAGGTGGCTCACCGAATCCAGCCGGCTGGCGCGGTTGCCGGATCTGCGCGCACTCCGCGATGATACCCGTGCTCGACGTCACAGTAAACGATGTGACGGCAGATCGTGCGACGTTGAGTCAGCGCGCGTCAGGCGAGAGGGCGTCGGCCTCGAACTGCTCGGACAGCGTCCTGTAGGTCTGCTCGATTCCCTGCTGGAGGTTCACCTCGACGCGCCACCCCAGCTGCTCGGCGGCGTGGCCCGGGTCCAAGCAGCTGCGCTCGAGCTCGCCGGAGCGAAGCGGGGCGAGCTCGGGGGTCAGCGTGGTTCCAGCCGCGTCCTGAAGCGCCTGGAGGATCTGGACGACGTTGGTCTCGACGCCCGCCGAGATGTTGAAGGTGCCGGCGGTGCCGACGCTCGCGAGGAGCGCGCGAGTCACGTCGTGAACGTGCACGTAGTCGCGCGTCGGCTTGCCGAAGCCGAACAACGTCGGCGGCTCACGGCGCCAGAGACGGTGGCTCAAGATCGCCACCACCCCCGCCTCGCCGTGGGGGCTCTGGCGAGGACCGTAGACGTTGCCCAGCCGGCAGACCGTGTGCGGCAGCCGATTCGCTTCCCGCCAGGTGACCAGATACGCCTCTGCCGCCCACTTGGAAGCTCCGTACGGGGAGATCGGTGCGGGTATGAAGCCCTCGGGGGTGGGGATGGGCGCCGCGTTTCCATACAGGGCGCCACCTGTGGAGGTAAAGATCACCTGCGCCCCGTGACGAGTGGCAGCCTCGAGCACGTTCATCGTGCCGAGCACGTTGACCTCGCAATCACGCGTTGGATTGCTCACGGAAACGGTGACACTGGCCTGCGCGCCCAGGTGAAAGATGACCGAAGGCCGTGCCGCGTCGATGGTGCGGTCCAATGCGTCACGGTCGGTGAGGTCAACGACCTCGAGGGACGCCTCGTCGGGGACGTGGCGCGCCTGGCCGGTCGACAGGTCATCGACCACCACGGCTTCCCAGCCCTCGGCGATCACGGCTTCGAGGAGGTGCGAGCCGATGAAGCCTGCCCCGCCCGTGATGAGTGCTGTTCGCTTCGGCATCGGTCAGGGCCCGTCGCTGGCGCCCAGGCTCGACAGTAGCAGCGGCGACGAGCTGAAGGGCGCATCCGGCGCGGCGATCACAACGTGCACCATCGCTCCGAAGGGATCCTCGGGTGGTCCGACGACTATGCTGGTTCGCTCGAGATCGTGACCATCGTCGAACATCCATCCCTCGGCACCGCAGGCGATGTCGGTCATCCTTCCACCCACCTCGAACCCGGACCACGATGATCGATCAGATCTCGGTGGTGATCTGCGCGTTTGACGACGCGCGCTGGGACTCGCTTCTCGAGGGGGTGGGCACGCTCGCCGCGCAGCCGGTTCCGCCGCGCGAGGTGATCGTCGTGATCGATAACAACCGTTCCCTGTTCGACCGCGCCCGAGCCACGCTCGAGGGGGCTCTCGTCATCGAGAACACCGGGGCCGACGGAGCCGGAGGAGCGAAGAACACCGGGATCCGCGCGGCCTCGGGATCGATCGTGGCGTTCCTCGACGACGACGCCGTCCCATCGCCTCAGTGGCTGCCGGGCCTGGCCGAGATGTACCGTCGACGAGATGTGGCAGGCGTCGGCGGAAGCGCGGAGCCGGTGTGGTCGACGACGCGCCCGGCTTGGTTTCCTCGGGAGTTCGACTGGGTGGTCGGTTGCTCCTACCTCGGCATGCCCGAGACGACCCAGGAGGTGCGGAACCTCTTCGGCTGCAACATGTCCTTCCGGCGCGAGCTGCTTGACGCCCTCGACGGCTTCCGAATGGGGTACGTGTGCGAGGAGACCGAGCTCTGCATCAGGCTGGGCCAGCGATGGCCGGAGATGAAGCTGATCTATGTTCCTGAGGCGAAGGTCTTGCACAAGGTGCCTGAGAATCGGACCAAGCTGCGGCGCTTTCTCTGGCGCTGCTACTTCGAAGGCGGCAGGAAGGCCGTGGTGTCCAAGCTCGTCGGCACCGGCGCGGCACTCGCCACGGAGTATCAGTACACCCGCGAGGTCCTTCCCGTGGGAGTGCGGCGCGGCATCCTGGAGTTCGTGCGCGAGGGCGACGTCGATGGCTTGGCGCGCGCCGCCGTGATCGTCGCCGGGCTCGCG
>PMOY01000092.1 GCA_003165655.1 Solirubrobacterales bacterium
GTGATCGCCGACCCCGACATGGACGAGGCCACGAGAGCCGACGTAGCCGCGTGGACCGGGTGCATCGCGGGCGCGCTCAGCGAACGCGAGTTCCGGAAGGCGCTGGCCGCGGTCGGGCTTGAGGAAGCCGAGATCCGGGAGACCCATCGCGTTCACGAGCACGCCGCGGCGGCGATCATCCGCGCCCGCAAGCCTGGTGTAGCGCTGGAATCGCGCTAAGCCGTTCCGAGACTGACCGCGAAAGGAGAGAGAGCATCACCACTAGCGTGAAGCGCTCCTGCTGCTGCGAGAATCCGTGGATATGCCGGCGGTGCGAATCGACGTGCTCGATGTGTGGTCGAGGCAGGAGCTCTCGACGATTGCCGACGCCGTCCAAGAAGCACTGGTCGCGACGCTGAATGTGCCGCAGCGCGATCGCTTCCATGTCGTCACCGCGCATGCCAAGTCCGAGTTCGTGTTTGACCGCGGATACCTGGAGATCCCCCGCAGCGACCGGTTTGTCATGGTGGGCGTGACGCTGGCAGCTGGCCGCAGCGTCGAGGCCAAGCAGGCCTTCTACGCCGACCTCTGCGAGCGTTTGGTCGCTGCCGTCGACCTGCGGCCGGAGGATCTCGCCGTTTCGTTGATCGAGAATCAGCGCGAGGATTGGTCCTTCGGGCACGGGATGGCGTCGTATCTGACGATCCCGCGCGACCAGTGGCGCTGAACACGACCGCCTCGACGCTGCCAAGCAGATGGGGCGCGCCGAGCGTTCGGACGGGCGATGCTGCCGCGGAGCTGTGCGTCGAGGCTCGAAAGCCTACGATCACGATCGCGACGACCGATGAGTACTAGACAGACAGTGACGATCAGGCCCGCGCGCATCGCCGAGGTCGAGCAGGTTGTCCACATGTTCGAGTGGTTGTTCGCGCCGCCGGGCACGCGTCCACCGCGGTGGGAAGCGCGTCGCGCGGTTCAAGCGCTGCGCCGTGCAATCTCCTCTGATGCTGCTGTGGTTCTGATTGCCGAGTGCGAGGGCAGATTGGTCGGCGTCGGCACGGTCTACGACGACTTCGAGTCGGTCCGTTTCGGCCGCCGCGCATGGGTCGAGGATCTCGCGGTCGACCCTGCGCGCAGATCGCTCGGGATCGGGAAGCTCCTGCTCGACGCGGCAAAGGATTGGGGACGAGCTCGCGGTGCCACCCGGCTTGAGCTCGAGTCCGCCGAGGCGCGCGCCGACGCTCATCGCTTCTATCAACGAGAGACGCCGAGCTGGCGCTCCGAATGCTTCGGATGGGAGCTTTAGCTCGCCGAGCGGGTGACTTGGCCCTGATCCGCCGGAGCACATTCCCCGTTACACACCCACACAGCCGGCTTAACTAGCTACAGAGATCGGTCGGCGCCTGCGGCTCCGGAACGGTCACCGGATAGGTGACGGCGAACTGCTCGGGAACCTTCGTTGGCGGTAACTCGTAGAGGGTGATGTGCGAGATCCGTCCGCCGGCGAACGTGTAAATCTGCTTCGCCGTTCCGCCTTTGCCCGAGATCCGAACCACCAACTGACCGGAGCCTGACTCCGAGTAGGAATACGTCGCAGCGGCCGGCGGGTGGGGTATCGCCCAGCTCACGCCGTCGTCAAAGTCCTGTCGGTTCAGGGGTCCGTGCTCGTAACAACTCCCGGCCACGATGTACGCCAGATGCCCGATCGTGGCGAACAGAAGCCGGCGGTGTGGCGCGGTCTCCCACTCCATCCGGCTTGGGTCTGGACCCTGGATGCGATACCACACCTCCGCTGGCCACGGGTAGCTCTCCTTGCCCGTCTCGACCACATACTTCGCGCCGTCGGTCGCTTGCAGCTCCTTTAGCACCGACTTTGGAAGCTGATGATCGGCGGGCACAGACGTCGAACCACAGCCCGCAACGACTACGGCCGCGGCGAGAACGCCACATGCCAGCGTCAACCCTCGGGACCGTAAGAAGAGGGATGGACGCGCGGGCAAGCTGCACACCGTAACGAGTCCGGACTGCCCTCGGTTTCGTAGCCACGCTGGTCATTGAGCGGCGGAAGTCCAATCCGACTGACCGCACCACCCTCTGGTTCGCGGCCCTCCGCCGCAATCGACGCGCCGCCGCCCCAGGGCGCCACGACACCGAGCAGCTGATCACCATCGACGGCGCCCCCAGAGCCCTTCCACACGCGGACCACCCCAACAGGCCGTTGGGTGGCCGTCCGTCGTCACGACGACCTCATGATCATCGTCGCTGTCGGCAACTCGACCCGCGAAGACCACGCTCGAACCGATCCCTGAGCCCGCCCGCCCGCCTTCTCCGTCCAAAAGCCCGAAGATCCGTGAAGCACGGCGTCAACGCGTCACGGCCGACCTCCGCACCGGTTCATGCGATCGCGCGAGAGACAGCCTGCACCTCGGCGGGATTCGTTCGGAAACCGATACGAATCCTGGGGGCCGATGGACGGGGGTTGAGGAGGCGATCTTCGAGTGGTCGGGTGCGCGGGTCTAGCGTTCTGGTTTACTGAAATGATGCCGAAGTGGATCGTGGTGGGGGCGGCATTGGTGGTCGTGCTCTGCGTGGTTGGGTGCGGAACTCAGTCGCGTCGTTCGGTGAGCGCCGACGCGGGCGGGTCCGTGCCTGGTGGGGCTGACGCCACGAAAACACGGACTGCCGCGCCGGCGACATCGGCGCCAACTGCCTCGGTAGCGAGTTCGACGCCGCGCTCGGTGACGAGCACCTCGCCACCTTCGTCCTCCGCGCGCACCACGCTCGCGACGCGGGTCGCGCAGCACCTTCCCATCGCGGTGAGCGCGCGGTTGTCATCGGATGACCAGAACGCGTCCATTCTCGATCCCTCCTCGTGCGTGCTCCACGGCCGGAAGCTCACCGCCCGCGGGGTTTGTCGCGGCGGGTATGTCCCGGAGGGCTATGTCCGATACGGCGATGTTGTTGAACTGTATGCCTACACGGCCCCTCAACCAGACGAGAGCGACCAGACCTTCCAGGTCGTCGATCTGGGGTCAGAGAACCCGTTCCGCATGGCCGGGAAGGAGCCCTGGACGGCGACCGGCTCGATCGACACCGTGGTCGGCGTTCCCCAACGGTGCTTCGTGGCCGTCCAGGCCACGCACGCGTTCATGGCAGCAGGGAACGCCGGCAGCTGAAGCCACATGGCGGTCTGGGGCGGCGTGAGCCTGTGGCGATCCACGAGAGCAGCCCTGCCTTCGTGCTCGCACGGGTATTCGCTGCACCCAAATAAGTCGGTTGGCAACAGGTTGATAGTCGATGTATGCTTATCGGCGTGGAGCTTCTCCGTCCTAGCGCAGCGCAGAAGTCAACTCAGGCGTCGAGGAGCGGGCGTCGACGTTGGCGATCAGCCGCGCTGCTCGCCGCTCTCGTCGCCGTAGGGATGGGATTGGCGGCGTGTGGGGGCGGGTCCCCCAACGCCTCGTCGAACCGTGCGAACTCGGCGATCTCTGGCTGTTCGCCCTCGGGCTGTTCGAGTCCGGGCGCGTCGGCGTCGGTGGAGGCGATGGCGGTGAAGTTCTCCTTGTGCATGCGCTCTCACGGGGTCCGCGATTTCCCCGACCCGACCGTCGGGTCGAACGGCCTGCCCACCTGGGGCCCGATCATCACCCAGTCACCGGCGGAACAGGCGGCTCAACAGGCGGCTCAACCGGTGTGCAAGAAGGACCTGCCCAGCCTCGGGCTACACACGTCTGCCGAGAAGGCGACGGCCAATGCCGCGGCGCTCAAGTACGCCACCTGCATGCGGTCAAACGGCGTGCCCAACTTTCCTGATCCCAACGGTCAAGGAGTACTACTGATCCAGGGCGGCAACATCGAAGCGAGCTCGCCGGCGTTCCAGAAGGCGCAGACGGCCTGTAAGCGTCTGGACAACGGGTTCGGTGAGCAGTCGAGCGTCGCCTCAGGCTCGTCCGCGTCGGGCGGCGGAGGAGGAAGCGGTTCGTGAGGCCGTCGGGCGTCTCGATTGAAAAAGCGTTTGTGCAACGCCGGGCGGCGGGCTTGACAATAGGTTGGCTCTCGACGTATCGTGTGGGTGTGGAGCTTCGCCCACCGAGTTATTTCGCGCTTGCGGCGCTGATCGATGGTCCGTTGCATGGCTACGCGATCGCGCGGCGCGCCCGCGAGCTCTCGGGGGGGAGGGTGCGGCTCTCGACCGGAACGCTGTACGCGCTGTTGGAGCGCGCGCTCTCAGAGTCGCTGGT
>PMOY01000333.1 GCA_003165655.1 Solirubrobacterales bacterium
TCGGCGATGAACATCTCGCAGTAGCGCTCGGGAACGGCGGCGTGCGTGAGCTCGAGGAAGGTCGAGTTTCCGACCTCCCCGTCGATCGCGACGACGTCGCCCCGCCGCTGGGCGAGCGCGGCGAGTGCGTCTCCGAAAGCGCGGCGCGTCGCGACCGGCGCGCCGCCGACCTCGTAACGCGGCCGCGGCACCGACGGATCGACCTCGAAGCGGTGCACCGTCGCTCGTCCTTCTGGCTTCTGGACCTCGATTCTCACCGGCGGGACGTCGCCGAGCTCATGGATCGCCTTTTCCGGATCCTTGAGCGGCTGGCCATGCTTGCCCTCGACGTTGTCGGTCTCGCTCGCGCCGCTGCCCTTGTGGGTCCGAGCAACGATCATCGTCGGGCGCCCGACGGTCGCCTCGGCGGCGCTCAGGGCATCCTCGATCGCGTCGATGTCGTGCCCGTCAATCTCGATCGTGTGCCAGCCACTGGCCTCCGCGCGGTCGGCGTACGAGTCGAGGTTCCAGCCGTGCATCGTCGGTCCGCGTTGGCCGAGACGATTGACGTCGATGATCGCGACCAGGTTCTCGAGCCCGAGGAAGCCGGCATGATCGACCGCCTCCCAGATCGAGCCCTCGGCCATCTCCGAGTCGCCACAGAGGACCCACACGCGAAACGGCACCCGGTCAAGCTCGCGGCCCGCGAGCGCCACGCCGACACCGATCGGGAGACCCTGCCCGAGCGAACCCGTCGCAACGTCGACCCACGGGATCTCCGGGGTCGGGTGACCCTGCAGCCTGGAGCCGAGCTTGCGAAACGTCAGGAACTCCTCGTCGGTGATCGCACCGGCCGCGAGGAACATCGAGTACACGAGCGGGGACGCATGGCCCTTGGAGAAGATCAGGTGATCGTTGTTGGGATTCTCCGGTGCGTCGTAGTCGTAGCGCAGATGTCGAGCCATCAGCACCGCCATCAGATCGGCCGCCGACATCGAGGAGGTCGGATGCCCCGAATTGGCGGCAGCGGCGGCGCGGATCGAGTCGATCCGCAGCCTCAGCCCCAGCCGGCGGACAGTGTCGTCATCGATCATTGCTCGTTCTCCTATCGGTCTATCGCGGCGTGGATCGCCTCCGTGATCTCCGCCGAGACGCTGATGAGCCAGCCTGGGTCAGTGACGACGCGCGCGTACAGCTCGCAGGGTGCTTCCCAATCGACCCGGGTCTCTCCGGCCACGGCGCTGGAGCTTACGCCTGCGCGCTGTCGATCGGGGCGATCGTCGGCGCGGCACCGTGCACCTTTCGGATCAAGGAGAGATACTGATCCGCGGAGCGATCGTGATGCAGGAATACCGCAACTCGACCGAGCAGGCGGCGGTGCATATCGATGCTGGCTGCTCGGGCGGGATCATCGCCGCGGGCGCGGTCGCTCATCTCGCCGCCACGAGCGGACAGGATAACGTCGCGGGGGCGCCTGGCTCGACGAGCGCTCAGGAGACCTCCGAGCCGCGCCGAAGACGCTCGGAAGCCCCCGCCACGAGGAGCGCCAAGGCGCCCGGCACCTATGTGCACGCGGGATGAGCTGATGCCCGTCCCCGGCCCCGCACGCCGCGACAAGCCCCAGCCTGGCGGTCCACCCTCGCCGGCGCCGCGGCTGCTCACCACCCCGTCGACCGAGGTGAGCCGCTGGTGGGGTCGGCCGCTCGCCGAGACCCGCTGCGCGCTCGAGCTCGGGCGACTGCTCCTCGACCCCGTGCTCCGCGGCGACGGAGTCCCTCGCGGGAACGGACGGCCGGTGATCCTGATGCCCGGGTTTCTCGCCGGGGACCAGACGCTCGCCGTGATCGCGGCCTGGTTGAGGCGGATCGGCTACCGCCCGCACGTCTGCGGCTTCCTCGCGAACATCGACTGCTCGGACCGCGCCGCCGACCGTGTCGAGCGCCAGGTCGCGGCGCTGTACGGCAAGTACGGCCGCAGGGTGGCGCTCGTGGGCCACAGTCGCGGCGGCCACTATGCGCGCGCGATCGCGGCGCGCACGCCCGAGCGGGTGTCCCACGCGATCTCACTCGGTGCGGACCTGCAGGCGATGGTCTCGATCAGCGTCCCGACCACCCTCGCGGTCCACGCTGCACGCCGTGGCCTCCAGGTCACGCACCGCGCCAGAACCGGCAGCTGCCTGAGCCTCGAGTGCCCGTGCGCGTTCACTCGCGACTACAAGAAGGCGTTCCCGGTCGGGCTCGTGCGCCTCACGAGCATCTACTCTAGAGGTGACGGTATCGTCCGCTGGCAGGAATCGATCGTCCCCGAAGCGGATTGCGTCGAGGTGAGTGGCAGCCACGTCGGGCTCGTTCTCAATCGCAAGGCATACCGGGCGATCGCGCAGGCGCTCGCTGAGCCTGAGCTCGTCGGCTCGGGCTGATTATCTTCGGAGGGGGTCTCATGCAGAGTCTCGAAGTACCGTCGCTGTTCGAGGATCTCGGTCACGCGCTCGCGACCGATTACTTCTTTCTTCGCGAGCAGCTGACTGACGAGCAGCTCGGTGTGCTGCGGCGTGTGCGCGAGTTTGTCGATGATGAGGTGTTGGGGGTCATCGGCGGCTATTGGGAGCGTGCGGAGTTGCCGTGGCCGCTGATTCATCGCCTGGGTGAGCTGGGGATCGTGGGTGAGGACATCCGCGGGTATGGCTGCCCCGGGCTTGATCCGATCGCGTGCGGGCTGGCGAATATGGAGCTCAACCGCGGTGACGGCAGTCTGGGCACGGTTCTGGGCGTGCAGTCAGGGTTGGCGATGAAGTCGATCGAGATGCTCGGTTCAGAAGCGCAGAAGGAGCGTTGGCTCCCGGGGATGGCGCGGCTGAAGACGCTCGGCGCGTTCGCGCTGACCGAGCCCGATCACGGTTCTGACTCGGTGGCGCTGGAGACGACTGCCCGCCGCGACGGTGAGGAGTACGTGATCGACGGCTCCAAGCGCTGGATCGGCAACGCCAGTATCGCCGACGTCATCGTCGTGTGGGCGCGGGGGGAGAACGGACGGGTGCAAGGGTTCCTGATCGAGCGGGGCACCCCGGGCTACGACGCCGAGGTGATCGAGGGGAAAGGGTCGCTGCGCGCGATCTGGCAAGCGCAGATCACGCTCGAGGAGGTGCGGGTCCCGGCCGAGAACCGCCTCCCCCGCGCCGAGAGCTTCAAGGACACCGCGCGCGTCCTCGCCGGCACCCGCAGCACCTGCGCCTGGGCGGCGCTCGGACATGCCGTCGCCGCCTATGAGACGGCCCTCACCTACGCCAAGCGCCGCCATCAGTTCGGCCGTCCGCTGTGCAGCTTCCAGATCGTCCAGGACCGCCTGGTTCGCATGCTCGCCGAGGTCACGGCGATGCAGCTCTACTGCCTCCAGATCGGACGACTCGCGCAGCGCGGCCAGCTCACCGACACGNNCACGTCATCCGCCACATGGCCGATATCGAAGCGATCCACACCTACGAAGGGACAGAGACAATGCAAACCCTGATCGTCGGCCGCGACATCACCGGCGTGGGGGCGTTCGCGTGAGCGGACTCAGAGCAGCACGATGAGCGCCGAGGACGCAGAACGAAAGCGCCGCGACGACCCCGTGTGGCGGACATGGGGGCCCTACCTGTCCGAGCGCGCGTGGGGCACCGTGCGCGAGGATTACAGCGCCGACGGCGACGCCTGGTCCTCGTTCCCCCACGACCATGCTCGCTCGCGCGCGTATCGCTGGAGCGAGGACGGCCTCGGCGGCCTCTGCGATGACGAACAATTGTTGTGCCTCGCGTTCGCATTCTGGAACGGTCAGGACCCGATCCTCAAGGAGCGCATCTTCGGCCTCACGGGCCACGAGGGCAACCACGGCGAAGACGCCAAGGAGTACTGGTGGTACCTCGACTGCACCCCGACGCATTCGTGGATGCGCTGGCGCTACGCCTATCCCCAGGCAGCCTTCCCCTACGAAGGTCTGATCGCGGAGAACGCCCGCCGCGACCGGCGGGCGCCCGAGTACGAGCTGCTCGACACCGGCGCGTTCGCCGAGAGCCGCTACTGGGACATGACCGTGGACTACGGGAAGGCAGCGCCCGACGACATCTGCATGCGTATGCAGGTTCGCAACGCGGGACCGGACGAGGCGAGCATCGACGTCCTGCCCACGCTGTGGTTCCGCAACCGTTGGTCGTGGGATCCGGCGCTCGCCCGTCCGGTCATCCACGAGAGCGACGGCGCCTTGGTGGCGGAGGACCCGGGGCTGGGGACGATGGTGCTCGTGGGGAACGGGACGTCCGAGCCGCTGTTCTGCGAGAACGAGACCAACACCCGCCGTCTCTGGGGGACAGACGGGCCGGCGTATCCGAAGGACGGCATCAACGATCACCTGGTCGGCGGAGCGATGACCGTCAACCCGGCGCGCACCGGCACGAAGGCGGCACTCCACTATCACCTCGTGCTCGGCGCCAGAGAGACGGCCGAGATCCGGCTGCGACTGGCGCCCGAGCGACGTGACCTGGCGCGCCCGTGGTCGACGGTGATTCGCGCGCGCGCCCGCGAAGCAGACGCTTTCTATGCGTCGCTCGCGCCCGCGGCCACCGCCGACGAGGCGCTCGTGATGCGCCAGGCGTTCGCCGGGATGCTCTGGAGCAAGCAGTTCTACAACTACGACGTCGAGCGCTGGCTCGAGGGCGATCCAGGCGAGCCGTCGCCACCGGCGTCCCGGCGGCACGGGCGCAACGCCGGGTGGCGCCACCTCTACAACCAGGACATCGTCTCGATGCCCGACAAGTGGGAGTACCCCTGGTACGCGGCGTGGGACCTGGCCTTCCACACGATCACGCTGAGTCACGTCGACCCGGAATTCGCCAAGGAGCAGCTGCGACTGATCACCCGCGAGTGGTACATGCACCCGAACGGCCAGCTGCCGGCATACGAGTGGAACCTCGGCGACGTCAATCCCCCGGTGCACGCCCTCGCCGCTCTGGCCGTGTTCCGGCACGACGGCGCGCGCGACCACGACTGGCTCGCGCGGGTATTTCACAAGCTCCTGCTCGGTTTCACCTGGTGGGCGAACGTCAAAGATCCACAAGGCGACCATCTGTTCGGAGGCGGCTTCCTCGGGATGGACAACGTCGGCCCGTTCGATCGCTCGGCGCCGCTGCCTGAGGGGCTGGTGCTCGAGCAGGCCGACGGCACGGGCTGGATGGCGCTCTACTGCCTGAGCATGCTCGAGATCGCGATCGTCCTCGCCAAGGAGGATCCCGCATACGAGGACGTCGCGATCAAGTTCTTCGAGCACTACGCGCTGATCGCGGAGGCGATCAACGACCGCGGGCTGTGGGACGAGTCCGACGGCTTCTACTACGACCAGGTGCGCCGGCCTTCGGACGCCAGCGCATGGCCGGTGCGAGTGCGCTCGATGACCGGGCTCATTCCCTTCTGCGCCGTTGCCCTCGGCACCGGCGAGGAGACCGAGCAGTTGAAGGAGTTCAACGACCGGGTGCGTGAGTTCCTGCGCGCGCGGCCCGAGTACGCGCCGGCCGTCCAGCCCGCCGCCGGCACCGGAGAGGTGACGATGCTGGCGCTGGTCGGCGACGATCGACTGCCACGGATCCTCGAGCGCCTCGCCGACGAGGGCGAGTTTCTCTCTCGGCACGGGCTGCGGGCGCTGTCTGCCGCGTATCGGGACCGCCCGTTCGAGTTCTGGCAGGGCGGACGCGTTGTCGCAACGGTCGACTACGAGCCCGCTGAGTCGACGACGCCGCTCTTCGGCGGCAACTCGAACTGGCGCGGACCGGTCTGGTTCCCGGTCAACTATCTCGTGATCGGGGCGCTCGAGCGCTTCGCGCGTCACTTTGGAGATCGCGTCACCTTCGAGTTTCCGCGCAGCTCGGGTGAGCAGCTCACCCTGAACGAGATCACGATCGAGCTCGCGCAGCGCCTCGTCGACATCTTCCTCGCGGATCCCAGCGGCCGCCGGCCGGTGTTCGGGGACCGGACCGAACCCGACCCCACCTGGGGCGATGCGCTGCTCTTCCACGAGTACTTCCATGGTGACGACGGCCGCGGCCTCGGCGCCTCGCACCAGACCGGCTGGACCGGCCTGGTGGCGGACATGGTCATCCGCCTGTCCCACCGGCGCCAGGAGGCGGCCGGATGAGATGAGCATCATGCCGCTGGGAGCGCACGCGGACGGCGACGGGGTCAGCGTCGCCTTGTTCAGTAGCGTGGCCGATGCGGTCGAGCTGTGCCTGTTCGACGATGCGGGCCGCGAGTCTCGCCGCGAGCTCGAGCTGGACGACGGGTACGTGTGGCGCGGTCATGTCGAGCGACTCGAGCACGGCGCGTGCTACGGCTTTCGCGTCCACGGACCCTGGGACCCGGGCGCGGGCCTGCGCTGCAACCCGGCCAAGCTGCTGCTCGACCCCTACGCACGCGCGATCGCCGGAGCTGTGCAGTGGAACCCCGCCGTGTCGGGCGAGGATCCGACCGACTCGGCGCCCTACGTCCCGCGTTCGGTGGTGTGCACGAGCGCGTTCGACTGGGCCGGCGATCGACGGCCGGCGATCCCGCTCGAGGACTCGATCGTCTACGAGCTTCACGTCAAGGGCTTCACGAAGCTCCATTCCGACGTCCCCGAAGGCCTGCGCGGGACATTTCGCGGGCTCGCCCACCCGGCCGCGATCGCGCACCTCCAGCGGCTCGGTGTGACCGCCGTCGAGCTCCTTCCCGTGCACCAGTTCGTCCACGACGGGACGCTCGTCGCGCGCGGGCTGCGCAACTACTGGGGCTACCAGTCGATCGGCTTCTTCGCGCCGCACAACGAGTACGCCTCGAGCGGTGATCGTGGCGAGCAGGTCGATGAGTTCAAGGCGATGGTTCGAGGTCTGCACGCCGCCGGCCTCGAGGTGATCCTCGACGTCGTCTTCAACCACACCGCCGAGGGCAGCGAGCAGGGGCCGACACTGTGCTTCCGGGGTGTGGACAACGGCGCCTACTACCGCCTGCAGGACGACCGCAGCCGCTACGTCGACGACACGGGCTGCGGCAACACGCTCGACTCGCACTCCCCCGAGGGCCTGCGGCTCGTCATGGACGCGCTGCGCTACTGGGTGCAGGAGATGCACGTCGACGGCTTCCGGTTCGACCTCGCAGCCGCCCTCGGTCGGGCTGAAGGCGAGTTCACCCCGTTCAGCTCCTTCCTCGAGACCATCGGGCAGGATCCCGTGCTCGCACAGGTCAAGCTGATCGCCGAGCCGTGGGACGTCGGCTACGGCGGCTATGAGCTCGGCGACTTCCCAGCCGGGTGGAGCGAGTGGAACGGGCGCTACCGCGACACCGTCCGCGATTTCTGGCGGGGAACCGACGGGACGCTGGCCGACTTCGCTACCCGCCTGACCGGATCCTCGGACCTCTATGGGCGCCGCCGGCGTCCGGCCGCGTCGGTCAACCTCATCACCGTCCACGACGGCTTCACGCTCGCGGATCTGACGTCTTACGACGTCAAGCACAACGATGCCAACGGCGAGGACAACCGCGACGGCACCGACGACAACCGGAGCTGGAACTGCGGCGTCGAGGGCGACACCGACGATCCCGACGTGCTTGGCCTGCGCGCCCGCCAGCGCCGCAACCTACTCGCCACGCTGCTGCTCTCAGAAGGCATGCCGCTCCTGCTCGCCGGCGACGAGCGAGGGCGCACCCAGGGGGGGAATAACAACGCCTACTGCCAGGACAACCCCACGAGCTGGGTCGACTGGTCCGCCGCCGGCGGCGACGAAGACCTGACCGCCTTCGTCGCCCAGCTGTGCCGGCTGAGGCTGAGCCACCCGGTGTTCCGCCGTCGGCGCTTCTTCAGCGAGGCCGACCTCGAGTGGCTGCGCCCCGACGGCAACCCGATGACGGCAGCGGACTGGGGCGCCTCGTTTGCCCGCGCGGTGACCGTCGTCCTCCCCGGTGACGCGTTCCTGCTCATGGTCAACGGATGGTGGGAAACGCTGTCCTTCACCGTGCCCGCGAGGGTACGCACCGCGCATTGGTCGGTCCCGATCGACACCGCGAACGGGCACGACCCCTCGAGCCTCGGTGCGGTCGACGCGGTCGGGCTCACCGGCCGATCGATGATGCTGCTCCAACGCGAGGACGGCTCGTGATGCGGCGGGGCACCGGCGCCCCCCAGCTGCTCACGCTCGGGTTCGAGCCCGTGGCGAGTCGATCGATTTCAAGCTCCCGATACCGAGCGACTCATCGATCGGGGCTTCTCGGGTCTCAGGCGTCGCGGGCTCGCGTGACTCGGACCCCGGTGGACCGGGCGGATCGTCGAGGAAATCGGCGCTCGGCACGAAGAACAGGCACCCGGTCACCG
The DNA here is from genome assembly GCA_003165655.1 of Solirubrobacterales bacterium. Lineage (GTDB taxonomy): Bacteria > Actinomycetota > Thermoleophilia > Solirubrobacterales > Solirubrobacteraceae > Palsa-465. Next base: position 8,344 of record PMOY01000333.1, read on the forward strand.
CGGTCGAGAAGTCGAGTATCCGGTCATAGTTGCCCGCGGGTTTGCCGATGAACATGTTCCTCAGCATCTGCTCGGTCACGTCGGGGGTGGCCGCATAGCCGATGAAGTAGGTGCCGAACTCGCCGTCGCCGACCCTGCCGAACGCCATGTTGTCGCGGACGATCTGTCGCTCTTCGCCGCTCTCGTCGGTGATCGTGTTCAGCGCGACGTGCGAGTTCGCCGGCTTGACATCGTCGGGTAGCTCGATATCCGCGAGCTTCGTGCGCCCGATGACCCGCTCCTGCTCCTCGACCGGCAATGCGTTCCAAGCCGTCAAGTCGTGCACGTACTTCTGCACGACAACGTAGCTGCCGCCCGCGAAGTCGGGATCCTCGTCGCCGATCGTCGTCGCGGCGATCGCCGCCCGGCCGCCCGGATTCTCGGTTCCATCGACGAAGCCCATGAGGTCGCGCTGGTCGAAGTACTTGAAGCCGTGGACCTCGTCGACGACCACGCCGCGGCCGGCCAACCCGTTCACCAGCTGGCCTGCGAGCTCGAAGCACAGGTCCATGTGACCGGCGCGGATATGGAACAGCAGGTCACCCGGCGTCGACACGGCGGCGTGCTTGGCGCCGACGAACTCGGGCAAGACGTGCAGCCCGGCCGGGCGCGCACCGTCGAACAGCCGGTCCCACAGCGCAGACCCGATCCCGACCACGCAGCTGAGCTCGCCTTCGGGGGTGCGAAAGCCCACCGAGCGTGTGAGACCGGCGAGGTCCGCGAGCAGGTCTCTGACGTACTCCTCGGCTCCGACGTCAGCCGTGAGAACAAGGAAGATCGCCGCTTCGGTCAACGGCTTCAGCAACGCCTGGGGCTCGGCAGCGTCCGCCATTGCTTACGCAGGCTAGCTGAGTAACGCGCAGCGAGCGCCCGAGCGGCTCGCGCAGCGAATCGATGTCGAGATTGGCTGCGTGCTGCCCACCCTTCGGCGCAAGCGTGAGCGGGCTGCCCGACCTGAAGCTTCTAAGGTCTGCCTGCGATGGCGGCAAGCACCGATACGCGCGAGGCGGAGGTCCACCGGCTGCACGGCCTGCCCCTGGCTCAGTTCACCGCTGCGAGGGACGACCTTGCCAAGCGGTTGCGCAGCGAGGGAGATCGCGAAGGCGCCAAGGAGATCACACGGCTGCGCAAGCCGACGGTGGCGGCGTGGGCGCTGAACCAGGTCAGCCGGGACGATCCGCGGGGAGTCGACGAGCTGATCGTGGCCGGGCAGCGCTTGCGAGACGGCCAGGAGCGTCTGCTCGCCGCCGGCGATCGCGAGCCACTGGACCGGGCCACCGCCCAGGAGAGGCAGCTCGTGAAGGACCTCGCCCGGCATGCGGAGCGACAGCTGGTGGGCGCCGGGCAATCGGTGAGCGCGGCGGGTGTCTCCGCACCCGCGATCAGGCGCAGGAGGGTCGACTTGCCCTCGCCGTTGCGTCCGACCACGCCGATCCGCTCGCCGGCCGCGACCCCGAGGGTGATCTCGCGAAGCACCGTTCGGGTCGCGTAATCCTTGCGGACGGCGTTGAGATTGACGAGGTTGCGGACGGAGCTCATGCCCGGGAGCGGGATTCGAGCTCCAGGAGCGTCGCTTCGAGCTCGGTGACCCGCCCGGTCGTGTCCTGCGCGCTGACGCGCGCTTGCTCCGCGGTGGCCTGCGCGCGATCGAGCACCGACGCGGCTCGCGCAGCTTCGCGCCGCGCGTCCTCGACATCTCGCCGCGCATCCTCGAGCTTCTGCTCTATCTCGAGCGCGCGAGCGCGCGAGCGCTCGAGTCGCTGACGGACGCCGCGGATCTTGCGAGCGAGGGCTGCGTCGGCGGCCGCGTCAGACCGAGGAGGTGGTGGCGCTTCGGCCGGGGATGCACGTGGCGTCTGCGCCTGTGCGAATCCGAGCCCGAGGTCGCTGATCTCGTAGTCGCGGACGAGCCGCCCCGCGGAGATCAGCTCTCTGGCCTCTGAGTCGACGGCAACCGCGCGTAAGGTCGCCCACAGCTTGCTCTGGACCGCCGCGCTCACCGATTGCCCG
>PMOY01000111.1 GCA_003165655.1 Solirubrobacterales bacterium
ACGGCGCCGCCGCCCTCTCTGGCGCTGTTGCTCTCCATCACCGTGCCGGCGATCAGCACGTTGTCGTCCCGGCCGTCGAGATAGATGGCGCCGCCACTGCCGCCGCCCGGCGTGCCGCTCGAGGCCGGGTTGGCCCCCCAGCCGATGGCCGTGTTGTTTGTGAACTCGCTGTTGAGGACGTCCCACTGGACGCTGATGCTGCTCAGTGCCCCGCCGTTGGAGCAGCTGCCGCCGCTGAACGTGTCGTCGGTGATGTATACGGGGCGGTTCTCGTACTGGGCCAGAGCGCGGATCGCGCCCCCGCCGAGATCAGGGCCGTAGGTGTAACAGCGGTTCGCGACGAACCGCGAGTTGACCGCCTTGAACTGGCCACCCTCGACGTAGATGGCCCCGCCGCGTCGACCCCGCCGTACCAGCACCTCGGGATGTTGGCCGTGCAGGTGGCCTGATGTGCGTCGCTGTAGCCGTCCTCGAAGGTGATGTTCTGCACGACGACCTGCGGATATGGCTGGTTGACGCAGTCATCGCTTGACCAGGTGCCTGCGCAGGTGTCCGAATACAGGATTCGGCGCTTGCCGCCTCCGCTCAGGGTGATCAGGCCGCGACCGTCCAGCACGACCAGGCGCTGGGTCTTGATCACGCTGGCGGTCGCGGTCATCACGATGGTGACCGGCTCGGGCCCGCAGTTGAAGGTGATGATGCCGCCCGCGGCAACGTCGCGCACCACGGCGGACGACGTGCAACTGGCCGGCCTGCCGTTGCCGATCACATGGTTGGGATGGCTGGTATTGACCGCGCGGCCGGCGGGCGGCACAGAGAAGTGGCCGTGGGGGTTGCCGAAGTCGGGCACCACTGCTGCGGACGTGGTCCCGACCGCCGCGGTCGTGGCGTGCGACGCGGGTGCCGCCGTTGCCGGCATCGCACCGAGCCCGATCATGAGCGCTCCGACCAGCCCCCCCGCGTCGACCAGGGCACCCAGCAAGGTTCCGAAACCGGCCATCCGCCGCATGGCGCCCGATGCTAGAGGACGTTTGCGCCTGACTGCGCGAGCGCGGACGGCGAGCGTCCGGATTGGGCGCTTGTGGATCGCGGTGCGCGGAGTACACTCGGTGCTCGAGGGCATCACTGTGTGGTCGGTCGGTGGACCGGCAACATGATCTGACTTCTGAAGTTTTCGCTTCCGTGCAGGGCGATCTGGAGGTCGCGGTGCTCCCAGACCCACGCTTTCCCGCTCGACCTGTGCGAGCTCTATTCACGTCGATCACCGCGGTCGCGCGACGAGCGCGCTGATAAGAAGGCGCCGCCCCCTTTCGGGGTTTCGGCGACCCCGCCGGGCCTCGCTCGGACGGGACTGAAGACCAACAGGAGGTTCCCCTCATGTCCACATCCACAGCCGCAGAATCTGCTCCCGCAGTCGATCCGGATGACCAACCGGCGAGAGTCTCGCGCCGGCAACGCAGGCGGGACGGGACCGTCGGACGAGGAATCTCCACCGGCGCGGGTGTGCTCGCCCGCATCGTTCACTTCGTGGTCGGCATCATCGTGCTGATCATCGTCGCTGGGATTCTGTTCGTGTTGCTGAAGGCGGATCCGACCAACACCATCGTGCATCACGTCCATAGCTGGGCCCGGTCGCTCGCCGGCCCATTCGATGGGATCTTCAGCTTCCGTAACGCGCGGACCGCTGTCGCGGTCAACTGGGGCATCGCGGTGGTGGTCTACCTGTTCGTCGCCGGACTGATCACCCGGCTACTCGGTCGGACGTACCGCTAGCGCCCGCCGCGGCGCTCGCCCCCCGCCCCCAACTTTGTCCCCTACCCACGATCAGGAGAGTTCATGACCGACAAGCACATCGACAAGGCAAAAGGTCGCGTGAAGGAAGCCGCCGGCGCGCTAACCGGAGACCGACACCTGCAGAACGAAGGACGCGTCGATCAAGCCAAAGGCTCCGCGAAGAACGCCATCGACAAGATCGCCGACACCGTCACCGGCGACAAGAGAACCAAGCCCTAGAGGCACGAATGCGCACACCAGCCCAACGGAGACCCGGGAGGTGAACATGCTCACAATCATTCTCATCGTCGTTGTCATCCTGCTCCTGACCGGCGGATTCCGGTTTAACCGCCGTCGATCCGGCCGCGGCGTCTAAGACCCACAGCGCAACGATCCCGTCGGGGTCCGCCCGACGGGATCCTGCTCACGAACCAACACGCACCACGGCAGCCCACACGCTGCCTGACCGGCACTGCCGCTACGGACCTGGAGCCGACTCGTCGCCCATTCGGGCAATCAGCTCGCGCCGCGGCCGGCGGCTCCACAAAAAAGCCCCGCTGTGCGGGGCTTTCCCTATGCGCCCGAGAGGACTCGAACCTCCACGGACCAATTAGTCCACAAGGCCCTCAACCACGTTCGCGCCGCGTGGATGCGTGTGGCAGCGTCCAGATCGTGCAAATCGTTGGGTTTGCTGGACGTATTGGACGCGATGGAAGGGATGGATGTTGTCACCGTTGTTGTCACGGGGATGACCACATGCGTGAGATCGGTGTCCGCGACTTGAAGCGTTCGCTGAGCGAGACGCTGCGAGCAGTCGAGCGCGGTGAGCAGGTGCGGGTCACGGTCCGAGGGCGTGTGATCGCGGACATCGTGCCGGCGGGTGCCGCGGTCCGCGATGACCGTGTCCGAGCGCTCGTCGCCGATGGGCGGCTGAGCCCTCCGGCGTCTGCACGACCGATACGGGCGCCGCGGCTGGTGACGTCCCGTCGCAGCGCGTCCGACCTTGTCATCGGCGAACGGGACGCCGAGCGCTGAACCTGGATCTCGACGCCAGCGCGCTGGTCAAGCGCTACGTGGCCCGGAAGTGATCGCGTTCGAGAGTTGATGGGGCGCGCCGGCGGCTGGTTCGTGTGTCGTGTCGGCTACCTTGAGACAGCTCGCGCCGTCGGCCTGGCGGGAATCCCGTCAGCTGTTTGGGCGTGGCAGAAGGAATGGGCGGCGTTCGGTGTGATCGGGGTGGACCAAGACCTCGTTGAGCGTGCGACCGAGCTCGCGCTCGCCCACGAGCTGCGAAGTCTCGACGCGCTGCATCTCGCGTCGGCGCTCGTCCTTCCTCGTGAAGATCTCATCATGGCGGTGTGGGACCGTCGCCTTCACAATGTTGCACGGGCTGAGGGACTCGGACTCTTCCCCGAGACCCTCGAGGAGGGCGCGTAGGTCACAGCCACAGACGCAGGCTGAACTGCGTGCCGGCCGCACAGGAGCGATACGGACTGGTCGGACTGGACACGATCCAGTCGGGACCAGAGCGCGACGTAGGCACGGCCGCTACATGTTGGTGTCGTCGCCGGACTGATCAGACGCAGCTCTTGACCACGCTCTGAGCCCGCGCGGCAGCGCCCTGAGGAGCTGGAGCGGCCGCCACAGGTACGCGCAGGCCAGTCCGAGGCTCCCGCGACCGGCCAGCGGCGACGTGGCGAGCAGACGTGCCCGTGAGGGGACCAGCACCTCGATGAGCAACCGCAGGCGGGCCAATGCCCCGGGCGTGGTGACTAGCTGCTCGATTCCCATCGCCGTCCTGGGCGGGGTGGTGGCGCGAAGACGGACATGGCGTGGCGCGCTGCTGGTGAGACCCAGGCGACCGCACAGCTCCTCTCCAGCGGGGTCGAGCCGCAGGCCGGCCGCGAAGTTGGCCGCCGCGTCAAGGGAATCGGCCAGCCGAGCCGCCGCCCGCCAGGCGTCATGGTCGACCCGCTCGAGGGCCAGGTGAAGGTCGCGCATCGAACGCTCATGGGAACGACCGTGTTGGGCCGCATGCAGCCCGACGATCAGCGCTGCCACGGGCTCGGTGGGCACCGAGACCGAGGTGCCCCCGAGCTCGAGCCTCAGCGCCCCCTCCGACAGTCGCTGCCAGATCAGGGACGGGTCGCCGGGCAGCAGCACCATAGTGTGATGGAGCTCGACCACGAGCGGGAGCAGCCCGGTTCGCATCCAGTCCGTAGTGTGGTCCGGCCGTTCGCGGTCACGCATGGCGTCTAGTAAGGGCTCGTACCCGAGCTCCGATAGGACCGCTTCCGCCGCCGCGAACCGGTCGGGCGCAACCAGCAGATCGATGTCGCCGTAGGACCGCTCGCGCGGATCGTCATACAACCACGAGGCGAAGGCCGCCCCCTTGATCAGCAACGGCCGGACGCCACCTGCCTCGAGCGCGGGCATCAGCTCTGCCAAGGCTCCCTCGAGGGCGAGGCGGCGAAAGCTCTCGACCCGTCGGAGATCAAGCCGACCTCGAGGGATGGCGATCATCGACCGCGTTGCGCCCGGACGAGGGGTGGCGCTCGCACGGCTTGCCAGCCCAAGCCCGAACTCCGCCTTGAGGTATCCGAGTGCTGCGTCGAGCTCCGCGCCAGAGCCGCCCTGCTCGGCACGGGCGCGCAGACGACGGTGGTCGATCGATGACGCGGGGGAGCGGATGATCAGCGCCGCGTCGGGGATCCACCGCAGCGGTGGGGGCGCCCATCTCGCCCGCGTCGGGGCGCACGCGAGCCGCAGCTGTTCGGCCGAACTCGGGGCGAGCGTCTGCACGTCGCGAACGGTCGTCACGACCGTCTCCCGCCATAGGCCGCGAACATGCTCAGGAATGAGGGCCGTCGAGAGGTGGAGCGTCAGCCGCTGCTCCGGCCCCCGCATCAGGTCGACCCGGTCCCACGCGCGCAGCCTCTCGGCGGCCGAGCCGGGCGGCTGGCGAACCCACCCGAGCGCGCGCAGCCGAGTGAGCGCCCGACCTCTTTCGCGAGGGGCTATGAGTAGGTCGATCACATTGACCGGCCGCGTGCCAATGTCCTCAGGGTGCGAGGCCAGAAGCGCGATTCCCCTGATCAGCATCGGCCTGACACCATCCCTCCGCAGCGCCAGGACCGCCTGCGCCGCTGCGTGCAGCAGCATCTGGCTGGCGTACCAGGTCCGTCGGTAGATGCCCCGCATCACGCCCATCGCCGGATCCTCGAGATTGGATTTGTGGAGGTTGATGAACAGGCGCGGCAACAGAGCAAACGCGTCGCCGTCCAGGTGCTCGATGCCAGGGTGCCCGGCGCGGAACTCGTGCCAGGCTGCGGTGGCCGGTGGACCGCTCACCAGCGCGGCCCGCAGCAGCACGTTCTCGTCCGCGCTCGGGAATCGAGTATGGGGTCTCATGCCGGGCGTTCCGTGACCGCAGCGAGCGCGCTAGCAATGGTCCTCCCGTCACGGACGTGACACACGCGGTCGGCTTCCGCCGCAAGCGACTCGTCGTGGGTGATCGTGATCACGGTCGGCCGCCGCGGCAGCTCCGCGAGCGCTCTGGGTAGCTCGGCGATCGCGCCGCTGTCGAGATGGCTGGTCGGCTCGTCGAGGATAAGTAGCCGCGGCTCGCCCAGCAGTGCCCGAGCCAATGCGACGCGCTGGCGCTGGCCCCCGGAGAGCAGCACGCCCTCGACTCCGACATGAGCGTCGAAACCGCCCGGCAACCGTTCGATGAAGTCCGCCGCGCCGGCCCGCGCGGCCGCCCGCTCGATCTCGGCTCGCGAGATGTCCGGACGGCCGTAGCCGATGTTGTACGCCACCGTTCCGGGCAGGATCACCGGCTCCTGGAGCAACACGCCGAACGCTCGGCGCAGGGCGCGGATATCAAGCTCGGCGTAGGGGATGCCATCGGCGAGCATCTCCCCCGAGGTCGGACGGTAGAGGCCCAGGATCAGACTCGCGAGCGAGCTCTTGCCGGCCCCGTTAGGTCCAAGGATCACCAGGTTCTCACCGGACCCGATTGCGATGTCGATCTCGCGCAGGACCGGCTCCTCGCCATATGCGAACGAGACGCCACGAAGCTCGATGTTGCCCTGGAACTTGATCCTCGCCCTCCCGGCGTACGGCGTCGGCTCGGCGATGTCGAGAAACTCGTTCAGGCGCTCGAGTGACTCCCGGCCGGATATCGCGAGGGGGAGGAACGAGGTGACTGTCCCGACCTGACCTTGGAGGAGCAGCACGACCGCGTAGAAAGAGATCAGATCTCCCGTGGTCATGTCACCGTGGGCCACCGCGCTCCCGCCGACCATGAGCACCAGCACCGTGGCGATCGCGAGGACCGAGCCCTGGGCAATGCTCATGCCGCTCTGGCGCCAGGCCATCTGCAGCCCCGCCTCGCTGAGCGACTCGCCACTCGCGTCCAGTTGCTCCAGCTCGATCTTCTCCGCCCCTCGCACCTCGGTGAGGGTGCGCGCTCGCAACGCCGTCTGGATGAGCGCGCTGAAGCGGTCGAAAGCAGCCTGCCAGGTCCGTGTGCGCACGCGCACTCGCGCGCCGAAGCGGCGCTTGATGATCACCATCACGGGCACCGCGCATGCCAGCACGGCGAAGAGCACGGGGTTGAGCACGAGCGCCACGATGGACAGGCCGACGCTCACCACCGCCGCCGGAAGCATCTGCGCGACCGCCGCATTGGCGACCACGTCGAGCCGCTCGGAGTCCTGCACGATGGTCGCGTGCAACTGGCGAGGGTCGACCCGGTCGTGAAACGACTTGGGGAGGGAGTAGATGTGCGCGACCAGCTGGCTTCTGAGACCAGCGATCGCCGGTTTGGTCGCCCCCAGCACGGCGTAGCGGCCCGCCAGCGCGAGCGCGGAGCCGCACAGATAGAGAGCCAGCACAACGATGCCGCCGACCACCACGCCCCCCGCATGCCCGCGGCGCAGATCTGAGTCAAACACGTGGCGGATCACGAGGGGAATCGGGACGAGCAGCAGGGCCTGGCCGAGGGCAGCCAGCAAGCTCACGACCAGCATTCGCCGCACGCTGGCGCTCAGGTGGAGGTGACGGGTCAGCGTCACGCCTCCAGCCCGATGAGCTGGTCGATCACCCCGGTGATCGGGGCCACCGTTTCGGAAAGGGCGAGCCGGTAGGCCGGGACGCTTCGTACCAGCTTGGCCAGCGGACCGAGCTCGGCCGCGTCACGCTGCGGGGCCTGCAGAACGGTGGACGCAGCCAGCGCGAGCAGCGCCGCGCCGGGCGAGCACCGTTCAAGGCCTGCGGCCGGCGATGTTTGCGGGCGTCCCCGTCGTCCGAGACGCGGACCTACCCGGGGTCCGGACAGCGGTTCGACCTGCGGGACGACGATCGCCATGATCCGAGCCGATCGGCGCAGCCCGTCAGGACGTATCGCTCCGACGTTGAGCACATGCTTGTCGGCGCCGGCAGGGAGCCGCAGCGCAGCATGGCCGGCCAGTCCCGGGAGCAGCGTGAGCGCCTCCGGGGCGAGCTTGGCGGTCGCGTGGAGGGAGTGAGCCACCGGATGCGGTGCACCGAGGGCGACGAACAGATAGTCGTCGCCGAGAAAGTCACAGTCGGCGAGCAGCGCGGCGACGGCCATCGTTGACTTGCCTGAGCCGGCGCGGCCGGCGAGCAGGACGCACCGCCCGTCGCGGCCCACGGCGCCGGCGTGCACGAGCAGCCGGTCGGGCCCCGCCAGCCCCCACTGAAGGGCCGTCCGCAGCGGCGCCGATCGCTCGTGCCAAGGAATCCAGTCGGGCGTGCTCACGAAGTAACTGATCACGGATGCGCGCTCATCGAAAACGGTCATCGCGGCGAACGCCCCGTCGCTACGTCGCACGCCGCCGCTGAACCGGACCCAGACGCCCGCCTCCGCGTAGCGGCGGACCTGGCCCTTGGCCGGGACGTCCTCGTCGCGAGGCCACGGCGGCGGGAGCACACCAGTGCTTGCGGCGTCCCAGAGCTCGATCGTCAGCTGCGCCTCCGGCGGACCGGCGGGATTGGGTCCGGCCGGCCCGGGGCCAAACTGGTGAGCCAGCGGGGCGGCAAACGGCAGCAGCGTGGGTCCCGCGAAGCGGAGCAGAACCCGGGTTTTGCCCAGGCATATGGTCCGCGTAGTAACTCCCATCCGGTCCATCGCCGTCCGGAATGCCGTCGCACAACCCTGCGCGTACGAGCGTGCGGAGAAAGGGCGCAAAACCGCGGGTTCAGCGTGGCTGATACCTGAAACGCTCGATTTGCTCATGTCCTTGCGATCGGCCCCCAGCGCACTATAAGCTGGTGGCAGCTATGGGGGTTGGCGTCAGCGCAAATCAAACTCACGTCGTCCACGAGACGATCGACGGGGAGACCATTCTCATCCACCTCGGGACGGGCACCTACTACAGCCTCGACGGCGTCGGGTCCGAGGCGTGGCAGCTGCTCGCCACCGGCCGGACACTTGCCAGTCTGTTGGCGCTCGCGAGGGACCGCTACCTGGGTGATCCGCTTGAGATCGAGCTCGGGCTTTCCGGCCTCGTACAGGAACTGATACGCGAGGAACTGCTGGTTGAGAACGACGTTGGCGAGCGGCCGGATGACTGTGGACTACCCGCCGGACAGGTCGAATTCGCCGTGCCGGTACTGCAGGCATACACCGACATGCAGGAGTTTATGCTTGTCGACCCGCTGCACGAAGTCGACGAGGTGGGCGGCTGGCCGCATGCCAGCGCCGGCTGAGGCGCCGCTCGTATCGGTGGTGATGCCGGCCTTCGACGAGGAGGCCTACATCGCGGAGGCGATCGAGAGCGTATTCGCACAGACGTACTCGGCGCTGGAGTTGATCGTGGTCGACGACGGCTCGGCGGATCGGACCGCCGCGGTTGCCGCACGGTTTCCGGGGGTCCAGGTGGTGCGACGGCGGTCACGTGGCGGGCCGGCCGCGGCGCGCAACGCCGGCCTCGAGGTCGCTCACGGCGCGTACTGGACGATCTTCGACGCTGACGACGTAATGCCCCGGGATCGGCTGGCCTTACAGGTTGGCTTCCTCGAAGCGCATCCGTCGCTGGGCATGGTCTTGGGCCTCACCGAGGCGTTCGTCACGGCGGGCGACGCCACACCGCCGCACTGGAACCCGGCCTGGGACGAGGGCCCCTTTCCCGCCGGTGCCAGTACGACCCTGGCGCGGCGTCGGGTATTCGATCTGGTGGGACCGTACGACGAACGGATGAAGGTTTCCGGGGACGTCGACTGGCTCGCACGCGCCAAGGACGCCGGCGTGGTCGCAGGCCGAGTCGACGAGGTGTGCCTGCACCGCCGGATCCACTCCGGGAGCGTCAGCGCAAACCACGACGCGGTGAACGTCGCCCTGCTGCAGGTGCTGCGGCGGTCGTTGCAGCGGAGACGAGCGCAGAGTGCCGCTGAGTGAATTGGCGCATCGTCGCGATTCGCCGAGCGGGGAGGGGAGCGTGGAGGCTCGGCTGCGCTTCGCCGACGTGCGCGTTGGAGTCCGCTTCACCGACCGTCCGGTCGCCGAAGCGCTCCTGCCCGCGCTCGCTCACCGGCTCGACGCCGGGCCGGGGCCAGTCGACGCCACGATCACCGTGCGTTGTCACGATCGGGAGAAGCTGGCGTGGTGGGAGCGCGCCGCACCGCTGCGGCCGCCCCTGCTGCGGGCCCTGGGTGGCGATCGGCGCCGAGTCGTGCATGCGGCTGCGGTCGGCGACGAGCGCGGCTGCGTACTGCTCGTTGGCGCCCGCCTGGCCGGCAAGACAACCGTCGCCACCGCGGCGCTCCGCGGCGGCTTTGGGTTTGTCGCCGACGACTACCTCCTCCTGCAGGCCGGTTCGCCCTTCGAGGCGGTCGCGCTCTACGGGACCGTCTGCGTTCGGGCGCGTGACGACGTCACGCGCTTGCGCCGAGACGTCGTCAAGGATGTGCTCTATGTCGAAGCGCTGATGCCGGGTGCGCTTCGCGATTCGCTACCGGTGCGCGCGGTGGTAATGCCGCGGATCGCCGGCGGCGGCACGCGCTGGCGTCCCGTACGTGCGGCTGCCGCCCTGCGGGCGTGGGCACCGACCACGGCGTTTCTGATGCCGACCGACCGGGGCGCGGCCGTGCCACTGCTGTCTGAGCTCGTGCAGGCTGTGCCGTGCTTCGCGTTGGATGTTGGCGACTCCTCGGTCGAGATCGCAGGCGCGGTCGATGAGCTGCTCGACCGGGCGCTGTCGCTGCCATGAAGACCGGCCTCGTCTCGGTGGTGATGCCGGCGCTCGACGAGGAGGGGTTCATCGGCGAGGCGATCGAGAGCGTGCTGGCACAGACGTACTCGGCGCTGGAGTTGATCGTGGTCGACGACGGCTCGGCGGATCGGACCGCCGCGGTTGCCGCAGGGTTTCCGGGGGTCCAGGTGGTGCGACAGCGGTCACGTGGCGGGCCGGCTGCGGCGCGCAACGCTGGCCTCGCCCGTGCCGCGGGTGAGTATTGGGCGATCTTCGACGCCGATGACGTGATGCCGCATTCGCGGCTGGGTTCACAAGTGGGGTTTCTGGAAGCGAATCCGTCGCTGCAACTTGTCCTGGGGCTGACGGAGGCATTCGTCAATCCGGGCGAGCCGCGGCCATCCCATTGGAACCCGATCTGGGACGCCGGCCCCTACCAGGGTCATCCGGGCACGGGCCTGGCCCGTCGGGAGGTACTCGAGGAGATTGGCCGGTTCGACGAGTCGCTGCGGTTGGGCTCCGACATGCAGTGGCTGGCGCGGGCCAAGCTCGCCGGCATCCGGATGGGGCAGATCGACGAGCTGTGCCTGCGCTACCGGGTGCACGCGGGGAACATCACGTCCGACGTCCGAGCCAATCGAGCCAACGTGCTCGCCGCGCTCCGCACTGCCCGGCGGGTTCGGACGGATGCCTAGGCCTCTCTCGGTGGGAGTCGCGATCCCGGTCTTCAACGGGGTGCGCTACCTCGGCGCTGCCATCGAGAGCGTCCTGTCCCAGACCCATCCGGTAGCCGAGGTGGTCGTCGTCGACGACGGGTCCGCGGACCAGAGCGCGGCCGTGGCTTCAGCGATCGGGCCACCGGTTCGGGTGTTCAGCACCGAGCATCTCGGGATCGGCGCCGCCCGCAGCCATGCGCTCGACCATCTCCGTACAGAGGTGTTGGTGACGCTTGACGCCGACGATCTGCTGACTCCCCGGAGTGTCGAGGCGCGGATCGATCTTCTCCACACTCGCTCCGACGTCGATCTCGTCTTCGGGCACGGGCGTACCTTCGCCGGGTGCGTCGACGCTGAGCCGGTGCCCCTCGATCGGTCACGTCCCCACCACACCGTCGGGTCGCTACTGATGCGCCGCGAGGCCTACCAGCGCGTCGGACGGTTTGCCACCGGCCTCCGTGTCGCCGATGGGCTGGACTGGCTCCTCCGCGCCCGCGAAGCCGGAATCGTCGACGCAACGGTCGAGGCCCAGGTCGTTTGGAGACGGGTACACGGGGCCAACAACTCCCTGCCCCAGCGGACTTCACTCGGCGAGTTCGCGGTGGTACTCA
>PMOY01000296.1 GCA_003165655.1 Solirubrobacterales bacterium
GTTCAAATCCGGGCGCCCCGATTGAAACCTCGCTGTTTGCAGGGCTTTTACGGCAGGCGGTTCCGTGGAGAGTCGGTCCTCATGAAGAGTGGGTATGGGATCGGGACGTCAGGATCCCTTCGATTTCTCCCCGATGAAATCCCTGCAAATACCGAGGCTTCGACCCGGAGTCCGAAGGGTGCCGAGACGCGCTCGCGATTGTCCGTGAGGTGCTGATTGCGTCTGCTCAGTGGTGTCCGGCGACGGGGACGTGGTGTGTCCGGTGCGTGACCTGTCGGGGTGGCGCGCGCCGCACCATCTGGCGCACGCGGGCTTCGTAGCCGCGCTGGCGTCGGGCGTCGCGGTGCAGGTCGTGGAGGTGAGCTTGAACGGCGAGGTAGCTGAGGGATCGTGCTGTCCGTTCCCATCCGATGGATGAGGAAGCCGAACAGGGCGCCCCAGAGGGAGCCGATCAGCAGCCCTCCGCGAGCGAGGGCCGCTACCCTCCTGTCCGCCGTGTGTCCGAACGCAACGCTCATCTGTCCGTGATCGAGGACCTCAAAGCCCCTAGTCGCAATGGTGCGCCGCGGGGGCCGAGTCGCGCTGCCGCGCGCCGGGCGATGCTTGCGCGCCCCGGTCGGCTGCGGGCGACGCTCGAGGAGCTGCTCCCCGACCGGCCGTTCTCGATCGCGTGGTGGGACGGCGTGCTGACGCCGTCGACCGAGGGCGGCGGTCCTGTGCTCTCGGTGCTCTCTCCGCGAGCACTCGGCCACGCGCTGCGCGCACCGGGGCAGCTCGGGATCGGTCGGGCCTACGTGAGCGGCGAGATCGCGGTCTCGGACCTCGACGACGCGATCCGGGTGCTCCGCTCCTGGCAGCCGCCGCATCTGGACGGCGCCGCGCGACGCCGCCTGGTGCTCGCGGCCCTCCAGGCGCACGGGGTCGGCCTGTTGCCCTCCCCACCCGCGATCGAGCTCAAGCCGCAGGGAGAGCGCCACTCACCGGGTCGTGACGCGCGGGCGGTGCGCCACCATTACGACGTCTCGAACGAGTTCTTCGCCCTGTTCCTCGACCGGTCGATGACCTACAGCTGTGCGATCTTTTCGCGTGGCGCGACAACGCTCGAGGAGGCGCAGGAGACCAAGCTCGAGCTCGTGTGCCAGAAGCTGGCCCTGCGCGAGGGCGAGCACGTCCTTGACGTCGGGTGCGGTTGGGGGTCATTCGCGATCCATGCCGCCAGCCGGCACGGCGTGCACGTGAAGGCGGTGACACTGTCGGAGCCGCAGGCGCAGCTCGCGCGCGAGCACGTCGAGGCCGCAGGACTCTCCGACCGCGTTGACGTCGAGGTGATGGATTGGCGTCAGCTCTCGTCGGGATCGTTCGACGCCATTGCCTCGATCGGCATGGTCGAGCACGTCGGCAGCCGGCAGATCGACGCCTACGCCTCGCGGCTTGCCGCGCTGCTCGTTCCCGGCGGGCGACTGCTCAATCATGGGATCGCCCGCCTGCGTCACGGCGACCCCGAGGCCGGGCCGTTCTCGGAGCGTTACGTGTTTCCCGATGCGGCGCCGCTCCATCTCTCGAGGATCCAGACGGCCCTCGAGCGCGCCGGGCTGGAAACCGACACTGTCGAGGGATTTCGCGAGGATTACGCGACGACGCTCGGCCACTGGACTCGGCGGCTCGAGGCCAACGCGGCCGCGGCCGAGCTACTCGCCGGGCCGGAGCGGATGCGCGTCTGGCGCCTCTATCTGCGCGCCGCGCGGGAGGGCTTCCGGATCGGCTTCACTGGCGTCTATCAGGTTCTCGCCCACCGCCCGGTGTGAGTCACCGCTCGTGGCGAGCCGACCTCCCGGGCGCAAGCCACCGCCGCCGTGCAGCCAAACCCCGCGCCGCGGGGCACCGCCCGGGCCGGGCTCTCGGGGCGGCGAGCCTAGCGCGCTCGACCCGATCGCTCGGCGCGGCGGTCGGCGCGGAGCCGGCGGCGCTCCGCTCGCGACGGGCGTGGGGTAATGGGGCGATTGATCGTCCGGCGCAGGATGATGAACGCGATCGTTCCCCACATCGCCGGAACCCACAGGGCGATTGCGTGGTACACGACGGTCGCGGCCGTCGCTGTCGTCGCGCTGACGCCGTAGAGGACAAACATGCCCACGACGCTGCCGTCGAGGACGCCGATGTTTCCGGGAACCGGAATCAGGTTTGAGAGATAGCCGATCTGGTAAGCGAGCACGATGACCACGAGCGGCGGGACATGCCCGGCCGCGTCGAAGCAAGCCCACAGCACGGCGATGTCGAACCACAGGAAGCCGAACGCCCCCAGCAGCCGCCAATCGGGGGTGAACAGGAGCTTGCGGGTGGCACGGACGCTGTCGGCGGTCCCGATCAGCAGAACTCTCAGGCGCCCCTGCGGCCTTCGCCTCGCGTAGTGCTCGGATATCCGCGGCAGCGTCAGGAAGAACGCGAAGACGCCGATTCCAACGAGACCCGGAACCAGACTCAGGAGCGGGCTCCGCGGACCGGGCAGCACGCCCAGCCAGAGCGCGAACCCCGCGAACGCGAGCGTGATCACGTTGACGGCGCTGGTCAGCAGGAACAGCACCGCCGAGCGCTCGGCGATCCGTGCCGTGGGAACGCCGCGCTCGCGTAGGAGCCACGCGCCGACGGCGAGGCTGCCGGCGCCGCCGAGCGACACGGCGGTCCCGAACGCCAGCTCGCTCAGCGCCACACGGGCGCCCCAGCGAATCGGAGCGCGCTCGAACACTTGCAGGAATGCCACCACGTAGGCGAGGCAGGAGAGGATCTCGAGACCGACGGCGACCGCGATCAGCCCGATCGGCATGTCAGTCACCGTGTCAGCAACACCGCGGAGCCCCGGGACGGCAAGACCGAGGCCGACCACAAGCACAAGGAGAACGACCAGCGAGATCAGGCCGTTACGCAGGTTACGGCCCGCCTGGGCCGCTTGGTCACGGTCGGCGACCGTCAGCCCATCGGCACCGCTAACGTCCGCGATCGGCGTTTCCTGACTCGATGCCACATGGAGATCCAAGCATGTCTGGGTTCTCGGTCGGGTTCTGCGGACCTGCGCACGCGTGTCATCCTGACCCGATGACGCTGATCGAGGTGCCGGAGCGCGACGTGATCGGCCTCCGCGCAGACAATCCAGGGCCGTTCACTCTGTCGGGCACGAACTCGTGGATCGTGGGACGGAACCCCGCGTGGCTGATTGACCCCGGACCCGCGCTCGAGCCCCACGTGAACGCGCTCACCGCCGAGCTCGAAGGTCGCGGAGGGCTCGCAGGCATCGCGCTCACGCATGACCATGTTGATCACAGCGAGGCGGTAACCGCCATCCGGGAGCACTTCGCCGGCGCGCCGGTGGCCGCGGGCCGGGGAGCTGTCGATGTCGTGCTCAGCACCGGCGAGATGCTTGGACAGTTAGAGGCGGTGGCCACACCCGGGCACGCGCCCGACCACTTCGCCTTCGTGCTCGGGGACATCGCCTTCACCGGTGACACGGTTCTCGGCGTGGGCAGCGTCTTCATCGCGCCCGACTCGGGTGCTCTTGCCGCCTACCTGGACGGCCTCCGTAGCCTACGAGCGCGAGAACTCGGTCTCATCTGTCCGGGACACGGACCGCTCGTTCACGACCCGGCGGCCAGGCTCGACGGGTATCTGGCGCACCGCGCGGCGCGTGAGCAGCGGCTGCTGGATGCGATCGCCGCGGGCAAGCGGAGCGTGGATGAGCTGTTGGACGCAGCATGGGCCGATGTCCCGGCGGCGCTTCGCTTCGCCGCCGCGGTCACGCTCGCTGCGCATCTGGACAAGCTCGCCGACGAAGGCCGCCTACCACCGGACGCCGAGCGTCCAGCAGGCTGGCCGGCGCCGCATTAGCTGCGCGCTCGCCGGCGGGTCGGTCGGCGTGTGGAGTCGGAGCGCCGCTCAGCCAGTGGGGGTCGGAACGCCGCTCGGCCCAGTGGGGGTCGGAACGCCGCTCAGCCACTGGGGGTCGGAGCGCCGTCGCCGGCATGCCCGCCGGCGAGACGTCGCCGGGCAAGCTCCATCGCAGCCGTCAGCGGCGTGGCGCCGATCGAGTCCGCGTCGTCGAAGATCCTTCGCAGCGTGTCGGCGATCCCGCGTACGCGGCGACGCACCGCGGCGGGGTCATAGCCGTGGAGTTCCTCCGCGACGTTGATCAGGCCGCCGGCGTTGACGACGAAGTCGGGCGCCCACAGCACTCCACGGGCGGCGAGGAGATCTGCGACCACGTCGTCGGCGAGCTGGTTGTTGGCCGCCCCGGCAACGATGGCGCACTGCAGCCGTGGCACCGTCTCGTCGTCGAGGATCCCGCCGAGTGCGCACGGTACGAGCACGTCGAACGGGGCATCGAGTGCCCGCTCCGGGGCCACCCAGCGCGCTCCCAGTTGATCGGCGAGTGCGCGCTTGGCGGGATCGACGTCCGCGACAGCGAGCTTCGCGCCCGCGCGGGCACAGAGCTTGGCGACCCTGGAGCCGACGTGTCCGAGCCCGACGACGCACAGGCTGCGGTCGCGCAGGTCCGTCGAGCCGAACACCCGCTCGCAGCACGCGCGGATCGCAATCACCACGCCGAGCGCGGTGAATGGACTGGGGTCACCGGAGCCACCCTGCGCGCGCGAGAGACCGACAACATGACGGGTTCCCTCCATGATCACGCGCATGTCGCGGCTCGAGGTGCCGACGTCCTCGGCGGTGATGTAGTGACCGCCGAGCGCTTCGACGGTGTCGGCGAAGTCGAGCAGGGCTCTGTAGCGGCGCTCGGACGGCAGCCGTCGCCCGACCGGGACCATGATCACGCCCTTCCCACCACCGAGCTGAAGATCGGCGACCGCCGCCTTGAAGGTCATCGCTCGCGAGAGGCGCATCACGTCGCGCATCGCCGAGCGCGCGTCGTCGTAGGCCCACATTCGGCAACCGCCGAGCGCTGGTCCGCGGGCTGTCGAGTGGACCGCCACGAACGTGAACAGGCCGGAGCGCCGGCCGCGGCGTACGAGCAGCTCCTCGTGGTCCAGCTTCTCGAGGTAGCGGTCGATGGCTTAGCGGTGGTCGTCGCGGCGGCTCGCGCCGATGCGCATCGGCAGGAAGTCCGAGCTCACGTCCCCGTCGGCGGACCCGTTGTGGTGCCGGTCGTCGTCCCCGACGTCGTTCCCGTCGTGGTGCCGGTGGTGGCCCCCGTCGTGGTCCCCGCTCCCGTCTTCGGGGCGGTGGGGTCGCCGGACCCGCTGGACGAGGAATCACCGGGGCTCGTGTCCGCGGTTCCGGTCGTGCCGCTGCCCGACGTCGAGGGGTCGCCGGTCGAACTGGCGGTTCCCGTCGCGGTCCCCGCTCCGGTCGAGTTGGCCGCCCCGTTCGTGCCCGTTCCGTCGGTCCCGGTCGGGGTCGTCGTGCCCGTTGTTGGCGTTGTACCGGCGGTCGCCGTCCCTCCCGAGTCGGTGGTCTCGCCCGGTGCGGCCGCCGTCGGAACGATGTTGTCGCCGCCAGAGATCGAGGTCGTGCCGGCCGATGGGGACGCGCTTGCGCTCGTCGTGGCGCCCGCGTGCTTGGCGGCCGACGGTTGCCCGGGCGCGGTCGATGCCGCGGGTGCGTTCGCCGGCGCCGCGGAGGATTGGCTCTGATAGGGCAGGGGCGCGACCACGGGCGACGTGCTCGAAGCCCCGCCGGCCAGTGCGTGAACGGCGTGTCGCTGACTGACCGGCGGCGTGATCGTGTGCTGGATTGCGACGGCTCCACCGGCCGTCACGACGGCGGCGGCGATCAGCGTCGCGACATGGCTCGCCCCGGCGGCGAGCGTGCCGGCCGATGCCACGGTGCCGCCGCCGACAGCCGCGCCGGTCGTCGCCGTCGCGCCCCCTGTGGCGGCTGCGCCGGCTCCGCCGCCCGCGGCACCACCACCACCGATCCCGAGCATCTTCGCGAGCACCCCCATCGGTCCGAGCGCGGGGGCGAGCGCGGCGAATTGGCGGCGGCTGCCACGCAGCTGGCCCCGGAAGTGACGGCATCCATCGCAGTCGGCGAGATGGCGGCGGACGGTGCCGCTCGCTCGGACGCCGCGATCGTGTGCGAGCGTCATCTCGTCGCGGATCTCGATGCAGGCAGTATCGCGCGCTTGCACAGCCTGCGCGAGCCCGATGCGCGCTCTGACCAGGAGCGACCTCACGGCCGGGACGGAGACATCCATCGCGGCGGCGACGTCGACGTAGCTCATCCCGCCGAGCTCGCGCATCAGCAGCGCTGAGCGCTGGTGATCGGGAAGCCTGCGCAAGTCGGCGATCAGCCGACGCAGCGACTCGCGCTGCTCGGCCTGCACGATCGGGTCGTGCGTCGGCGCGCCGACCTGGTGCAGCACCTCCGGCGCCGGCGGGACGGGGCGGCGGAGCTCATCGACGCAGCGGTTGTGTGCGACCCGATACAGCCAGGGCCGCAGCGCGAGCTGACGGCGATTGGCCCGCAGTCCCGAGTACGCGCGCACGAAGACGTCCTGCAGCGCATCCTCGGCGTCCTGCTTGCAGCCGGGCAGCATCTGCCTGGTGTAGGCGAACAGGCGCGAGCGATAGCGGTCGTGGATGACCCGGAAGGCATCGTCGTTTCCCGCCCGGAACAGCGCCAGGAGCTGCTCGTCGGAGCGCAGCCGCAGCAGCGGTGCACCGACCGAGATCCGAGCTCGTGCGAGTCCTGCCGGTGCTTGGAGGGCGGAGGCTTCCATGAAGGGCTCCTAAGATGACTGTAACGCGTGGAGCGGCGAGAAGTTACGCCTAAACGAGGCTGATCATCACGTGCTTGACCTCGGTGTAGTCCTCGAGTGCGTAGGAGCTGAGGTCCTTGCCGTAGCCCGACTGCTTGTAGCCGCCGTGGGGCATCTCGGAGGCAAGTGGAATGTGGTCGTTGACCCACACGCAGCCGAAGCGCAGCGCGTTCGCGACGCGCATCGCCCGCCCGACATCTCGAGTCCAGACCGAGGAGGCCAGACCGTATGGAGTCTGGTTGGCCCACGCGATCGCGTTCGCCTCGTCCGAGAACTGCTGCACCGTGATCACCGGGCCGAAGATCTCGCGCTGGATCATCTCGTCGTCCTGGTGCAGCCCGGCCACGACGGTGGGCTCGAGGAAGAACCCGGGGAGCCTGGGCGCCCGACCTCCGGCCGCCACCTCCGCGTGGGCGGGCCGGCGCTCGAGGAAGCCCGCGACGCGGTCCCGCTGGCGGGCCGAGTTGAGCGGGCCGAGGGTCGTATCCGGCGAGAGAGTGTCTCCGAGCACTAAGCCGCCCGCCTGCTCGGCGAGGCCCGCGACGACATCGTCGTAGACCTTCGAGCCGGCCAGCACGCGGGTTGCGGCCGTGCAATCCTGGCCTGCGTTGTAGTAACCCGTCCCGGCGATTGTCTCGAGCGCCGTCTCGAGGTCGACGTCGTCGAACACGACCACGGGCGCCTTGCCGCCGAGCTCGAGGTGCACGCGCTTGACCGTGTCGGCCGCGGCGCGGGCGATCCACTTGCCCGTCTCGACGGAGCCGGTGATCGACACCATGTCGACGTCGGGATGGGTGACGAGCGCTTGTCCCGCCGGGTCGCCGTGCCCGGTGACCACGTTCAGGACACCCTTGGGAAGAATGTCGGCGGCCAGCTCGGCGAGCCTCAGGGTGGTCAGCGGGGTCGTCTCGGCCGGCTTCAGGACGACTGTGTTTCCGGCGGCGAGCGCCGGGCCGATCTTCCACACGGCCATCATCAACGGGTAGTTCCAGGGCGCGATCTGACCGATCACGCCCACCGGCTCACGACGGATGATCGATGTGTAGCCGCTGACGTACTCACCCGCGGCGCGACCCTCGAGGCACCGCCCGGCGCCGGCGAAGAACCGCAGGTTGTCGACCATGAAGGGGATCTCGTCGTCTCTGAACGCCCCGATCGGCTTGCCCGCGTTGGCGGCCTCGAGTTGCGCGAGTTCCTCGGCGTGCTCCTCGATCGCGTCGGCGAGCGCCAGCAGCGCGTTCGCGCGCTCCCCCGGCGTGGTCATGCCCCAGGTCTCGAACGCGCGGCGAGCAGCGCGGACGGCGCGATCCACGTCGGCCGCGGTCGACAGCGGGGCGTACGCGATCACCTCCGCCGTCGCCGGATTCAGGACGGGCTCAGTCTGACCCTCGACGGGGTCGGCCCGCTCCCCGTCGATGAAGTTCTGAAGGTTGAGGACCTCGGTCGCCATTGCGTCGGCCGTCAACCTACCACCGCTACGCTTCGGCACGCAGTTCATCGATTGAAAAGGACTTACGTGACCGACGTCGTCATCGCCTCCGCCGTGCGCACCGCGATCGGGTCCTACGGCGAGAGCCTGGTCGGCGTGCCGCCGAGCGACATGGGTGCGGCCGCCGGATGGGCGAGAGCGAGCGGCCGCCGGATGGGCGAGAGCGAGCTGGTCGATCCCGTGATCGGCGACCTGACCGAACCGTTCGGCGGGCAGGGGCGGATTTCGTAGGGCGATGGACACCGCATCCGGCATCGGAATCCCGGTGGCGTTCGGCGCCGGGCTGATCTCGTTCCTGTCGCCGTGCGTCCTGCCGCTCGTGCCGGGATACATCTCGGCGGTCGCAGGCGTCGCGCCGGGTCAGATCCGAGCGGGGCGGGTGCTCGGGCCGACGCTGGCCTTCATCGCCAGCTTCTCGGCGATCTTTATCACGCTCGGCCTGATCGGCCAACGTGCGCTGCGGGCGTCTCTCCAGGGACCGACGGCGCTGAAGGTCTCCGGCGCGCTGGTCGTGGCGATGGGCGTCCTCTTCGTGGTGGCGACCATCGTTCCCCGGTTCAGTCACGAGTACCACGTGGGCGGGCTGATGGAGCGCGCCGGCCGCGGAGGGCCGGTGCTCACCGGCGCGGCTTTTGCGCTCGCCTGGACGCCGTGCACGGGCCCGACGCTCGGGGCGATCATCGCCGCTGCGGGCGGCACGAGCTCGGCGGGCCGAGGCGCGTTCCTGCTCGCGGTCTACTGCGCCGGATTGGGTGTGCCTTTCCTGATCACCGGACTTGCGTTCGGGAAGGCAACGGCAGCATTCACGGTGATCAAGCGCCACTACGCGATCGTGATCGGCGTCGGCGGGCTCGTCCTGATCTCGATGGGGGTGCTCATCTTCACGGGCGAATTCACACGTCTGAACATCACGGTCAATGACTGGCTCCAGAGCTTGGGGCTGCCGAACTTCACGTCGGATACGTAGGCGTAGCAGGCGCCGCGCTGCGGGTGGGCGGACGCACCGGCCCGCCCGCTCGAGCCCTAGGTGTGGCCGCCGGCGCCGTACTGCGCGAGCGGTCGCCGCGAGGCGTCGGGCCCGGGGTCTCAGCCGGCGGCGTGCGCGGCGATCGAGCCCTTCTTCGGTTCCCCGCCGGTCAGCGGCTCGTACACGACGATATCGCCGCCGTCGCCGAAGAGGTCCGGGGCTCGAGCGAGAATCTTCTGGACGTGTGGGCTGGCGAGGTGAGCCTCGAGTGACTCGCGCGAGGTCCAGCGCTCAACAAAGGCGAGGCGGCGCGGGTCGTCGGAGCCCTGGTGCAGCGCGTAGAGGATGCATCCGTCCTCTCGGTGCGTCGGCTCCATCAGGGCTTTGAAGGCCTCCGCAGCCTCGGCCTGCTTGCCGGGCTGGGCGGTAAAGGATCCGACGACGACGATCTCTGACATTGGGTCTCTCCTCCGGTACGGGGCCGCGTAGGATAGGGCTCGGAGCCGATCGCTCGGAGTGATCGAGGACCAAGGCGACGGAGCATGCAGATCAACCACGTCAGCGTCAACGCGCGCGACTTGCGGGAGTCGGTGGACTTCTATGTGGAAGCTGCTCGATGCGGAGCCGATCCCGACGCCGAACTTCGGCCTCCCGGTTCAGTGGCTTGCGCTGGGTCGCACGCAGCTGCACCTCTTCGAGCGGGACCTGCACCCAACGAGCCACCATCACTTCGGGATTACCGTCGACGACATCGAACCGGTCTTCCGAGCCGCGGAGCGGCTCGGTGCTCTTGACCGCCACGCTTTCGGCAACCATCTCGTGGAGTTGCCCGGAGACGTTGTCCAGCTCTACCTTCGCGACCCAGCCGGCAACCTCGTCGAGATCGACCACCACGGCGTCGACCGCCTCCCCGATGAGCTACGCGCGCAGCTCCAAGGCTTGTGGGACTTCAATCCACAGAACGACGAGCACATGCGCGGACGCCTGTTCGTGCCCGATTAGCCCGCGGCCGGCCAGGCGCCCGCTTGGTACGGTGCGTGCGCCCATGAGCCCAACGATCGCCCTGCCGCCGCCCGACACGCCGCTGAGCGGGGCTTCGCCGTTCCCGCCGATCGGCGACTACGCGTTCCTCTCGGACTGTCACACCGGGGCGCTCGTCGCTCCCGACGGCACTGTCGAGTGGATGTGCATCCCGCGGTTCGACTCGCCGAGCGTCTTCGGCTCGCTGCTCGACCGCCGGGCCGGGGGGTTCCGGCTCGGGCCCTACGGCACCTCGGTGCCAGGGACCAGGCGCTACGAGCCGGGGACGATGATTCTCGAGACAACGTGGATGACGCCTTCGGGATGGATCGTCGTGCGTGACGCGCTGACGATCGGGGCGTGGCACGACGAGCACGCGGACGAGAGCTCGCACACCCGTCCCCCGACCGACTTCGACGCCGACCACATGCTCATTCGGACGATCGAGTGCGTGCAGGGCGAGGTCCAGGTCGAGGCCGTGTGCGAGCCGCTGTTCCGGTACGGGCTCACCCCCGGGGTGTGGACGATGATCGAGGAGGATTGGCGGATCGCCGAGGCGACCGACGGCGAGACCACGCTCCGGCTCATCTCCGATCTGCGGATCGGGATCGAGGGCACGCGCGCCCGCGCCCGTCACACCCTCAAGGAGGGTGAGCGTCGGTTCGTCGCGCTCGCCTGGACGCACGGGCTCGGCGGCCCGAGCGACGGCGAGGACGCCCACCGGCGGCTCGACATCACCCGGCACTACTGGCGCAGCTGGCTCGCCGGCGGGCGCTTCCCCGACCACCGCTGGCGCGAGCACCTGCAGCGCTCGGCGCTGACGCTGAAGGGGCTCACCTACGCACCCACCGGCGCCACGGTCGCGGCGCTGACGACCTCGCTCCCGGAGACCGCCGGCGGCGAACGCAACTGGGACTATCGCTACTGCTGGATGCGCGACGCCACGTTCACGCTGTGGGGGCTGCATGCGATCGGCCTCGACTGGGAGGCCGACGACTTCATGCAGTTTGTCGCCGACCTCAAGCGGGGTCCGGACGGGGCGCTGCAGATCATGTACGCGGTCGGCGGCGAATGCGACCTGACCGAGCGCTCGCTGGACCACCTGCACGGGTACGAGGGAGCGGTGCCGGTCAGGGTCGGCAACGGCGCCTTCCAGCAGCGCCAGAACGACGTTTTCGGCGCGGTGCTCGATTCCGTCTACCTGCACACCAAGGTGAGCGGCCACGTTCCCCAGCGCCTGTGGCCGGTGCTCCAGGATCAGGTCCGCTGCGCGATCAAAGCGTGGAAGGACCCCGACCAGGGGATCTGGGAGGCGCGTGGCGAGCCCAAGCACTACGTGTCCTCGAAGCTCATGTGCTGGGTGGCGCTCGACCGCGGGACGCGGCTGGCGGAGCTCGAGGGCGAGGTGTCGCTGGCGAAGGAGTGGGGCGCGATCGCCGACGAGATCCACGCCGACATCTTGCAGCGCGGCGTCTCGGAGCGCGGCGTGTTCCGCCAGCACTACGAGACCGATGCGCTCGACGCCTCGACGCTGTTGATCCCGCTCGTGCGCTTCCTCGAACCAGACGACGAGCGCGTCCGCGCAACCGTGCTGGCGATCGCGGACGA
>PMOY01000281.1 GCA_003165655.1 Solirubrobacterales bacterium
AAGGTCATGACGATGACCTCGACGTACGACCACCGGATCATCCAGGGCGCAGAGTCCGGCCGCTTCCTGGCGCGGATCGAGTCCTACCTGCAGGGAGAGGAGAGCTTCTACGAGCGCGTCTTTGGCGACCTCGGCGTCGCGCTCCCCGGACTCCCGCCGCCGCCCGCGCCCGCAGCCGCGGCAGCAGCGGCAGCGGCGGCGCCGTCCCCTGCTTCGGGCACTGCGGCGGCGCCGCCCGACGAGGAGCTGCTCCAGGCCGTCCAAGCGGGGACGTCGCTGCTCAAGGCGCACCGGACTCACGGCCACCTCGCTGCGCATCTCGACCCGCTCGGCTCGGCCCCTGAGGGAGACCCGGCGCTGGACCCCGAGCCGCTCGGCCTGACACCCGAGCTGATGGCGAAGATCCCGGCGCACATCCTGCGCATGTACGTGCCCGGAGCGACTCTCGCCGACGCCCTGCCGCACCTACGCGAGACCTACTGCGGCCCAATCGCCTACGAGATCGAGCACATCGCCTCGCACGAGCAGCGGCTGTGGCTGCGCGAGCGGATCGAGGGAGGAGAATTTCGCCAGCCGCTGAGCACCGACGAGCGCAAGGTCCTGCTGCGGCGGCTGACTCAGGTCGACGCGTTCGAGCGCTTCATGCACAAGGCCTATCTCGGCCAGAAGCAGTTCTCGGTCGAGGGGCTCGACATGACGGTGCCGATGCTCGACGAGACGATCCAGCTGTCGGCAAGCCGGGGCGCACGCGAAGTGGTGATCGGGATGGCCCACCGGGGCCGCCTCAACGTCCTCGCACACAATCTCGGTCGTCGGTACGACACGATCTTCGCCGAGTTCGAGGGCAGCTCGACGCTCGATCCGATCACGACGATTCCGCAGGGAGGGACCGGCGACGTCAAGTACCATCACGGCGCCCTGGGCTCCTACCAGGTCTCGAACGGCGAATCGGTCATCGTCCGCCTGGAGTCGAACCCGAGTCATCTCGAGTTCGTCGCGCCGGTCGCGGCCGGTGCCACCCGCGCGGCGCAGACAACCCGCCAGGGACCCCATGCCCACCTGGACACGAACGCCGCCGTCAACGTGATCCTGCACGGCGACGCCGCCTTCCCCGGCCAGGGTGTGGTCGCCGAGACGTTCAACCTGCAGGCGCTCGACGGCTATACGGTCGGCGGGACGATCCACCTGATCCAGAACAACCAGATCGGCTTTACCACCGACCCCGACGACGCCCGCTCGACGCGCTGGGCGTCTGACCTCGCCAAGGGCTACGACGTCCCGATCATCCACGTCAACGCCGACGATGTCGCCGCGTGCATCTCCGCCGTCCGCCTGGCCTTCGAGTTCCGCCAGCGGTTCGGCCACGACGTGCTCATCGACCTGATCGGCTACCGGCGCTTCGGCCACAACGAGGCCGACGAGCCCGCCTACACGCAGCCGGAGATGTACCAGCTGATCAAGACGCACCCGCCGGCGCGCGAGCTCTATGCCCGGCAGCTGATCGAGCAGGGCGTGGTCACCGAGGAGGAGTCGACGGCGATGACCGACGAGGTCTGGGCGGTCCTCACCGACGATCACCAGAAGCTCAAGGCACAGATCGCCGCGGCCAAGAACCTCGAGCACCACACCGGCGAGTATCAGCTCGACCGCACCGCGTCCCCCGAGGTCCAGACCGCCGTGTCCGAGAGTCGCCTCCGAGTGCTCAATGAGGAGCTGCTCTCCGTTCCCGACGGCTTCGCCGTCCATCCGAAGCTCATCAAGCAGCTCGACCAGCGCCGTGAGGCGCTCGGAGCGCAGGGTGGGATCACCTGGGCCCACGCCGAGTCACTCGCGTTCGCGTCGCTCCTGACCGAGGGAATCCCGATCCGCCTGACCGGCCAGGACGCCGAGCGCGGCACCTTCAGCCAGCGTCACTTGGTACTCCACGACGCCAGGACCGGCCACGAGCACTCCCCGATCCAGCACCTTCCCGGCGCGCTGGCGCCGATGGAGCTGCACAACTCTCCTCTGTCGGAGATGGCCTGTCTCGGGTTCGAATACGGCTACGCCCAGGAGGGACCCGAGACTCTGGTGCTCTGGGAGGCGCAGTTCGGCGATTTCGTCAACAGCGCCCAGGTGATCATCGACCAGTTCATCACCTCGGGGCTGGCCAAGTGGGGACAGACCTCGCGGCTCACGCTTCTGCTCCCGCACGGGTACGAGGGGTCGGGTCCCGAGCACTCCTCGGCGAGGATCGAGCGCTGGCTGACCCTGGCGGCGGAAGGCAACATCCGCGTCGCCAACTGCACGACGCCCGCCCAGTACTTCCATCTCCTCCGCCGTCAGGCGCGGGTCGCCAAGCAGCGGCCGCTGTTCCTGATGACGCCGAAGAGCCTGCTGCGCCTACCGCAGGCCGCGAGCAGCATCGACGAGCTCGCCGGCGGGCAGTTCCGGCCCGTGCTCGCGGAGCCCGGCGTCGACCGCGATCAGGTGACCCGCGTCGTGCTGTGCTCGGGAAAGATCTACTACGACCTCACTGCCCACCCGGCGCGGGAGGAGAACCCCGGTGTGGCGATCGGACGGATCGAGCTGATGTACCCGTTCCCGCAGGGCGAGATCCTCAAGCTCCTGGCCGGCTACCCGAACCTCACGGAGCTCGTGTGGGTCCAGGAGGAGCCACGCAACATGGGTGCCCGCACCTACATGGCCCCGCGGCTGCTCCAGGTGCTCCCGGACGAGATTCACTTCGGTTACATCGGTCGGCCCGAGCGCGCCGCCTCGGGAGAGGGCTATCCGATCGCCCACGCGCGAGAGCAGGGTCGCATCGTCTCGACCGCACTTGACCTGGGGCAACCCGTGTCGCAGTATCCGCGGAAGCTGCCAGGGGAGCGTTAGGGGGTCGTGCGCGTAACGATGAGGGTTCGCTTACGCGTGATCAGGATGAGAACGACACGAACGTCCTGAGACGCGCGCACGTTGCGCGATCGGAGGCGAGCATGTGGATCGGGCGCACCTCCCAACCGTCCGGCCGCGCGGTGAAGAGCACGATCGGCTTGCCGCTATCGATCGACCTCCCGGGCTTGTAGCCGACGTTGCCGACGTTCAAGCCGGTGTCCCACGCCAGGACGCTCTGGTGCCCGACATCCGTGACCGGCTGGCCACACGAGCGGATGCGTGTGGCGCCACCGTCCCGAACGATCGCGGCCTCCAGCGCGTTGTCCTGGGCGGCAAAAGTGCGTGCTTGGCTGATCTCGGCGTGCGCGGTCCGCGCTCGCATTCGCGCGGTGGGGACCAGCGCCGCGACGAGGACCACGACCGCCACGAGCGCGGCCCAGCTTGCCACGCGCGGAAAATGCGCGGTGCCGGCGAGGACCCAGCCGACAGCGGCACCCGCGAGCACGACCATGACCGCGACCGGCTCGATCAGATAGCGGGCGACAGCGGAGAACCCATGGAAGGCAAACACGATCTCGACCGCCACCCACAGGAACCCCGCCCCGGCGAGGAGCAGCGATGCGCGATCTCGCCGGGCGAGGGCGAGTGTGAGCGCGCACAGCACCGCCAGCCACATCGGCAGCTCGTACAGGCCGAGGAAGCGTCCGATCACTCCGGAGATCTTGTCCCCGTGCAGAGCATTGACGGAGTTCAGGTCAAGGTTGGCCGCGCTCAGCCAGGACCTCGACGTGAGCGCCGGGATGCCGAACGAAAGCGCCGGAATGACCGCGAGACCGACCACGGCCAGCGCCCGCATCGACGGAATCGCGCGCCATGCCCAGAGCGCGTACAAGGCCGTGAACGGCCACGCCTCCGGGCGTCCGAGCGAGGCCAGTACGAGGAGCACGAATGCCAGGCGGGGACGGCGCGAAAGATGCGCGTCGATGGCCGCCAGGCATAGGGAGACGATGATCGGATCGGAATTCGCGATCAGGATCAGATGCGAGTAGCCGTCGATGCCCAGCACCCCGAGACCGGCAAACGCCGCCGCTGCCACCGGCGCGTACCGGCGCTCGGGGGAAGGCCCGGTGAGCCGGTACGCGATCCGAGCAGCGAACACGCTCCCGCTCAGAGCTGCCGCGACGGCCGTGACCATCCACAGCCACAT